>QKEI01000273.1 GCA_003251795.1 Candidatus Muproteobacteria bacterium
GCCGATAAGCAATTTCTCGAAAAACCCGCGTTTGATCTTGCTTTCATCCTCCAACTGTGTGGCAATCTTCGAAATACCAATAAATCCCGAACGAAAGTTTACGGCGGATTGTGGCATTGCTTTTTTGTTGCTCATGCCGTGGCCCATCAAACCACGTTGCAGAGCAAAGGCCGTGTGCGGACGCTCGCGCGGCGAGAGTTTCAGCGCCCAGTCTACGCACTCGCGAATGTGCGTGGCATAGTGCGGTCGCTCAAATGTGGTCGCGCGACGCAGCGGATCGTTACGCTTATCGCGCAGCCCTTGGTAGCGTTCCAATGCGCCTACCGGTTCCATCCCCGTGGTACAGCGATAGAGCGTCGCACCGATCGAGTAAACATCGGTCCACGGACCCTGCTTGCCGAAATTCGGATAGTGCTCGATAGCGGCGTACCCGGGGGTCAGTGCAGTCTTTTGATCCTGCGCTGACTTGCCTTTGGTATGGCGTGCGGAGCCGAAATCGATCAGCATGGGCTGGCCGTTACTGCGGAGGTAGATATTTTCGGGCTTGATATCGAGATGCAACAGGCCCGCGTCATGCACCGCTTGTAGTCCGCCCAGGATCGGCAAGAATATGCTTAGTAGCGTCGCTTCATTCAGATGACCACCGGTTTTCCGTAGGTATTCCGCGAGGCTCTCTCCCTCTTCGTATTCCATCACCATGTAGGCAGTGCCATTGGTTTCGACAAAGCGAAGGACACGGACGATGTGGTTATGTTTGAACTTCGCTAGTGCTCGCGCCTCTTTCAGGAACTCCTGCAAGCCCCATTGATAATTCTCGCCACCGTCGGTCGTAGGCAGGATAGTCGACTGGCGATCACGATAAGCGAACGCCTGGGGAAAGTACTCCTTAATGGCAACGCGCGAGCTTAGTTTGGTGTCACGAGCAAGGTAAGTGATCCCAAACCCGCCATGGCCGAGGACGCTTTCGATCACGTACTCAGCCAGCCGGTAGGCGGCAGGTAAGGCGTTATTGCGACTTGCTTGTGCGGTCTGCGCGGTCACTGAAACTGAGAGAAATTAGTAACTTAGATCAACCTGTCCCTGGACATGCCTCTAGAAAACTAGCCCTTGGGTTGTACCTGTGCAACCAGCGTGCCGTCATCGCGCTCATGTAATGAAACCGCACAATTTGGCTCATTAACGTCGAATGCATCGCGGCACAGGCTCATACCCATTGAGCCTCACTTCCTGCGAGTGGTTCCGACAGAAACTACAGATATTCAATCACCTACGCGCTTAACACTGAACGGCAACCCCCTACTCCCTCGTCTACACTGAAGAAGATGTCGGAATTGGCTTCCCCCCTTTCGCCGCAGGGCGGTCGGGCGTGTCCGCTGGCTGATCGCGGAGCTGCGCCGGCGTGGCGGCGCAACGTAGGATTTACGTTGATCGAATGGCTTATCGCGTTGACGCTCGTGGCGACGTTGGCAGGCATTGCCATACCCGCGTACACAAGCTACGTGAATCGCGCAAATATCGTACAAGCGAAAACGGATATCCGTACTTTGGAGTTAGCAATTGGCGCCTATGAGGCGAAAAAGGGTGAGTTGCCAGGTACGCTGGCCGAAATAGGTCGCGCGAGTTTTCGCGATCCCTGGGGTAACCCTTACCGCTATTTGCGTATCGCCGGTGCTGGCCTTAAAGGCACTGGCAGTCTGCGTAAAGATCGCTTTCTAGTGCCACTGAACTCCGATTATGACCTCTACAGCATGGGCAAGGATGGCGCCAGCAAAGGACCGCTGACCGCCGCAGACAGCCGCGATGACATCATCCGCGCTAACAACGGTGCGTTCATCGGCGTCGCAGTAGATTACTAACCAGCCAGAAAATGAAACTCGACGCGACATTTCTGCGCAGCAAGGTCGCCAGGCGCATCTTCATCCTTTTCATTGTGTCAGCGCTGGTGCCCATTTTCGCGCTTGCAGCCCTTTCGTTTCGTCAGGTCACAGGACATTTCAGTCAACAAACAGATAAGCACCTGCATCAGGCGAGCAAGTCTGTAGGTATGGCTATCTTTGAACGCCTGCTGGCCCTCGAAGCACAATTGCAGATGACGGCCGCGTATCTCAGAAGTAGCCCACGCGTGTCTATAGAACACGTCGGCAAGAGTTTCGGCGAACGTATCCGACAGCATTTCAATGGCATCGCCTTGGTGACCGAGGGCGCCGCACCGGTGGTGCTACTCGGCAGCCTTTCTCCCGCGCCCACGCTTACCGAAGCTGAACGTGCGCATATCGCCTCCGGAAAATCCGCTCTGTCCACCCAGTACAGCAATGGCCAGCCGGCCCATCTATTCATGTGGACCGTGCTCGACCCTGCGAACCCTGGTCGAGGTGTCCTGCTCGGTGAGATTAATACCGCCTACCTGTGGGACGTCAGATACACACTAACTCTTGCGACCGAACTTTGCGTGTTCGATGCCATGAACCATCCGTTGTATTGCTCGCGGAAGACCCCCACGGAGTTCACCAAAGCCCCCCAGTTTGAAAGCCACAAATCTAGTGAAGGGCCACAGACCTGGAAATGGGGCGATCAAGAGTATCTCGTAAGTTATTGGTCCGTATTTCTCGCGGCGACCTACTTGACTCCCAAGTGGACAGTAATGGTCGGTGAATCGCGCTCCTACATATCGAGTGCCATTGCCGATTTTAAGATGATCTTTCCGGCTGTAACGCTCATGTCGATTTTACTGGTGCTTATCCTCAGTATCAGCCAGATACGGCGTAGCCTTGTGCCACTGGAGAATCTACGTGACAGCACTCGCAAGATCGCCAATCGGGAATTTGGCACTCGCGTTATGGTCAAGAGCGGAGACGAATTCGAGGAGCTTGCAAATTCCTTCAACACCATGGCATTTCGTCTCGGTAGACAGTTCAACGTTTTGTCGACGATGGCAGAAATCGATCGACTGATTCTGTCGGCATTAGACGCAAAAAACATCATCAAGACCGTACTGTTACGCATGCGCGACATCGTCTTGTGCGACATGGTTAGCGTCACATTGATAGAAAGCGAACCGCAAAACCCGGCCCGGACATTTTACGGAATCAACTCCGCGGGCGAGTTGCTGTCCTACGAGACCGAGGTGCTCGCAGAGGACGTGCGCGTGCTACACGAGAATACCGATCACCTGCTGATCGACGCACAGGGACATACACCCGATTATGTGCTGCCCTTTATCAAGCAAGGGGCAGAATCGTATCTATTGTTGCCAATTTTTCTCGATGAATCGCTTTCTGCCGTCATCGCTCTCGGTTTTCGCGGGGAAGCAAGCTGTACCGAAGAGGATTTGACGCAGGTGCGACGCCTGGCTGACCGCGTGGCCGTAGCATTATCAAACGCGAGCTGGGAAGAAAAACTTTACCATCAGGCCCACTACGATGGCTTGACGGATCTGCCGAACCGCGTGTTGTTGAAAGACCGCTTGCCGCAAGCGCTGGTTCGCGCGGAACGCAACGACACTCTCGTGGCGGTGTTGTTCTTGGATCTTGATCGCTTCAAGTCCATTAACGATTCACTCGGCCATGCCGTCGGCGATCTCTTTCTCAAAGAGATCGTGCATCGCCTTACGCATTGTGTCCGCAGTGTCGATACTGTAGCCCGACTCGGGGGCGACGAGTTTACAATTATCATACCCGATCTTGATCCCGCTCATGATGTGATGACTAGTTTGACTGCGATTGCAGACAAGATACTCGCCAGTGTCTGTAAACCGTTTATCTTATCTGGGCATGAAGTGAGTGCAACGGCGAGTATCGGTATCGCGCTCTATCCACGCGATGGCAAGACTTTTGACGACTTGTTAAAGAATGCGGACTCTGCGATGTACCATGCCAAGGCCATGGGCAGAGGTAACTATCAATTCTATTCGCGGGAGCTGAATGCCGCCGCTGTCGAGCGACTCGACATGGAAAACAGCTTGCGCCACTCCCTCGAAAACGGCGAGCTCGAGCTCCACTACCATCCGTTGGTGGACATCGAAACTGGCGCTATTGTCGGCGCCGAAGCGCTGCTACGTTGGTGGCATCCAGAAAAAGGAATGATATATCCCGACAGATTCATTCCACTGGCCGAACAGACCGGCCTCATCGTGCCAATTGGCGAATGGGTAATACAAACTGCGTGCCTGCAGAACAAGGCCTGGCGCGAAGCCGGCTATGCGCCCGTCCGTATCAGCGTTAACTTGTCGGCGCGCCAGTTCCTGGATCAATATCTTGTGGACAAGATCAGTCGCATTTTAGCTGACACGCCACTGGACGCAGACGGGCTTGCTCTGGAAATCACAGAAGGTATCGTCATGGAGGACGTCGATCTCACGATCAAGACGTTGCGCGACTTGCGAGGCATGGGTCTTTATCTGGCGATCGATGATTTCGGTAAAGGTTACTCGTCGTTCTCCTATCTCAAACGCTTTCCAATCGATGCACTGAAGATCGATCGCTACTTCGTTCGCGACATTACCACCGACCCATATGATTCGGCCATTGTGGCGACCATCACGGCTCTTGGGCACAGCCTGAACCTGAAAGTGATCGCAGAGGGTGTGGAAACGACCGAGCAACTGGAAGTTCTGCGCGCCCGCAAGTGTAACGAATTTCAGGGTAACCTAATCAGTAAACCTCTCCCTGCGCGCGAGTTCCAAGCGCTGCTGCAGCGCGACGGACGGGTCGAGTCCACTATCGAAGCAAAGAGTCGGCGCGCCTGAAGGAACCGCCAACATAGCTTAAGAAACTGATTGCGGCGAGGAACTCGCCAGCGCCACAAACGCTACGGCGTGGTCCTCCTCGTCAGCGAGGCTGACGTAGCACTCGGTGATGCCGTGGCTTGCCAAGAACTGCAAAGCAAAACCGCTGAACTCCAGTCGTGGCTTGCCGTTTGTATCGTGAGCCACGCCAATCTGTCGCAGACCCAGGCCGTTGCTGAATCCAAGTCCCATAGCCTTAGCTGTCGCTTCCTTGGCGGCGAAGCGACGAGCCAGGAAGTGCGCTTGTTTCCTCTGTCTTTGGTAGTCTAGTAGCTCTTGTTCCGTCAGAATACGACGCGCAAAACGCTCTCCGAATCGTTGCAGGTTCTGCTGTATACGCGCTATGCGGACGATGTCCGTACCGATACCGAAGATCATGCCGGTCTCGCTTGCAACATCAAACGTTTCATCTCCCGTACCGCCTCCCGCAGACCTGTGAACACGGCACGCGCTACAATCGCGTGACCGATATTGAGCTCGGTGACGCCGGGTATTGCCGCGATCGTCTGTACATTATGATAGTGCAAGCCATGACCTGCATTCACCTGTAGCCCCAAGTCAAGCCCCTGGTGCACAGCGCGCCGGATCCGCTCCAACTCGTGCTCCTGCTCAAGACCGACCGCATCTGCAAAATGCCCGGTATGAATCTCGATCACGGGTGCGCCGCAGCTGACGGCGGCATCGATTTGCTGCGGATCTGGATCGATAAACAACGATACACGTATGCCGGCTTCGGCCAGGCGCGAGCAAACGTCAGAAAGCTCTTTCTGCCGCGCTACCACGTTTAGCCCCCCTTCGGTAGTGAGCTCTTCGCGCCGTTCTGGAACCAGACAGCAGTTCTCAGGCACAACCTCGAGCGCGAACCCAACCATCTCTGGCACCGCCGCCATTTCGAGGTTCATCGGCACTTGCAATATCTGCTTGATAAGCCGCACATCACGCTGCTGGATATGCCGGCGATCCTCCCGTGGATGCAACGTTAATCCATCAGCGCCTGCCTGTTGCGCCTCTAAGGCTGCTTGTACCGGTTCGGGGTAACGGGTGCCACGCGCCTGACGCAGCGTTGCGACATGATCAATGTTAACTCCGAGCCTGATCACTCTGGGCTCCTCAATCCCTTTCATCGAAAGGGGTATGCTTAATATTGCGGAATAATTTGCGAGTGTTTAGTGGTCTTCCCGCCAGATGGTGGCCAAGCGCTGCTCGCATCAACGCCTTTGTCTCCTGTAGCACCGTTACGTCACCGAGCGATTCTTTGGCAAGGGCCAACAAAGTTGAACCTTGGATGGTGACGGCATGATCGAGATCTTCCACGTTGTCACCACTTGTTACGCGCACCGGACCGCGGTTTATGACGTACCGGTACACCCTTGCCGGATCGATCGGCGCATTATCTGTCATCTCGTTCTCTAGAACCAGCCCGTAACCGATCTCTTGCAGCAGCCGCTTTTCGAATACTCGCAGCGTTACTTCGGCCGACGACTGACTCTGCAACGCACGCAGCGCTGAACCATAAGCATCGAACAATAACTCGTGCGAATCGTGACGGTGGAGTAATCGGATCAGCAGCTCGTTCATATAGAACGCACAGTAAAGGATCGGGCCTTGCAGAAATACCGAGTCGCCGACAAGCTCGGTCCCCGACAACACCGGAAGCTCGCCTTTGCCTGTCCAGGATATCAGCAACGGTTGAAAGGGTTCCAACAACGGCCGCTGACGCAAGTGCAGACGTCGTGCCCCTTTGGCGAGCAAACCGAGACGCCCGTAGGTACGTGTAAACACCTCCAGCAACAGACTGGTTTCACCGTAACTATAATGATGCAGTATGTAGGCAGGCTGCTGGCTAACACGCACCCCTGAATATTCTCCACATGGTCTTGATGACGTAAAGCAGGCCGAGTCGCGGTGGACGAAAAGATGATTTTGCCCATTTGCCGGCAATTCTCTGCGATCTTTGCGTCTCCGCCTCCTCTGGCTCCATAGCGTCGCTCTAGATATCGCCGTACTGTAAGCTACGAAGCAAGGATTCACTATCGGCCCAATCCTCTCTTACTTTGACCCAAAGCTCCAGATGCACCTTGCTCCCGAACAGTTTTTCCATCTCCTTCCTTGCGCGGGTCCCGATCAGTTTCAAACGTTCGCCACCACGGCCGATAATGATTCCTTTCTGGCTGGTCTTCTCTACCCAAATTACAGCCTCCACGCGCAGCAACGTCTCGGTGCGTTCGAACCTGTCAACGCCAACGGCAATTGCGTATGGTACTTCCTGCCTTGTCGTGTGAAACACCTGCTCACGCACGAGCTCTGCAGCAGCAAAGCGCTCACCTTGGTTAGTGGTCTGATGCTCAGGAAACAATGCTGGTTGCTCGGGCAAGTAATGAATAACGGCTTTCTCCAGATCAGCCACATTCTCGCCAGTCACCGCCGAGACCGGAATAATCTCGGCGAATTTCATGTGTCTTGCGGCCTGGCTTATAAAGGGCAGCAGTGCATTGCGGTTCTTTAACCTATCGATTTTGTTAATCACCAGTATCACGGGTATGGACCACTCACGTACTATGGCGAGCCCGTGATTGTCTTCATTGGTCCAGCCGCTAGCAGCCACGAGCAGCAAGATACAGTCAGCGCCCTCGAGACTTCCGCGTGCCGCTCGATTCATATAACGACTTAGCAGGTTCCTTCCTCCCCCATGTAATCCGGGGGTGTCTATATAGACTACCTGTGCATAAGTATCCGTATGTATGCCTAACACTCGCGTACGCGTTGTTTGCGGTCTCGGCGAGATGATGCTTATCTTTTGTCCGACGAGGCGATTTACCAGCGTTGATTTTCCTACGTTAGGCCGGCCAAGCACTGCAACCAACCCACAGCGGTAGTGGCCGTCAGGCACGATCGCTTTGCGTCCCCACTAGTTCGAGTGCCTTCGCGGCTGCTTCCTGCTCGGCGGCCCGCCGACTTTTGCCACTACCTTCTACGGGCTGCTCTAGCATCGGCACTATGCATTCGACACGGAAATGTTGATTATGGGCTTTGCCGCTAACTTCAACGACATTGTAAACCGGAGTAGCAAGAGCATGGCTCTGGAGATATTCTTGTAGTTGGGTCTTGGAATCCTTTATTACCGTTTCCGGTGTCACCTCTTGCAGCAATTCGCTGTACAGCCGTAATACGACTGTGCGTACACTGTCGATCCCTCCGTCGCGAAACACCGCGCCGAAAATCGCTTCCAGGGCATCCGCCAGAATAGAGTCGCGGGAAAATCCACCGCTTCTCAGCTCACCAGTGCCCAACCTAAGGAAGTCCCCCAATTGCAGCTGCCGCGCCAGTTGTGCCAATGTTTCTTTCTTGACCAAGCCTGCACGCACCCGCGTGAGCTCGCCCTCGGCAACTCCTGGGTAGCGTTCGTAGAGCGTAGCGGAGATGATGAAGTTTAGAACACTGTCACCGAGAAACTCGAGTCTCTCGTTGTTGTCGGTGCTCTTGCTCGAATGAGTCAGGGCGCGGTCAAGCAGTTCGGGTTCAGTAAAATCGTAATCTAGCTGGCGAGTGAGATTGCTGAGTGAGCTAGTCACTCGCGTCAACCTGTACGCTGTGGTTAAATTCCATTAGCGCCGAAATATTAAACATCAGTGGCACCTGCACTTCGTAATCAATAGTCACGGTCGCCACCCGGCCGCGTTTCTCAATGATCACATCCTGACGCAAGTCCACATTCTTTACATCGTCGATGTCGAAACGCTTCTCCAGTGCAATCAATATCTCCTTCCTACTCATGGGGCCAGTGGCTGCTTGTTTTTTCAGACTTGACAATGCACCGCTGATCTTGAGATCGGAGAGATAGGGTGGAAGCAGCTTCATCAATAGCAGGGCTAATATAACAACAAGGAAACCAATACTGACCATTTGCCATATCGTCGCGCCGGACTGCCGTGATCGGAATTTCATAAACATACCCTCACTATGGCCTCGTTCGGCTTACTGAATGGAATCTCCGATGCGTTGCCAGACAATACGGTTCCAGAGCCACTTGTGATCGCTTGCCGTGTCAAGGCTGAACCAGACAAGAAACGCTCTGCCGACCAGGTTGGCATCGGGGACGTACCCCCAGAAACGACTGTCGTTACTGCAGTCCCTGTTGTCGCCCATAACGAAGTAATGATTATCCGGCACGACAAAGGTCTGCGTTCGAGGGTCCGGCCTGGGGGTCAACAAGATATCGTGTCGCACACCGTCTAGCTGTTCGCTGAAGCGTTCGGCCATAAAAGCACAATCTCCGTCTCTTGTACCCCGGTAGAGGCGGACATCCTGCTGATTCATCGCTTGGTCATTGACGTACAATTTCTTGTCCCTATAGACAATGCGGTCTCCCGGCAAGCCGACGACCCGCTTTATATAATTTATAGATGGATCCTCGGGAAAACGGAAGACAATCACATCCCCGCGCCTGGGTGCGCCAGTATCTACGATTTTCAGGTTGATCACCGGCAGTCGTATACCGTATGAAAACTTGTTCACCAGTATGAAATCGCCGATCAACAAACTCGGCAGCATCGAACCCGAGGGAATCCGGAAGGGTTCCACGAGGAATGAGCGCAGGAAAAAAACAAGCAAAATCACTGGAAAAAAGGCCCGCGCGTACTCCACGTAGACCGGCTCCTTCAGCGCCCTTTCCACTTGCGCCTGCGAGCCCCCACCATCCTTGATGGCCTCTGCCTCACGTCTGCGCGCTGGTAACCAGATGAAATAATCCGATAGCCAAATCAGGCCGGTCGCCAGTAACACCATCAACATCAAGAGTGCGAAATCCATCGTTTACTTCTCTGCTACTCGCAAAACCGCCAAAAATGCTTCCTGTGGGATTTCGACTGAGCCGAGCTGTTTCATGCGTTTCTTGCCGGCCTTTTGCTTTTCCAACAGCTTGCGCTTGCGCGTGACATCCCCACCATAGCACTTGGCGGTAACGTTCTTGCGAAGCGCCTTTACAGTTTCACGCGCGATGATACGCGACCCAATGGCTGCCTGGATCGCCACATCAAACATCTGCCTTGGGATCAGCTCCTTTAATTTTTTCACTACTTCACGGCCGCGGTACGGGCCTTGGTCCTGGTGGACGATCGCCGAGAGTGCGTCGACCGGCTCACCGTTGATAAGCACATCGAGCTTACAGACCCGTGCAGCACGAAACTCCAGGAATTCGTAGTCGAATGACGCGTAGCCCCGGCTCGCAGATTTCAGGCGATCAAAGAAGTCGAGCACCACTTCGTTAAGGGGCAAATCATAAGTCAACACAGCCTGGCGCCCAACATACTGCATGTTCCTCTGAATGCCACGCTTTTCCACACACAAACCGATCACCGCACCCACATAGTCTGGTGGCACTAGGATGGTGGCCCGAATAACGGGTTCGCGCGTTTCGACAATGTTTGATGGTTCCGGCAGCTTTGCCGGGTTGTCAATGCTGATCACTTCATCCTTCTTCGTTACTACCTCGTAAACCACCGTGGGGGCCGTGGTAATAAGCTTCAACCCATACTCCCTTTCCAAACGTTCTTGAACGATTTCCATATGCAGCATACCGAGAAAACCGCAACGAAAGCCAAATCCCAAGGCCGCTGACGTTTCCGGTTCTGAGTGCAGGGAGGCATCGTTGAGGCACAGTTTATCCAACGCATCCCTAAACATGTCATAGTCACGTGAATCCACTGGATACAGGCCGGCGAATACATGGGGTTTGATCTCCTTGAATCCCGAGAGAGGTGCCGCAGCAGGATTGCGGGCTGTCGTCATCGTGTCTCCTACTCGCGCACCGCGCACATCCTTGATTCCGGCCATGACAAACCCTACTTCTCCGGCAGCCAGTGATTCGACCCGTTGTCGTTTCGGCGTGAAGATCCCGATCTGCTCGACCACATACTCACGGCCTGTCGCCATTAGGCGGATGCGTTGCTTGGCCACGAGTCTGCCTTGCTTTACGCGCACCAGCGATATCGTTCCGAGATAATTGTCGAACCAGGAATCTATGATGAGTGCCTGGAGCGGCGCCTCTGCGTCACCCTTAGGTGCGGGCACCCGAGCAACTACTGCTTCGAGGATATCGCGTACGCCTGCGCCTGTCTTGGCGCTTACACGTAGTGCTTGACTGGCATCAATACCAATAATCTCTTCAATTTCAGTTATGACTCGCTCCGGGTCAGCCGTTGGCAGGTCGAGCTTGTTCAATACGGGCACGATCTCCAGACCGAGTTCGGTGGCAGTGTAGCAATTTGCGACCGTCTGTGCCTGTACGCCCTGGGCAGCATCGACGACTAGCAACGCCCCTTCGCAAGCGGTTAGAGACCGTGATACCTCATAAGAAAAATCGACATGGCCTGGCGTATCGATCATGTTAAGACGATAGCTAAAGCCGTCGTTGGCAACGTAATCGAGTGCCACACTTTGAGCCTTGATGGTGATGCCGCGCTCGCGCTCGAGTTCCATAGAATCGAGCACCTGTTCCGCCATTTCCCGGTTTGCTAGAGCGCCACACAGCTCAATGAAGCGGTCGGCGAGCGTAGATTTGCCGTGGTCAATATGGGCGATGATGGAAAAATTGCGCATCAACGCCTGGTTACGCATCCTTGTCATAAGTATCTGTGGTTGTATGCGTCTTGCGCCTTGGGACGCGCCCAAGCCCGGACGGCAGCTGAACGAACGAAAAAAGGCGCTCACCGCGCCCATGGATTGAAAGATTTAAATCAGGCTTTGGCACACGCCGCCGACAGCGCTGGCAACACGTCGCACCAAAAGCACCACTTGTGCCCTAACTGGTTGAATGATAGCGCATTCTTTTGACGAATTGAATACGGCTGCCACTGCACCGATACGAGCGAGCGTAGACGACCTGCACGCGAGAGCGAAGATCCGTCCTAATGTTTGGCAACAACCGACTTCCCGATCAATGCCACCGTCGCCGCTGGAACTTCACCGACAACGACTATCTGCCGCCCCTTGACGATATTGCCATAGGCATGGATGGCGCCCATGCGACTGGAGCCAACCATCGCGGATTTTGTGTCTTGTCCCGCTTCTTCAATAAATACGGATACCGCAGCCAATCCGTCTGTGTAAACCAAGTGCTCTACCTTGCCAGTGCGCGTCGGATTCTTACGCATGATTCGGTTCGATAGAGTGAAGCCGCGCGGCAATCGTTCCACCAGCCACTCTGGGGGCGGCTCACTATCGCTTGTCTCTACCGTATCACCCCAATACCAGGCCAGGCCTTCACCAGCCACTGCGGGCTCGAGGTCGCGGGGATCAATGGCATGGCCGATGTTCAGTTGCGTGAACATAAACTGCTCGAGGGTCTTTCCCTTGTGGTCAACGAGGTTAGCCTTGAGTAGCAAACCGGTTTCAATATCGGCCCACAGATGATAACCGTATCGGTAAGCATCGCGCGGATTGATCACTACTAGCTGAGCTTCACGACCGGTTACACGCCCTACCTTACCAAGGTCGATAATATAGTTGTTCTTAAGATCTTTAACTCTTTCTGGGAGGATAATCGGAAATTTTTTTTCACGGGCCAGTCGATGCTCGACAAAAACAGACTGCCGATCTGGCAGATAACATGTAACCTGCCGGTCATCACGAATCACCTCCCTGGCTGCACCATTAAGTGACACGAGGCGCTCCTGAACAACACCATCCTCTACCCGGTGAACAATGCGCATGGCTTCAAGGCTATCGTCATGCTGATACACAAACGTGCCGTCATAGGTTAGTTCGCGCGTAGCCTGGTTCATTTTCACGAGCCAATCATACGCCGCTTCCGTCGCGTGAACGGCAGGGCTAAGTACAAATAGGAAGGTGGCGAGCGCAGCAGGCTGGCGCAGAGCTGGTAAGCTCATTTGCTTTCTTCGTAACCCACCACGTGCCCGTAGGTCATCACGCCCTTGATATCCGAGGTAGGCATGACTTCGTTGTGCTCGACAAGGTAAGCATTCAGAAGCCGCGCAACTTCAGGTCTACCCGCACCCCAATTCATAGCGCTGCTAGATACCAACTGGCCTTGCACGGGCGGGTCAGCCACGATTGCCAACTGCGCCGGGCCAGACCCAGTCCCGTTCGGTGTCAGCGATGGTAGGCCGAAAATAGCTATGCCCACGACCGAGGCGGCCAGGGCCAAACCGCCCGCCCAGCGTGCTGCGAACCTCCAATTCCGGAGCGTGGTCGCAGACGAGACCAGCGGCTCGCCGATGTACTGCACCACGCGCTCACTCAGTCCGGTAAGGACAACCCCACCAAGCTCCTTCCGCAGGGCCGCCTGAATCAGATGGTAACGTTCCCAGGTGTGCGCCAACTCCGGTTGACTTGCCAGCTCGGCAAGCACTTCCGTCTGTTCGTGCTCGCTCAGTTCACCGTCCATTAAGGCAGACAGACTTTCTTTCATAGGCCACCCTCTGATCATCACAATATCACCGTTCTAATAACGGCCTTAGCTCTTTATCGATCGCCTCGCGGGCCCGAAAAATACGTGAACGCACCGTACCAATAGGGCACTCCATAACGTGGGCAATTTCCTCGTAGCTCAAACCGTCAAGGTCGCGCAGGGTGATGGCCATGCGCAAATCGGCGGGTAACCCCCCGATTACACGGGTTACCGTGTCGGCGATTTCATCGGTAAGTAAATTGCGCTCAGGCGTCCCGAGGTCGCGCAAACCGTTGACACCCTCAAGCAACTCAGCCCCTTCTATCTCTATGTCGGCACTAGGGGGGCGGCGTCCCTGCGACTCCAGATAATTCTTTGCCGTGTTCACCGCAATGCGATACAACCAAGTATAGAAGGCACTGTCACCCCGGAAACCCCCGAGACCCCGGTAGGCCTTAATAAAGACCTCCTGAGTAATATCTTCCACCTCTGCCCGGTCGGAAAGGTAGCGACTGATGAGCTTGGCGACCTTATGTTGGTATTTTCGTACCAGCAGATCGAAAGCACTCTTTTCCCCGTTCTGCACCCGAGCGACCAGGATCTGATCCACACTGCGTTCGCCCACTAGAGAATTCCTTCGCTCTGTTCCCGGCAACGCAGCGCGTCACCATAAATGACCGAATTCAATAGATAAAGTTCGATTCCGGTGGCTCCTTACCGTGTCGGTCTTGCCTGGTCGGCGCCCCTTTTCCGGCAAACCCTAAGCGCCGGCGTTATCATTTGCCCGCTAGGATAACGGAAAATACGAAGATGTGCTTTTCCCCCCTTAAGGGGCTATTTATCGCGTACGCCACCACCCGAATTGGGTTTGGGGGCGGAGCAGAATGTGCTCAGGTGTCTGGCATTTCTAGGTTAAGGCGCACCCGCAGGTTCTTGAAGACCTCATGGGCAACAGCATCGGGGGTGACTACCAGGCTCAGGGGCATACGCTTACCTGGGGAGGCCAGGCGCACGAGGATCAGCCAAGGTTTAGCGTAGTGTCCTTTGACGGAACAGGGACCCACAAGCTCGGCATTACCCAAGCCCAGATACCAGGCCCCGTCGCCGTCTAGCTCCGCCCAGCGTATCGTTTGCTCACCCTTACGCAGCGCGTAACGCCTAACTGAGTGATACAGACTGATGGCGATGAGTCCTAGTAGGGTGAAACGTGCCGCCCACGACAGCGGCACGATAGCGACGATGACCAAGGCGCCTCCATGCATGGCGATTAAGATACTGCCCACGACCCAGGATCTTTTTAGCCGTAAAATCAGTTTGTTATCGAAGTTTATTGACAATATTCTTTAATTCGTCGCTCTCGGCTTCTTCGGTTCCGTGGAGGTAAGAGATGAGGGCCGTGTCCGACAGCGACAGTAGTCGTTGGAACGCCGCACGTTCATTGGGCGGAAGTGCCGCATACTGACGGTCGAGGAAATCTTGCAGCACCAGGTCGAGCTCAAGCATCCCCCTTCGACAACGCCACCGCAAGCGCCGAAGTTCTTCGCTCGGTATCACAGGCTGCGTCGCACCAGCATTTCTTTGATCTGGGAGATAGCGCGCGTTGGATTGAGTTCTTTCGGGCAAACTTCGACGCAGTTCATGATCGTATGACAACGAAACAGCCGATAAGGGTCTTCCAGGTCATCCAAGCGTTCACCGGTCGCCTGATCGCGACTGTCCGCCAGGAAGCGCCATGCCTGTAACAAGGCGGCGGGGCCCAGGAATCGATCAGGATTCCACCAGAAAGAAGGGCAAGAAGTCGAACAACATGCGCACAGTATACATTCGTACAACCCATCCAAACTGTCACGCTCCGCCGGACTCTGCAGGCGTTCGATCTCCGGCACCGGGTCGTTATTGATTAACCACGGCTTGACTGCACGGTATTGTGCGTAGAACTGGCTGAGATCGACAACCAGATCGCGAATCACGGGCCGTCCTGGTAACGGACGCACCTCGACAGGCTGTTTCAAGTCTTTCAGAGGTGTGATGCAGGCAAGGCCGTTGCGTCCATTGATGTTCACGGCATCCGAACCGCAAACACCTTCGCGACAGGAACGTCTAAAGCTAAGACTGTCATCTTGTTGCTTGATCAACAACAATGCATCGAGCAACATTACCGCACCGCAGTCATTTTGCAGCTCATACGATTGCATATACGGTCGACGATCGTTCTCCGGGTTATACCGATAAATGGAAAAGCGAATTGTCACTGTGACTGGCTCCTCTGTATCAATGCATACTCCGTTGATCAGTACACCCGCTCCTTTGGTGGAAATGGATCGACAGTCAAAGGTTTCATTCGTACCGGTTTGTAGTCAAGCACGTTACCATCCTGGAAAAACAGTGTATGTTTCAGCCAGTTCTTGTCGTCCCGTTTTGGATAGTCCAGGCGCGAGTGGGCACCGCGACTTTCCTTGCGCGCAGCCGCCGAAACCACCGTCGCCATCGATACATCCATAAGGTTTTCCAATTCCAGTGCCTCGATGCGCGCGGTATTGAAGATCTTGCTGTGATCTCGCAAGGTTGCATGCTGCAGACGCTGGTCCAGCTCAACTACGCGTTTTATGCCCTCATCCAATACTTCCTGCGTGCGGAAAACACCACAATAGTCCTCCATGGTCTTGCGTAGGGTTTCCCGTACGTCATCAACCGACTCGCCGTCACCTTTGCGATCCCACCGAGTGAGGTGGGTCATCGCTTTATCGATCGCTTTCTCCGGCACGAGGCGATGATAGCGGTTTTCCTCTAGATACCCGAGCATATGGTTGCCAGCGGCGCGGCCGAATACCACCAAGTCAAGCAACGAGTTGCCACCCAGCCTGTTGGCCCCGTGAACCGAGACGCAGGCACATTCACCAACGGCATACAGACCCGGAACTGCCTCCTCGGGACCATGCGCCACCGGCACCACGACCCGGCCGAAACGATCTGTCGGAATGCCTCCCATCACGTAGTGCGCCGTAGGATAAACCGGTATTGGTCTTTCGACAGGGTCTACATGGGCGAAGCGCATTGCCAGTTCGCGAATACCCGGCAAGCGTTTCTTAATGATGTCCGTGCCAAGATGATCCAGTTTGAGCAACACGTAATCCTTCTTCGGCCCGCAGCCACGGCCCTCGCGTACCTCCGTAACGATCGATCTGCTCACCACATCACGGCTCGCGAGATCTTTGGCATGCGGCGCATAGCGCTCCATGAAACGCTCGCCCTCACCGTTAATAAGGTAACCACCCTCCCCGCGCACTCCCTCCGAGATTAGCGCGCCGAGACCGGCAATACCGGTCGGATGAATCTGATAGAACTCCATATCCTGTAACGGGATGCCGGCACGCAGTGCCATCGCCATACCGTCTCCTGTATTGATCAGGGCGTTGCTGGTCGTACGATACATACGGCCATTGCCGCCCGTGGCAAGAAGAATGGTTCTGGCTTCGATCACCAACGGCTCGCCAGTTTCAAGCTCCAACACTAGGGCGCCAACCGCGTAGCCTTGATCATCCATCAACAGGTCAATGGCGAAGAACTCGTCGAAGAAATAGGTCTTGGCGCGCAGGTTTTGCTGATACAGGGTGTGCAGCATGGCATGGCCGGTGCGGTCAGCAGCAGGACAGGTGCGCGCGGCCTGATCGCCTCCGAAGTTCTGGCTCTGTCCGCCGAACGGACGTTGATAGATGCGACCGCTGTCCAACCGGGTGAAAGGCACCCCATAATGCTCCAATTCGATAATGACGCGCGCTGCCGCGCGGCACATGTATTCGATGGCATCCTGGTCACCGAGATAGTCGCTACCCTTGACGGTGTCGTACATATGCCAGTGCCAGTCGTCCGGTAACACATTGCCCAAGGCGGCGTTGATGCCGCCTTGGGCAGCAACCGTGTGCGAGCGTGTGGGGAATACCTTGGACACCACGGCGACATGTGCTTCGCCCTGTGCAAGTTGTAATGCGGTTCTGAGGCCGGCACCGCCGGCGCCAATAACCAGACAATCGAAACGCCGCCTAGGAATATTCACGGCTAGGTGTTACCAAGCAGAATCTGAGCTACCCACAATGCCAAAATCAGCAATACCGTAGCGGTAACGAGTTGTACCACGAAACGCAGCCACATAGGCTTGACATAGTCCATGAACACACTGCGCATGCCGACCCAGGAATGCAACAACGCACTGGCAAAGAACAGTGCGAAACCGATACGCACCGCGACTGAAGCAAACCACACTTTCCAGGCGGCATAAACATCAATCGGGGCGATAGCGAAGCGCAAAACGAAGTATAAAACAAACACACCCATGTACACCGCAGTAACGCGCTGTAGCAACCACTCGCCTAGTCCCGAGTGCGCACTACCGGTTGGTCGCGGTCTCATGTCATCCACAATCCTATGAGCAACAAAGTGACAACCGAGACAACCAATGTCAGCCAGGCACTGCGCCGCGCAGTTGTTCTTTCGACCCCAATATCAACGTCCAGCAGCAGATGCCTGATGCCGGAATATAGGTGCTGCACGAACATCCAGGTGACGATGAGCAAGAGCGCTCTGCCCGGTAGTGAGCCAAGTATGCGCACGGTGCTCTCGAATGTCGCAGCGCTTTGTAAAGACTGTTGCAGCAGATAGATGGCGGGAGGCAGAAGTAAGACGAGAAACACCCCAGTAACACGGTGAAGAATCGAGACTACACCGCCGATAGGCAGGCGTATCTTGAAAAGATTCAGATATACAGGTCGCTTACTGATGTGCTCCATGCCGTTATTGTTGTTTATCTGTACGACACGCCAGAATTCTACACAAACACCCCCTCAAAGTACACGAACTTGCCGCATACTCTCCCGCATCGGTTTTCCCGCTCGGTCGAATTCGTTATCATTTCGACCCTTTCTCATCACTCTTATCGCCCTAGGTCAATGCATGCCGACTGGGAAGCATTTCTAGCGAAAGCTGGGGCGGTCACTGACGATACAGGACTGCGTCATTTCGGTGAACCGCAAGTGGAACCGCAGGCTGCGGCGCGCGGGACCGTCATTACCGATTTATCATACCTTTCTCTAATCGATGTCGAGGGAGCAGATGCCGCGAGCTTTCTGCAAGGCCAGCTCAGCAACGATATCTTCAAACTGGACGAAGACCACAGTCAGCTTAGTGCCTATTGCAACCCCAAAGGGCGCATATTGAGTATTTTCCGGGTGATTCGTCACGATCATGGTTTCATGTTGTTGCTGCCAGCTGAGTTGCGGGAACGGGTGCTGCAGCGCCTGCGCATGTACGTGCTGCGTGCCAAGGTAACGTTGCAACACGACCAGCGGCTGATACAAATCGGCATTTCGGGTCCCACTGCGTCCGCCATATTGCGTAAGCAAGTCAACACTGTGCCGACCGTTAACGAATGCTTATGTCACAACAACGTGAGGCTGCTAGGTATCCCGGGGCCCTATCCCCGTTACCTGGTCCTGACTGACGCGACGTCGGCGCAGACGCTATGGAATGCTGCCTTGGAGGCAACACCCGTCGGCATGAGGGCGTGGTCCTGGTTGGACATCATGGCGGGGCTGCCTACCATTTATGCCCAGACATACGAGACCTTCGTGCCGCAGATGGTTAATCTCGATCTATTGGGGGGTGTCAGCTTCGACAAGGGTTGCTACAGCGGACAGGAAATCATTGCCCGCTTGCACTATTTGGGAAAGCTCAAACAACGCATGTTCAGGGCTCACACAACCGCGGAGCGTCTACCGGCCCCCGCTGATTCCATCCATACCCCTGTCGGTGACCCACAAGCCATTGGCCACGTAGTAGACGCCCAGCCCGCGCCGCGCGGCGGTTGCGATCTGTTGGCCGTGATCAACCTTGCAGCCGTCGAGAGTGCAGAGCTTCGCCTTGGCAGCCAGAGGGGTCCTGCCCTTACGATCGAACCGCTACCCTACGCCGTTACCTAGCGGCGATCGGCGCCCCCGGAGAGCGCATCGTAAGCCTGTGACGGCTCGACAACCTGAAAGAAAGTTTCGCCTTGCTTAACCATACCAAGTTCGGCGCGCGCGCGTTCTTCGATCGCGTCGAGCCCATGCTTTAAATCGATCACTTCCGCGATCAGTGCTTGGTTGCGCTCGGCCAGATGCTCGTTCTCGGTTTTTTGCGCTCTTACTTGCTGATGTAGGCGCCACACCGCCACAGAGCTGCCGTTACCGAACCACAATGGGTATTGTAAGGCCAGCAATAGACCGAGCAGGATGTTACGTACCGTTCTCATCTCTTGAGCCTAATTATAGGCGAGGAACGCATCCCTGCCGGGATAGTTGGCCGAGGTGCCCAACTCTTCCTCTATTCGCAGCAGTCTGTTGTACTTGGCGACGCGATCTGAACGTGACAGCGACCCTGTCTTAATTTGACCGACCGCTGTCGCAACAGCAACGTCGGCTATGATCGTGTCTTCGGTCTCCCCCGAACGATGTGAGATTACGGCCGTATAGTTCGCAGCCAGCGCCATGGTTATCGCTGCCAACGTTTCAGTCAAAGTACCGATCTGATTGAGCTTGATCAAGATCGAGTTGGCGACGCCGGTACGGATGCCTTCATCGAGCAATCTGGTATTAGTGACGAACAAATCATCGCCCACGAGTTGCACGCGTTTACCCAGCGCCTGAGTCAACTGCGTCCAGCCATCCCAATCGCTCTCACTCATCGCGTCTTCGATCGTGATAATCGGATACTGCTCCACCCATCTAGCGAGCAACGCAATCATCTCTTCTGCCGTGAGACTGAGACCCTCGGACTCGAGTCGGTAACGCCCGTCCCTGAAAAACTCCGAGCTAGCACAATCGAGGCCAAGAAACACATCTTTGCCAGCACGGTAGCCCGCCTTTTCGATTGCCTCAAGGATAATCTCGATCGCCGCTTCGTTGGAACTGAGGTTCGGCGCAAATCCGCCTTCGTCACCGACCGCGGTATTAAGACCGCGCTTGCGCAACACCAGCTTAAGCGCTTGGAACACCTCGGCACCACAGCGCAAGGCCTCTGAAAAGCGCGCGGCCGCTAACGGCAATATCATGAATTCCTGCAAGTCGACATTGTTGTCCGCATGCGCCCCGCCATTTATGACATTCATCATCGGCACCGGCATGCGAAAGTCCTCACTCCTGCCCAAGTAACGGTAAAGTGGCTGCTTCACATGCGCCGCCGCCGCCCGAGCCACTGCCAGCGATACGCCGAGAATCGCATTGGCGCCTAACCTGCTCTTGTTTTCACTGCCATCCAGTTCGATCATGGCTTGGTCAATCTGTTGTTGTTCGCGCGCGTCACGCCCCAGCAGCGCCGCACAGATCTCCTCGTTGACATGGCCAACAGCCTTGAGCACGCCCTTGCCGCCGTAGCGTCGACGGTCACCATCACGCAACTCCACGGCTTCGCGCGTCCCGGTCGAGGCACCGGAAGGAACGGCAGCACGGCCGAAGGCCCCCGATCTGAGTTCGACATCGACTTCGAGGGTGGGGTTACCGCGCGAGTCGAGGATCTCGCGGGCGTGGATTCCGACTATTTGCGGCATCGTTGTTTTTGTTTGACAGTCACGAGTAGCGCTAGCGGCGCAATCCTTCTCCAGTGTTACCGGCGCATTGAGAAGTCGTTAGCTTAGACTCTAACCAATGCCGTTTAAAAGACAAGCAAAAGGGAATATCGGATCATTCAAGCCTGCTAAGAAATCAACGCGCTGCAACTTGCTTCTGATCGAACGCCGTCCGATGGGCTCGCGCCGCGTTGATGTATCCGCTAAACAGCGGGTGTCCGTCACGTGGAGTGGAGGTAAATTCCGGATGGAACTGCACCGCTATAAACCACGGATGCTGCGGTAGCTCAATAATCTCCACCAATAGATTGTCGGTCGACGTGCCTGAGATGAGCAGTCCTTTCGCTTGTAGTAGCTTACGGTAAGCGTTGTTGAATTCGTAACGGTGACGATGACGTTCGACGATCACATCTTTACCGTAGAGCGCATGCGCCCGCGAACCCGCCGAAAGACGACACTGCTGCCCGCCGAGGCGCATGGTGCCGCCCAACTCGCTGTCGACCGTGCGCAATTCCCGAGTACCGTCCTCATTGATCCATTCTGTTACCAGGGCGATGACCGGATCAGGAGTACTACGGTCGAACTCAGTGCTTTGCGCGTGTTGGAGTCCGGCGACGTTGCGCGCGAACTCTATAACGGCGACTTGCATGCCAAGACAGATGCCGAGGTAAGGAATATTGTTAACACGCGCATAGTTAACTGCGCGAATTTTGCCCTCGATACCGCGCTCGCCGAAGCCACCGGGCACTAAGACCGCGTCCACTCCTGACAGCACTCCCGCGCCTTCGTTCTCGATTTGTTCGGAGTCGACATAGCGGATGTTGACGCGCGTGCGCGTGTGTATGCCTGCATGCACCAATGCCTCGGACAGCGACTTGTACGAGTCTGTCAGATTGACGTACTTGCCGACCATCGCCACCGTCACCTCGGCCTGTGGGTGCTCCATGTCGTACACCACCCTATCCCACTCTGAGAGATCAGCTGGGCGTACATCCAAGTTCAACTTCTCTGCGATGATGTCATCTAAGCCCTGCATGTGCAGCATCGCCGGAATCTTGTAAATACTGTCGACGTCAAGCGCCGAGATTACCGCTTGCGAGGGAACGTTGGTGAATAAGGCAATCTTACGACGCTCATCTTTCGGTAATTGGCGGTCGGCTCGGCACAACAACACATCGGGCTGAATACCGATCGAACGTAGCTCCTTTACTGAATGTTGCGTTGGTTTCGTCTTGAGCTCACCGGTAACGGCGATATACGGCAGCAATGTCAGATGCATGAAAGCGACGTTGGCGTGACCAAACTCCAGACCCATCTGTCTGATTGCTTCGAGAAAAGGCTGCGACTCGATATCGCCTACGGTACCGCCGATCTCGACGATGGCGATATCTGCTTCGTCGGCACCACGCAGGATACACTGCTTGATCTCATCGGTTATGTGGGGAATGACCTGCACGGTCGCGCCGAGATAGTCACCGCGGCGTTCCTTGCGTATAACACTTTCGTAAATACGGCCTGTAGTGTAGTTATTGTCGCGGGTCATGGTAGTGCGCACGAAGCGTTCATAATGACCCAAATCGAGGTCGGTCTCGGCGCCATCATGGGTGACGAACACCTCGCCGTGCTGAAACGGGCTCATGGTGCCCGGGTCAACGTTGATATAGGGATCGAACTTGAGGAGAGTAACCTTGAGACCGCGCGCTTCGAGCAGGGCACCGAGGGAGGCGGAGGCGATCCCTTTGCCAAGGGAAGACACCACGCCGCCGGTGACAAATACGAATTTCGTCATTAGCTCCCGTCCGACCAAGCTGCCAAGCCCCGATACGTTGGACCTGTGCGCGAACGGGAAGACAAAGTACCAGATGCGGGCCGCTTACACAACCACGAGTGGGTCGGGCATTTTCCCAGTAGGTTTCAGCACGACGCGCAAGCTCGATTCGCCGGCTTGCGCGGCGAAGGCTGCACATACCCAACGATCGCCCACGGCTACCAACTCATCGTCGATAAAAATTAGTGGCAGGCGTTGTCGCTCCCAGGGCGGCACCCCGGCATGCTGGAACAATTTCTTGAGCTTGTGGTGATGCTGGCGTCCCGGTAGGCGCAGGCTTTCGCCGCCGCGTCGCAAACACACATGGGCCGTCTTGCCGCTCAAATGTTTGGCTGACAAGCCGCTGCCTAGCGTGCTTTCTAGGGAGAGGACATAGCCCGTTCCCGGGACCTCCACCGGTTCGGCAAAATTCCAGGTTATATCAATATCAGCATCGGCGTTTGGCCTTGGTGGCATAATCCAGAGGCCCTCTCGATAGCGCAGCATCTCGGCGCCCGGCCAAGTGATGGCGGCGTGTCCTGACCGCGGTGATTGTCCGACAAGTTGGACAATTTGTTCGAACACCTGGGCTGGCGGCACGGTGAAGCCGCGCTGGCGTATCCAGTAGCGGATTACGTTACGCTGACGTATCGGTTCTAGTCGACGCAGTCCGGGGATGGAGATCGCGCCATCCTTTTTTGGCGCCAACAAGGGCAGGTCGACCTCGGCGACTGTATCCAGCAGTGTCGACGCCTCCATGGCATGGCGGCCTGCACGGGCGATGACTCGCTTTGCCTGCGGCCAGCGTTGCTCAAGCAACGGCAAGACCTGATGCCGCATGAAGTTACGACTGCGACCCAAGTCGCGATTGCTCGTATCTTCGATCCACTGCAGTCGATGTTGTTGCGCATAGCTCAGAAGCTCAGCGCGTGTAAATCCGAGCATCGGTCGTACTAGCGTGCCGCGGGAAAAAACCATGACCACAGGCATGCCCGCTAGACCGCGCACACCGGTACCACGCAGTAACTGCAAAAGCACCGTTTCTGCTTGATCATCCAAATGGTGCGCCGTAAGCAGTGCCTCGCCCGCGCCGATGTGGCGGGCGAAGGTTGCGTAACGCAGGCGTCGGGCTGCCGCCTCCAGGCCTTCGGTGCCGATGACTTGTACTTCGAGATGCTCGACAGCGCAGACCACGCCAAGGCGCTGGCACACGGCTAGGCAATGCTCTGCCCAGGCGGGGGCATGCGGATGCAGACCGTGATTGACATGAATAGCACTGACGGCCCAAGGGTTACTCTGACGCAGCCCAGTTACGGCGTGGAGTAAGGCGTGTGAGTCGACGCCGCCGCTGTAGGCGATCTTTACCGCAACACTGCCACTGAGGTGGTCGTGGAGTACGCGCGCTAGCGCGCGCGCCGAAAACCCGGATTCATTTCTCTTCAAATTTCCCGTACTGCATCAACCGCGCCGTGCGTTTGGCAACGAGATTCTCCACCGAAATGGCGCTCAATTCCTCGACTGCTCGGACAAGGGCCTGCCCCAAGGCCTCCGCCATCGTGTTGACGTTACGGTGAGCGCCTCCCAGTGGTTCGGGCACAATCTCGTCAACAAATCCTAAGCGTTTGAGTCGGGTTGCAGTGATGCCCATTGCCTCGGCGGCGACATCGGCCTTTTCAGCGCTCTTCCATAAAATCGATGCGCAACCTTCCGGCGAGATGACGGAGTAGGTCGCGTATTGCAACATTAACAAGCGATCGCAGACACCGATAGCCAGTGCTCCACCTGAACCGCCTTCACCGATAACGGCGCTTATGATTGGTGTGCGCAATTTGGCCATCGTGTAGAGGTTACGCGCAATCGCCTCACTCTGGCCGCGCTCTTCAGCACCCACGCCCGGGTACGCGCCGGGCGTGTCGATCATAGTGACCACCGGCAGTTCGAAGCGCTCTGCCATCTGCATCAACCGTAGCGCTTTGCGATAGCCCTCCGGTCGCGGCATGCCAAAGTTGCGTTCCACTTTCTCACGCGTGTCACGCCCCTTCTGGTGACCAATGACTATAACCGCACGACCCCACAGGCGAGCAAGCCCGCCGACAATGGCTGGGTCATCGGCGAATAGCCGGTCTCCATGCAGCTCCTGGAAATCGGTGAAAATTCGCTGAATATAATCCAACGTGAACGGTCGCCGCGGGTGGCGCGCCAACTGTGAGATCTGCCATGGTGTCAGCGATGCGAAAACAGATTCGGTGAGCTTGTTGCTCTTGGTCTGAAGCCGCTTGATCTCGGCGCTGATGTTGATATCGCTATCTTCGCTGGTATAGCGCAGTGCTTCGATCTTGGCTTCGAGCTCTGCAATCGGCTGCTCGAAATCCAGGTAGTTGTTATTCATCGCTTCCCGGGGTGCGGAGGTTCTATTCTTAGTCTAGACGATAACAGGTGGCCATGACGCTTCACGGGTATATCACGTGCACCCGGTCCGGCCCAGCGAGTTGTGAGAGTCGCTCCAACACGTTGTCCGATGGGCTCACACGCCACGCCTCCCCCAGGGCCAACTCGACCTCGGCCACGCGACTTTGGTACCTCAAATATACGGGGCAGCTACCGCCGCTAGCGGGGTCGAGAATTTCGCCCAGTGCGTCAACGAAACCGTTCTCAGTAATCTCGAGGTCTACGTCGATCACAACACGTTTGGCCAAGGCCGCTCGCGCCTGCTCGAAATTATAGATCTTCTCCGCGCTCATCTTGAACCCGCCGGTATATTCATCGACGCTGACGGGTCCCTCGACTACCAGCAGGTTATCCTTCACCAGTAAGTCTCGGTGGCGCATGTAAAGCTCGGAGAACACAGCCAGCTCGAGCCTGCCGGTGCGATCATCGAGCGTGACAAAAATCATGCGGTCGCCCCGGCGCGTGCGCATCGTGCGCGTAGCAACCACCAGTCCGGCCACGGTTACGGTGCGGTCCTCCGTCGGCTTGAGTTCAGCGATCGATGTATGAGTCATTTGCGCAAGCTCCTTTGCGAAGCGCTCGATCGGGTGCCCACTCAAATAGAAACCCAGCGTCTCCTTTTCACCCTCAAGACGTTGTTCCTCGCTCCACTCCGGTACGTCGACATACTCATGCGGCTCCGAAGTTGAGCCTGACAGCGCAAACAACTCGTTTTGCCCCGTCTCTCGATTACGGTTTTGCTGATCGGCGATTCGCAGCGCGTTGCCCAGGGTCGCCATCAACGTCGCTCGGTGAGGACCTATGCTGTCAAATGCACCGGCACGGATCAGCGACTCGAGTACGCGGCGATTCAAGCGACGCAGGTCCACACGTTTGCTTAGGTCAAACAGATCGTGAAATGCTTCGCCTTGACGCCGCGCCTCCAGTAGCGCGTCGATTGCAGATTGGCCAAGGCCTTTTATGGCGCCGAGTCCGTACAGAATGGTCTTGTCATCGCGCGGCACAAACTCGTACTCGCAGCGGTTAATGTCTGGCGAGGAAACGTCGAGCCCCATATCACGACATTCGGCAATCATCGTCACCACTTTGTCCGTGTTGTCCATATCCGCTGATAACACGGCTGCCATGAAAGCTGCCGGATAATGGGCTTTCAGCCATGCAGTCTGGTACGCGATTAACGCATAGGCCGCTGAATGCGAACGGTTGAAGCCATAACCAGCAAACTTTTCGATGAGGTCAAAGATGTGTGAGGCTAAGCGTCGATTCACGCCGCGTTCGACTGCACCGTTGATAAACCCTTCACGTTGACTAGCCATCTCCTCGGGCTTTTTCTTGCCCATAGCAGCGCGCAATATGTCTGCCTTACCGAGCGAATAGCCGGAAAGCACTCGCGCGATCTGCATTACTTGCTCCTGATAAAGGATCACACCATAAGTTGGCTTGAGGATAGGTTCGAGGCTCGCATGTGGGTATTCGATGCGCGCGCGGCCATGTTTGCGTGCAATAAAGTCTTCTACCATACCGGATTGCAGCGGCCCAGGACGAAACAACGCCACCAATGCCACTATCTCTTCAAAATTATCCGGCTGCAGGCGTTGAATAAGTTCCTTCATGCCGCGCGACTCTAGCTGAAAGAGCGCCGTGGTCTTGCATGATTTCAGCAACGCGTATGTTTGCGCATCATTGAGTGGGAGCTGATTGATTTCCAATGGCGCTTCGCCGTTGCGCTGTCGCTGGGCATTGATCGACTTCACCGCCTTGTCGATCGTAGTAAGATTGCGCAACCCGAGAAAATCGAACTTGACCAAACCAAGCGCTTCCAGGTCATCCTTATCGAATTGGGTTACCAGTTGCTTGCCGCCCTGTTCACAGTAGAGCGGCATGAAATCGGTAAGCATTGATGGGGCGATCACTACGCCGCCCGCATGCTTGCCGGCATTTCTCGGCAACCCCTCTAGCGCGCGTGCCGTATCCAGCAATGCGCGTACGTCCTCTTCTTGCTCATAACGTTGTCGCAACATGGGTTCCTGCGCCAGCGCCCTGTCGAGGGTGACGCCAATTTCAAACGGTATGAGCTTGGCTAGCTGGTCAACGTAACCATAGGGATGGTCCATAACTCTGCCAACATCGCGCACGACAGCGCGCGCCGCCATGGTCCCATGAGTAATGATTTGCGCAACGCGGTCCTCGCCGTAACGATGCATGACGTATTCGATTACACGATCGCGCTTCTCCATGCAGAAATCGACGTCGAAATCCGGCAACGACACACGTTCTGGGTTGAGGAAACGCTCGAACAGCAGGTCATGCTCGATCGGATCAAGATCAGTGATGGAGAGTGAGTAAGCGACCAACGAACCAGCACCAGAGCCGCGGCCCGGCCCAACAGGGATGCCGTTATCTTTGGCCCATCTGATGAAATCAGCGACGATCAGAAAATAGCCGGAGAAACCCATATGGGCGATCACTTCCAGCTCATGACGTAACCTTGCCTGATAAACCTCAACACGTTCCATCGACAACGCCGCCCGCTTCTCGAGCCGCGCCTGTAAGCCACTTTGGGCCTGCTGACTCAGCATCTGGTCAATAGTCACACCGGCAGGTACGGGGTAGTCCGGCAAGAAGTAACGCCCGAACTCGAGGCGCAGATTGCAACGTTTGGCAATCTCGACTGTGTTCTCTAGCGCCTCTGGAACGTCCGCAAACAACTGTGCCATTTCCTCGGCGCTGCGAAAGAACTGAGCCTGCGTGTGACGCCGCGGCCGGCGGTTGTCGCTCAGGACACGACCGTCCTGGATGCATACCCGCACCTCATGGGGTTCGAAATCACCTGGCCGCAGAAAACACACGTGATTCGTCGCTACCACGGGCAAACCCGCGCGCTGTGCGAGGGCCACAGTCGCGTGCACCGACTCTTCCTGGTAGCGTTGGCCGATGCGCTGAAGCATCAAGTAAAAGCGACCGGGGAACAGACTCGCGTACTCCTGCGCCAGCCGATCCGCTGCCGACAAGTTGCCGGAAAGTAGTGCTTGCCCAACTTCACCTTCTTCCGCGCCAGACAAGGCAATCAGCCCTTTGCTTCGTTCATGGAGCCGAGCACGACTGACGCACGGTCGGCCGCTATGCTGGCCCTCACGGTAGGCGTGCGTTAGCAAGTGGCAGAGGTTGCGGTAACCTGAAAGATCCTGACACAGCAGAATCAAGCGATAAGGCTTGTGCACATCAGTGATATTTTCCAGCCAGACATCGACACCGACGATCGGTTTGACGCCGCTAGCCACTGCAGCGCGGTAAAACTTTATGAGGCCGAAGGTATTGCCGATATCCGTGACCGCCACCGCCGGCATGCGTTGCGCTGCAGCGGCGGCAACCAGATCTTTGATGCTAGCGATGCCATCGGCGAGGGAATATTCGGAGTGTACGTGGAGATGAACAAAGTCCGTGCTCACCTGCGGTATTTCACATCAAATCAAAGATGCAGGAAAGGGGTGCGCTCAAACACTGCCGGTGGGTGAGATATCAGAGTCCCGACAACCGTATCTGGCTCAGAGAGCCGCTACCGCTGACCCCCGCCCTTTGAATCAGGTTGCAGAATGACGGAAGATCGAATCCGAGCCCCAATTTGACCCGATAATGCCTAGAATCAATCATTTATTCGAATTTTTCAGGGTTCTCTGTTAGGTATATTAACTAGGCGTATATATAATCAGAAATACAACATGGCTAAGCTATTGCCGTTTTAAGCACAGGACGATACGCCATGGGAGCACTATCAGACGGGCTTAGGCGCGTTTTGAATCAGCGTTTGCCGGCGGTCCTCAATATCGCTGCTTTGTTGCTGCTTACCGGCAGTATGGCGCACTGGACTTGGCAGCTCGTGCCGCTGCCCGCGATCGCCGTGCCGCAAGGTGCGCTTACGACGCAGGACACGGGCGCAGCTTACGACCTTCAAGGTCTGCTCGACGCCCAGCTTTTTGGCAAGGTAGCACCCACTGCGGTTGTACCCGGACCGACAACGGTGGCTGCTATCCCGACCAGTAGTCTCGATTTGACATTGACCGGTATAGTCGCGGCCGGAAGCGAGAGCCTAGCCTTGATTCGAGTCAACAAAGAACCCGAGACACCTTTCGCTATCGGTGAACAAGTCGCCCACGGCGTTACACTCAAAGAGGTGTACGCGGACCGCGCGATTATCCTGCGCGGCGCCGCCGTCGAGGCTTTACTGCTTGAAGAGCAGACGGCCGGTGTTGGCGATTTGTCAGGCGCCGCCTCCCCGCCCCCGCCTACGGGCAACGTAGTGGAACCCCAGGGTAACAATAGCTATCGCATCGACCGGGACCTCGTGGCTGAGGAGATGCGTGATCCCGACATCTTCCGTCAGGCATTAATCGTTCCCAATGCCGGCGGCGGATTCCTCGTGCGCCAGATCAAGCCAGGTAGCATCTACGAAAAACTGGGGTTAAGGGTTGGGGATGTCATTCGCAAGGTGAATGGGCGTAACATCAACTCGGTGGATGAAGCGCTGCGCCTCTATCAACAACTCGGCGGAGTCGACCAAGTTGCCGACGTGGAGCTAGAAGTGCTACGCGCGGGTCGCCCGGAGCAGCTTCGTTACACGGTACAATAACCATGATGCCACATTGTTCACGCAGGTGCCTAGCAACGCTGACGAGCATCGTAGTATTCAGCTTTTACGGACTGCCTTTCGCTCATGCGCAAGCGCCGAGCAACCAGCAGCGCACCACCGCGGGGGCTCCCGCAAATGTGGAGTTACGCAAGGGCGAGGTGCTATTTAACTTCCAACGCGCCGATATTGAAGCCGTCGTCAAAACCGTGTCACAGATGACCGGACGTAATTTTATTCTCGATCCACGCGTGAAAGGTAAAGTGACGATCATTTCAGCAAGTCCGGTCTCGAAAGGCGCTGCCTATCAGATTTTTGTTTCGGCCATTAAGGCCCAGGGCTTTACTACTGTCAGCGCCCCTGGCGGTACGATCAAGATCGTACCCGTGGCAGAAGCAAAGCAAAACGCCGATTTCAGTACCCGGGCGCGCCCTGCCCCAGTGGAGCAAGTCGTCACGCACGTGGTCATTATAGAAAATGGCGAAGCGACACAGTTGGTGCCCTTGCTGCGTCCACTCATGGCGCCGACCAGTCAATTGTCCGCCTATGCGGCGGCCAACGCCTTGATCATCACTGATTACGCAGACAATGTGCGCCGTCTGTTGACTATTATCCAACAGGTAGACCAACCTTCCACCAGCGAGGTCACTGTCATTCCGTTGGAGAACGCCTCGGCGCTTGACATCGCCGAGCTGATTTCGCGCCTGGCTACCGGAGCGGCTCCACAAGTGAGGGTGGCTGGACAGCAACAGGCGGCACAGGCACAGATAGCGGGCGAGCGATTCAGTGTGGTGCCTGATTTGCGCACGAATAGCCTGTTGGTCCGCACCGATAACCCCGGTCGACTGGTGCAGTTGCGCTCGCTGATCGCGAAGCTTGATGTGCCGGCTAGAGCCGGCGGTCATACCCGTGTGATCTATCTGAAAAACGCGGACGCTGTGCAGCTGGCCGAAGTTTTGCGTGGCTTGCTTGCCGGGGAGGCGGGGCTAGCGACGCCGGTGCGCGGCACCACGGCACCAGCCGCCGCGACCGCCGCCAAGGGAGTTGCCGCCGGTTCATTGGTACAGGCCGACGAGGCGACGAATTCCTTGATCATCCAGGCGCCGGACGGGATTTACAATAACTTGCGTGCCGTCATTGAGAAGCTCGACATCCGTCGCGCGCAGGTGTTCGTCGAGACCCTGATTGCCGCCATCGCCACCGATAAGCTGCGCGACATCGGTTTGCAGTGGGTGGCAGCGGGTTCCGCAGGTAACACTGGGATCGTTGGTATTAATAATTCGACGCAGGGTCGGGGCATCGTTGGTACCATCCTTGATCCCACGGGTACATTGGTGAACGCCGCCGGTCTCACGCTCGCGTTCCTCGGCGGCGAAACCACGCTGCCAGACGGCACTAAGGTAAGAAGTCTGGCGGGCCTGGCGCACGCCCTTGATCAGAAAGGCTACGGCACGATTCTGTCAACGCCCAATATTCTGACCATGGACAATGCCGAGGCAAAGATTACGGTCGCGCAAAACGTGCCGTTTATCACCGGTAGTTTTGCCCAAGCCTCGGGCGTTGGTAGCACCGTCAATCCATTCCAGACTATCGAACGCCAGGATGTGGGCATCGTACTGAAAGTGAAACCGCAGATCTCTGAGGGCAATGCGATCAAGCTCGAGGTGTTCCAGGAAGTCTCCAATGTCGACACGACGCCGGTAACCGGGGCCTCCGATATCACCACCCAGAAACGCACCGTCGAAACCACGGTATTGGTGGACAACGGCGATACGGTGGTGCTCGGGGGGCTGATCGATGAGCAATTCCAACAAGACGAACAGGGTATCGCAGGCCTCAGCAGCGTGCCGGTGCTCGGTGGCCTGTTCAGGACCAGGAAGAAGACCAAGTCCAAGACCAACCTAATGGTGTTCCTGCGGCCGAGCATCATTCGCCATGCGGAGGATACGATCGATATCACCCGAGACCGCTACACTGGCGTGCTCGATGACAAACGTGCGATCAACCCAGGGCCTTCGCAGGTGCTCGATTCCTTCTCGGCAGGTGCGGTGGTGCGTTACCCCGCACGTGAAAGCGATTATGAGAAGCTCGAACCCGACAAGCCGACCCAACCGGAATTGTTAGGACCACCCGAGGTGGAAGAAAGCGTTCCCGGCGCCTCCCCTGCGCTACAACACTGAAGCCATTAACGCGTTTTCATGCAGACTGTTCCTGATCTCCAGGCACTCGATCCCCAGTGCACGCAGCGCCTGCCCTATCACTTCGCTAAACGCCACGGCGTTATCAGTGCCCGCCAGCTCGAAAAAGCCATCGAGGTATGGGCGCGTCCGGGTATCAACAGCACCATCCTAGCGGAGATGCAACGCGTGTTGGGCCAGGCGATTGAGCTGCGCGAGGTTACGCCCGACACTTTCGATGCCGCCCTCAACCGCGCCTACGAGCGTGGCATGAGCCAGGCCATGCAGATCGTCGATGACCTTGATCAGGATCAGGACCTGGCCGAGCTTGCGCAGAATCTGCCGCAGGTTGAGGACTTGCTCGACAGTGAGAACGACGCGCCGATTGTGCGCCTCATCAATGCCTTGCTCACACAAGCGATCCGCGATGGCGCATCGGACATACACGTGGAACCGTTCGAAACGCGCTCCGTAGTGCGCATGCGTATGGACGGCGTGCTGCGCGACATTCTGGAACCGCAACAGGCGTTGCATCGCGTCATCGTGTCGCGCATCAAGATCATGGCGCATCTCGACATTGCCGAGAAACGCTTGCCCCAGGACGGGCGTATTACCTTGCGTGTAGCCGGACGCCCTGTGGATGTGCGCGTATCGACATTACCTACCGCGCACGGGGAACGCGTTGTACTGCGGTTGCTCGACAAGCAGGCGGGACGTCTGAACTTGACTGGCCTTGGCATGTCGCAGGAAACGTTAACCACGTTAGACCACCTGATCCACCAACCTCATGGCATCATTTTGGTCACGGGGCCGACGGGCTCAGGCAAGACGACCACACTGTACGCGGTGCTGTCGCGTCTCGATACCAATCACCACAATATCATGACGGTTGAGGATCCGATCGAATACGATCTGGATGGCGTGGGTCAGACCCAGGTGAATAGCAAGGTCGAGTTGAGCTTCGCGCGGGCGCTGCGGGCAATATTACGCCAGGACCCGGACATCATTATGATCGGCGAGATTCGTGACTTGGAGACCGCGCAGATCGCGGTACAGGCGAGTCTTACGGGACATTTGGTGTTGGCCACGTTGCATACCAATGACGCCGTCGGCGCAGTCACGCGACTCGTGGACATGGGTGTCGAGCCGTTCCTGCTCGCATCCAGCCTGCTTGGCGTGTTAGCACAACGGCTGGTACGCAGGTTATGCCCCGAATGTCGGCGCGCCCATCCACCGGATACGGCCGAGCGGCAGTTGCTCGGAATCCCAGAAAAACAGACCGACACACCTGTTATCTACAGTCCGTCGGGTTGTGCGGCGTGCGTGCACACCGGTTATCAGGGACGTACGGGCGTATTCGAGCTGCTGCCGATCGACGACGAGCTTCGCCGGCTTATCCACGATGGCAGTAGTGAAACGCAGTTGCGCGCACAGGGGCAGAAGCTGGGTATGAAAGGCATACGCGAAGACGGTATGCGTTGGGTATTGTCAGGCATAACCAGTGTTGAAGAAGTACTGCGTGTGGCGCGCGAATAAGTTATGGCCGCATTTGAGTATCAGGCACTCGATCTGCGCGGACACACGGTCAAGGGCGTAATCGAGGGCGACGCCGAACGCCAGGTGCGTTCGTTGTTACGCGACAAGGGCCTGATGCCCCTGCAAGTCGATGCTATTGGGACAGAAACTGCCGTGTCGCGCGAGGGCGGTGTGCGTTTGCGCCGCGGCATGTCCAGCAGTGAACTGGCGCTGCTGACGCGCCAGTTCGCCACCCTAATACATGCGGGACTGACGATCGAAGAGTGTCTGAACACCTTGATCGAACAGACGGAATCGGCCCGCACGCGCAAAGTGCTAGCAGCGGTACGCGGTAACGTGTTGCAGGGTCGATCGCTAGCCACCAGTCTCGCCGACTTTCCGCACGCCTTCCCAGGAATCTATCGGCATATGGTTGATGCTGGCGAACAAAGCGGCCGGCTCGACGAAGTGCTGGAGCGACTCGCCGATTACACCGAGGATCGCCAGGCGCTGCGCCAGAAGGTATTGTTGGCGTTTATTTACCCCGCCCTGGTTTCGGTCGTCGCCATCATTATCGTCGCTTTTCTGTTGGTCACGGTTGTACCGCAGGTCACTCGCGTGTTCGAGAACACGGGGCAGACTCTGCCAGCCGTAACCCGCGCACTCATTGGCACCAGCGAGCTGGCGCGAGCTGGTGGCATCTGGTGGCTGGTTGGATTGCTGGTGTTGTTCGCGGCCGGGCGTATGTCCCTGCGTAGCCCCAATGTACAGCGCCGTTGGCATAACCTAATGCTGCGCTTTCCCCTCTTCGGACGTTTGCTGCGCGGCCTCAACGCCGCACGCTTTGCCAATACCCTTGGCATTCTCACGGCCAGCGGCATCCCGCTGCTGCAGGCCATGCAGTCCGCTGTTATGGTAGTCACCAATCTACCGATGCGTGCCGCCGTAGAGGATGCGTTGCGTCAAGTACGCGAGGGTGGCAGTTTGGCGCGGGCGCTCGCGCGTGCCAAGCTGTTCCCTCCCTTGGTGATCAATCTCATTGCCAGTGGCGAGGCCAGTGGTAACCTGGATGTTATGCTAACCCGGGCCGCCGAGGCGCAGACACGCGAGCTCGAAAATTGGGTCAGGGCCTTGACCGCGTTGATCGAGCCGTTGATGATCTTGGTTATGGGCGCCATCGTCGGTTTTATCGTGATCGCGATGCTGTTGCCGATCTTTCAAATGAATCAACTATTAAAATGACACGAATGTTGCTCGATCTCTGTACGCTTGCGATTAAACCCCATGACAAGGGCGCAAAGGGCTTTACCCTGATAGAGATTCTGGTGGTGGTCGTGATACTAGGCATTCTGGCGGCACTAGTGGTACCACGTATTATGGAACGCCCGGATGAGGCACGCGTAATTGCCGCCAAGAGCGACATCCGCGCCATCATAAGCGCACTAAAGCTTTATCGCCTGGATAACGGCGTCTATCCCAGCACTGATCAAGGTCTCGGGGCACTCGTCGTTAGGCCCGATACTGGCGTTATTCCGCGCAACTGGAAACAGGGCGGCTACTTGGATCGAGTGCCCAAGGATCCATGGGGAGCGCCGTATCAATACCTAAACCCAGGTGTCAACGGCGAGATCGACGTTTTCAGCCTGGGTGCCGATGGCGCCCCGGGCGGCGAAGGCATTAACGCCGACATCGGTTCTTGGGAGCTACAATAAGCCGCTACGATGCTACTTCGGCGCGCCGCTACGCGAATTGTCCTGGTCTATCGCATCGGCCGCTGCGCTGGGTTTACCTTGCTCGAGATCGTTGTCGTCGTATTGTTGCTCTCGATAATGCTGGGACTGGTCGCGGTCAATCTGAGTAGTGACGATAGCGGCGAGTTGCGAGACGAGGCACAACGTCTGGCGCTACTACTTAACACTGCACAGCAGGATGCGATACTCGAAGGACAAGTGCTGGCACTGGCGCTCGAGCCGGGAGGCTATCATTTCATGCGTTTGACCGATGCCGGCACACTGCAACCGATTACACAGGATGAGCTTCTACGGGCACGAGAGCTACCGCCAGACATAAAGATCAGCGCCGTTGAAATCGCAGGCAAAGCAACCACAGAAACCGACAAGCCGAGCGGCATCGTTCTGCAGCCAAGCGGTGAGCTTGATGAGTTTACGATTACCTTGCAAAAGGGCTCCACGCGCTGGTACGTAAAAGGCTCATTGGCTGACGGTATTCGATCAACTGAACCGACGGCAGAGCATGTGCGATCATAGACGTAGCGCAGGGTTCATGCTGGTCGAGCTGCTAGTCGCACTGACCATACTCGCATTGCCCTTAGCGGCCATCACCCGCAGCATGAGCCAAGCTATCGATAATACCGCCGCGTTACGTGATCGTAGTCTCGCTCTCTGGATCGCCCAGGACCAAATCGCGTTGCACCGCATGCGACACGACTGGCCCGATGTCAAGGTCACCAGCGGCACACGCGAACTTGCTGGCCGCAACTGGCGTTGGCAGGAACAAGTACTAACCACGCCGGTGGCTCAGTTGCGACGCCTAGAGGTAGAAGTGCGCGATGCGGAACACTCACAGGTGCTTGCCCATCTTGTCGCGTTCCTGCGTGACCCCAATAGCAAACCGTAATACCGCCACATGCGTACGCAACGGGGTCTGACGTTAATCGAATTGGTAATAGCCATAGGGGTGTTCGCGTTATTTTCTGCTATGGCCTATGGTGCGCTCGATCGCATCATCGCACAGCGTGATCGCCTGGAGAGTGAGCAATTATTTTGGCGTACATTGTCGCTGGTATTTCTGCGCGTCGAAGAGGATATGACGCAGGCGCGAGCGCGCCGTGTGCGAGACATCGACGGTAATCTTCTTCCATCGTTGCGCGGGCAGCCTACCGATACTCGTGCCGTGGCAGAACCGACATTGGAATTCACACGCGGCGGTGTTATTGACCTCAACATCGGCGGCAATACTGTTCTTCAGCGTGTAGGTTACCGTTTACAGGACGATCATTTGGTGCGGCTCACTTGGCCGGTACTCGACCGTGGTCCGCAAAGCAAACCGACCGAGGCAGTACTTCTCAAGGGTGTGGAGGCTTTTAGCGTGCGCTTTCTCGGACCGAACGACGAGTGGTTAGAGCAGTGGCCGGTCGAAGGCGTTGCCAATGAATTGCCGCGAGGTGTTGAGTTTACCTTGCAACTGAAGGGTCGTGGCGAATTCACTCGCTCCTTCGTGGTCAATGATTAGGTTTTGCTCCCATCGACAAGAGATGACACCATCGAAGCAGGCGGGTGTGGCTGTTGTAACCGCCTTGCTGATTGTCGCTATCATCGCGACCGTAGCCAGCTATATGGCCTTGGGCCAACAGGTATGGTTACGGCAGGCGCAAAATATCGCCGATCGCGCCCAAGCAGAAGCCGTCATCAACGGCGCATTCGAATGGGCGGCAGTCATTCTCACGCTGGACGCCCAGGATAACCAGACTGATGACCTCACGCAGGCGTGGGCTCAGGTATTGCCGCCATTACCAGCGGAGGGCGGTGTGGTTACCGGTCGTATCACCGACGCGCAGGGGCGCTTCAACTTGAACAATTTGGTGCGTGAGGGAACTGCGAGCCCCGAAGACGTCTTAGTATTTCAACGTCTGCTGCAGAACCAAGACCTGCCTGTGGACCTGGTCGGTGCGCTCGTGGATTGGCTCGATGGCGATAGTGTGACGCAGCCGGGTGGCGCCGAAGACGTTGATTATCTGTCTGCCGAAAAGCCCTACCGTGCGGCTAACCAGCCATTGCAAAGTGTGGAAGAATTGCGCCTCATCAAGGGTTTCAACGCCGAGATTATTAACAAGTTGCGGCCATTCGTGACGGCGTTGCCGCAACCTACCGGGGTAAATATCAACACGGCGTCGGCAGAGTTGTTAAGCGCTCTATTTGCTATCTCCACAACACAGGCCCAGCAACTCGTAGACCAACGTAACGATGAACCATTCAAGGATATTAAGGACCTGAAACAACGACTGCCAGCGGATACACCACTACCAAAAGTACCTTATGACGTACGCAGCGGTTATTTCGAGGTTGACGTGGCCGCCATGTTCGGGCGGCTGCAGCAGCGCAGTCAGGCATTGCTGCTTCGCCCTGCCGGTGCACCGATAAGAATACTCTGGCATCAACAACAGCTCGTCGCGAGGCCAGGCGATGGCGCCAGCTGATCAACGCTACCGCTTGTGGCCGGCTGCAGCGATGGGCGTGCGCGTCGCCACTAACGTGCTTGAGCTCTTTCTGCCACATGGTTGGCCGCAGTCACAGGCATCGATTCATTGGACCGCACGCACCGGCACGGAGATTACCTGTGGAAAGGTAGAGGCTTTGGAAGAGCTACCGGCGCATGTGCGGCGTCATGTGTTGCTCGTGTGGACACCGCCTGCCGACACGCTGCTTACTCAGGCACGCCTGCCGACGCGCAATCGACGTAAAATCGCCCAAGCCCTACCCTACGCGCTGGAGGAGCAACTTCTGGGAGACCCGGCGGATCTGCACTTCGCCTATCAGCGACATAATGAAGACACCTTGGCCGTTGCCGTCACTGCACGTGAACGCATGCAAGCCTGGCTGCAGACCCTGCACGACGCCAGGCTGCAACCGACACGGCTTTGCCCGGCCACACTATCACTTCCGCTCGATGTCGACGATTGGGCTTTGGCCTTTGTCGATGGCTGGATCTGGCTGCGCACAGCTGCCTACTCGGGAATCGTCTGCCGGACAACCGAGAACGGGCCACCAGCCCTTGTTGCCGCAGCGCTGGAGGAGGCCCGCAGTACCGCGCAAATGCCGACCCGGTTGACGGTGTTCAATGCTCCCCCTGAATTCGCTCGCGACAAGTGGGCATCCTCGCTGGAACTCGAAATCGTGCTTTCCGAGCAGTCATTGTGGGAAGCACGACTGAGCGCCGCGCCGCCGCTCGATTTGTTACAGGGAGATTTCGCTCCGGCCCGGGGCCTGCGCAAGCAGCTGCAGCCGCTCTTGCCAGCGGCAATAATCGCTTCTGTTTGGCTCATAGGCACCTTAGCTTTTACCGTGGGGAACTGGTGGCAACTGGATCACAAACATCGCTCCTACCAGCAGGCCATGACCGCCCTTTTCAGACAAGCCTTTCCCGATGCCAAGGTCGTGCTCGACCCGGCGCTGCAAATGCAACGCAACCTCGCAACATTGCAAGTCCAGACCGGCGGGGCCGGCAGTCGTGACTTGCTACCATTGTTGGCAGGTATCGCGCCCGTGATGCGGGCAAATCCACAAGCATCTTTGCGCACGCTGAAGTACGAAGATGCCAAACTGACGCTCGACCTCCGTCTGCCGGATTTTGAGGCGCTAGAAAAAATCAGGAACGCCATGAATGGCAACGCCAAGCTTCGAGCCGAGGTCCTTGCTGCCAACAGTCGTGGCTCCGAGGTGGAGGGTCGTCTGCGAATCGAGTCGCGCGACGCTGCCACGCGGGAGCAGCGCCAATGAGACAGCTTCTCGAACAGCTATACGCCCGCTGGCGCACCCTGCAACCGCGTGAACGGATCGTGCTAGGCAGCGGCGCTACGTTGGCGCTAGTCATGCTAGGTTATGCACTGTTCTGGGTGCCCTTGCAGCGGGACCTATCGCATCTGCGAACGGCGGTACCTAAAGAACGGGCACAGCTGATGCAGATGCGTGCACAGGTGCGGGAAATAGCTGCGTTACGCGCACGAGCGCCCGCTGCGGGCAACAGCAGTAATTTATTGTCGACCCTCGAGCGATCAGCCCAAGAACACAAGTTACGTCAGTATATTACGCGCATGGAGCCCGATCCCGTGAACGGGGTACGTGTATCACTCGACGCCGTTGGCTTCAGCGCCTTGTTGCAATGGTTGGCTGACTTGCAGAAACAATCCGGCGTGCGCGCTGACACGGCTACCATCGCGGCACAGGCAGACGCGGGCATGGTAAACGCTCGCTTGGTGTTGAGAGCAGCGGGAACATGAAGCGGCGCTGGCTTCGCTATCTTGCTCTCGGGCTGCTGAGCTACGCTGTTTTTCTGGTCGTTCTGCTACCAGCCGGTTGGCTGAGCTGGGGCGTTGCGCGCCTCAGTGATAACCGAGTCTTTCTCGATGAAGGGCGGGGAACGATCTGGCACGGTAGCGGCCATCTTTTTGTACGCGACGTAAAGGGTGCTGCTCAGGATCTTGGCCGCGCAGAATGGCGTCTCGATACCCTCCAGTTGTTGCTTCTGCGTGGACAAGTGCGGCTGCAAATGAGTGGTCCGCAAAGCGATATGTTCGCAACCTTGCGTGTAACCCCCTGGGGCCTTTCGCTCAACGATACCCGTCTTTCTGCATCCGCCGAACTCGCCAGTACCTTCTATGCATCGGCAAGTCTGTTTGCGCCTCAGGGACTATTGCGTGTGCGTACGAACCGACTGGCATTTGGTCGCGGTGGACTGCGGGGCGACGCAGAGCTCTATTGGGATCAAGCTGGTAGCGCTCTCTCGACCGTGCACCCTTTTGGCAATTACCGCCTCAGTGTCTCGGGCAACGGCAAGGAGGCTACCCTAAAACTGGCGACGGTGGACGGAGCCCTGGGCCTCAGCGGCCAAGGCCGCTGGCAAATAATGGGTGACGGTCTGCTGCAGCTCACGGGTATCGCTCAGCCGAAGCAACAGGCAGCCGAGCTGCAGCCGCTGCTAAGGCTTATGGGTCGAGATTTGGGTGGTGGTCGCACGGCTTTCACTCTACGTACCCGAGTGGTCCTCGGGTTGCAATGGCCCTTGTTGTAGCTGTGTGAGCCAGAATCTACCTAGAATCATCATTAAAAACTATTTCTAAGTGATTGTAATAATTGTTAATGCTAATCCGCTATCAACTGCCGACGCACCGGTGCAAAGCTGCGCCTGTGGACTGGGCTGACGCCATGCACCTGTAGCGCCTGTAAATGCGCGGGGGTGGCATAACCCTTGTGTTGCGCGAAACCGTATACCGGAAAATAACCGTCTAACGCACACATTTCCGCGTCCCGCGCCACCTTTGCCAGAATCGAGGCAGCGGCAATTTCGGGAACGCGCGCATCCCCGCCGACGATTGTTTGCACGGGGCACGCCAACGCTGGTGCGCAGTTACCATCCACCAGCGCTAGCTCGGCAGGCACAGACAGCCCAGCCACCGCCCGAGACATAGCAAGCAGTGTCGCCTGTAGTATGTTCAGCCGGTCAATATCAGCCACCGCGGCGCGGCCAATCGCCCAAGCGATCGCCCGTTGTTTGATGACCTTGGCAAGCTGTTGCCGCATCCGAGCCGTTAGCGTCTTAGAGTCGGCCAATCCTTCGATTTCGCACCGACTATCAAGCACGACGGCCGCTGCAAACACCGGACCGGCCAGGGGTCCACGCCCCGCCTCATCGACGCCCGCTACCAGGGCCACATCGATCGTCTCAGCCCCGACCCATTTGTGCATGCAACACGTTCAGCACCGCTTCTGCTGCTCTTTCGTTGGCGTTTTGGCGCAGTTGCGCACCAATCTTACGCAGCTCCTTAAGTACCAACTCCGATTTCTCCGGATGGTTGAGAAAATATTCGACCGCGCTGCCGAGCTTTTCCGGCACCGCATCACCTTGAATCAACTCCGGTACCACCTCGCGACCCAAGAGGTTATTTGGCAACGAAAATAGCTTCACATGGGCAAACATTCTTACCAACAAGTAGGTAATAAACGAAACCTTGTAAGTGACAACCATAAGTCGTTTTAGCAGAGCGGCCTCAAGCGCTGCGGTGCCTGAGGCTAAGACAACTACGTCCGCGGCGGCCATAGCGTCACGCGACCGTCCGTCTAACTGTAGCAGGGGAAGCTCGTGGGCGCCGTTGCGCGCCATCGCCTCTTCAAACATGGCTCGAATCTCGCTGCTCACCAAAGGCACGACAAAACTCAAATCTGGATTACGCTGGTGCAACCATTGGGCAGTCCGCACAAATAGGTCTGCGTGCCGTTTCAGTTCATTTACGCGGCTACCGGGAAGCAGGGCGACAACGACGCCGTCCTTCTTGAGCCCCAGTCTTGCACGTACGAGGCCTTGATCGACATTTTCCTCGATCTGGTCGGCCAACGGATGACCGACAAAAGTCACCGGCAATTGCTGCTGTTCATAGTAACGCGCCTCGAACGGAAACAGGGCCAACATGTGATCCACTGCCTTCTTAATCTTATGTATGCGGTAGCTGCGCCAAGCCCAGACGGTCGGGCTAACGTAATGTACTGTCGGTATACCGGCCGCCCGCAAACGTCTCTCTAAGCCCAAGTTGAAGTCCGGAACATCAATGCCGATAAATAAATCGGGTGGGTCACTGAGAAAATGCTGGATCAAGTCCCGCCGCATCCACTGGATCTGCAAGTATTTGCCAATGGCTTCTGCGAAACCAATAATAGACAGCCATTCCATCGGAAACATGCCTCGGCAGCCTTCGGCCTCCATGTGTTCGCCGCACACGCCTTCGAATTTTACGTCCGGGATTTTTTGCTTGAGCGCATGCATAAGCCCAGCTCCTAGCAAGTCTCCGGACACTTCGCCGGCAACAACGCCGATTCTTACCAGCGAGTGTGCCACCAGCGTGTCACCGAATAATGCCGCGCTCGGAAGCACGGATGAAAGAAACCAGCTGCGTTACCTCCGATTGCTCGGATGCTTCAAGTTTGGTTAATGCCTCGGCCAACGGGAGACCAGAGCGGTAGATGATCTTATAGGCCTCGCGCAATGCTTCTATGGCCGCAGTGGAAAATTGCCTACGCTTGAGGCCGCGAACATTAATGCCGTATGGGATAGCTGTATTTCCAGATGCGAGAATATAAGGTGGGATGTCTTTAAACGTTATAGTTGCTATGCCCGTCATGCAATGAGCACCCACGCGGCAAAATTGGTGGACCCCGCTAAATCCTCCAAGAAAAGCATAATCGCCTATCGTTACGTGGCCAGCCAGGCTCGCGCAATTCGCGAATATCGTATGATCGCCCACTACGCAGTCATGGGCGATATGCACGTAGGCCATGAAAAAGTTGTCACTGCCGATGCGCGTAACACCATGACCCTCAACCGTGCCCCGATTGATCGTGCAATATTCGCGAATAATATTGCGGTCACCGATTTGCAGGCGCGTCGGAGCCCCACGGTAACCAAGGTGTTGGGGTGCATCGCCGATAGAACAGAACTGATAAATCTTGTTGTTCTGTCCAATCGTGGTTGGTCCGTTTATCACGACATGTGGGCCAATCCACGTTTGATCACTGATTTCAACGTCTGAACCGATAACCGAATACGGCCCGACATGTACTTGCTTTCCTAATTTGGCGCCGGGATCAATGATAGCTTGCGGGTGAATCACTCAGCGATTTCCCTGTAGGTGCTCATTATTTCCGCGCTGACACAAAGCTCATCACTAATGTGGGCCGTTGTCTCGAACTTCCAAATGTTCTTGACCTTTCGCGTAACCGAGGCCCTCAGTACTAACTGATCTCCTGGCACCACCGGGTGCCGGAAACGTGCTTTATCCACTCCCACCAGGTAAATTGTACCGCCCGCGTCAGGTGAAATGCCGAGACTCTTAAATGCCAAAATGCCACATGCTTGTGCCATTGCCTCCACTATCAGTACGCCTGGCATCACTGGGTAATGCGGAAAGTGGCCCTGGAAGAACGGTTCATTTATCGTGACATTCTTGATGGCCGTTAACGACTCGTCCTTTTTGAATTCGATGACGCGATCGACTAACAAGAAAGGATATCGATGCGGCAGATACTTTAGCACCTGCGAAATGTCGAAGTCGCTCACACTTTCCTCGCTTCCCGGAGTCGTTGTATTTCCATCTCCAGTTGCTGCAGACGTTTAGCCAGTTTATCGAGTTGCGATAAACGCGCCGCGTTACGTTTCCATTGTTCTGCCGGTTGCGCCTTTAGACTCGAGGAATGAGCACCGGCTTGTTTAATGGAGCTGGTAACAAGCGATCCGGCGGTGATCTGAACGTTGTCGGCGATTTCGAGATTGTCAACGATGCCTGCTTGACCACCAATGGCACAGTTATTGCCAACATGTGTACTGCCGGCAATCCCCACCTGTGCAGCCATCGCTGTGTGCTTGCCGACATACACGTTGTGCGCGATCTGTGCAAGATTATCGACCTTTGCCCCATCATCGATAATCGTGTCGTCCAATGCACCACGATCAATCGTGCTATTGGCACCGATCTCAACGTCGTTGCCAACGCGCACCCGTCCCAGTTGCGGTATCTTTAGCCACCGGTCAGCATCGCGCACATAGCCGAAACCGTCGCTACCGATTACCACACCCGGGTGTATGATGCAATTTGCGCCGACAGCGCAATCATGGCTTATCACCACCTGTGCATGCAACCAGCTATTTTCGCCAACATAAACACGTTCACCCAAGTAGCACCCCGCACCCACAAATACGTTGTCGTCGATTACAGCGCCAGCCTCGACGACGCTGTAGGGTCCAATACAGGCACTACTCGCTACCATTGCCCGCGCATCGACAACGGCGGTGGCATGCACTCCTGGTTGCGGCGGTGATAGCGGATTAAGAAGTGTCGACACCCTCGCAAAACACAGTCGCGGATTGTCCACTATCAAACATGTACGGGAAAAGCGCGCGGCATCTTGCGCTGCCAATATGACCGCCCCGGCACCCGTCTTTGCTAAAGCCGAGTAATATTTCTTGCTCGCTAGATAGCTGATATCGTGGGCGCCTGCGCTCGCCAGGCTCGCGACACCGTGTATCTCAAGACTAGGGTTACCGCGAACCTCGCCAGCAAAGCGACTTGCGAGCTCGCCAACTGTAACCATTACTTCTTCGCTGCCTTGTTCAACTTCTCCAAAACCTTGTCGGTAATATCGATCTTGGTGCTCGCGTAGATCGTTCCTTCATGAAGGATCAAGTCGTAGTTTTCCTGTTTGGCAATCTCGACAATGACTTGCTTGACTATCTTTTGCAATGCGGCAAGTTCCTCGTTCCGCCGCATGTTGTAATCTTCCCTGAATTCCTGTGTCGCGCGCCGCAACTCACGCTTTAGCCCGAGCAACTGACGCTCCTTTTCGCGCCTGTCAGAGTCGTTCATGACCAGCGCGTTGCGCTCTAGGTCTTCTTCCATTTTCTTGATTTCTTGCTGCATGTCCACCAGCTTCTTATCCCGCGGCCCGAACTCTGCCTGTAGTTTCTTTAAGGCCGCCTCGCCCTGTGGGGCTTGTTCGATAACCTTAACGGCATTGACGTAACCAATTTTGAGCTCGGCCGCGAGACTGATGCCGGTTGCCGAACCGATGGTAACAGCCAGCAAGAGAGCCGAAAGTTGTCGCAAATATGTTTTATCTTCCAAGAATCGCTCCTGTCATCGTTATTTCAGCGACGCGCCCAGTGTGAACTGCACTGTTTCCGTCTCATCCCCGGGTTCGGCATTCAAGGCTTTTGCGAGCACAATTGCGAGTGGCCCAACCGGGCTTAGCCAATTAAACGCTAATCCTGTAGAGTAGCGCAACTCTGCCAGGTCGACGGACTGCCCAGGTCCCCAGACCCAGCCTGTATCGACGAAAAAACTCATACGCATCGACTTATTTTGTGATTGTCCAGGCACGGGAAAAAACCACTCAGTGTTAGCGATCAAGCGTTTATCTCCCCCGATGGGATCAAACGGCGGCGCCGTATCTGTCGGTCCCAGGGAACGTGGCGCATACCCACGCACCGTGGTTGGACCGCCAGCAAAAAAGTTTTCATAGAATGGCAGCTGGTCCGTATCGCCGTAACCATCGCCCCAGCCAACCTGGCCCTTGATTCGGACTGAGGTATTTCGAGTCGTTGGCCAATAATGGGCACCCAGCCAACCCAGCTTGTAGTATTCGAGGTTACTACCCGGTGTGGTAATTTCGCCAGTGACACTCTGGATACCACCTTTCGTGGGGAAGAAAGCCGCGTTAGTTGTATCTTGCGACCAACCAAGTGTTATCTTGAGGACGGTGTTCGAGTCGCCATTTTGTGCGACGAAGTCTTGCGCCACCTGTGCGCTATTTGCGTCCGTAGTAATGTTCGTTTGCTCCAAGTCAAATCCCAATTGTATGCGCCTGGACTCGCTGATTGGCAGACCAAAGAATACGCCTCCACCGGCTGTATCCGTTTGATATTCACCGACATTAGTCGACTCGGTATTGATGTCTTGAAAGAACAGGCGGAACCCTCTACTGATACCCGACTTCTTCCAATAAGGATTGACAAAGCGCAAGTTCAGTAAACGATTGGACTTGCTTGTGTTCAGTGATGCTGAAAACTCCTTTCCCGTGCCAAACAAGTTGGTCTCTGTAATACTGCCACTCAGTATCAGCTGGCCGTCACCGTAACCTACGCCGAACAGCAGGTTTCCTGTCAACCGCTCCTTCACGGTTACATTGATGTCAACTTGATCGGGACTGCCAGGCACAGGTGGAGTCTCTATAGTCACATCCTCAAAAAATCCCGTGCGCTGCAAGCGCTCGCGTGAGCGTTGGACCTTTTCCGTTGAGAACCATGCCCCTTCCAGCTGGCGCATTTCCCGACGTAAGACGTTATCGCGCGTGCTGACGTTGCCGAAGAAGTTGATGCGTCGCACGTACACGCGCTTGCCCGCATCGACAAAAAACGTGAAGGCTACCTTGGCTTTTTCCTTGTCGACATCCGGAATGGCATTGACATTGGCAAACGCATAGCCCTCGTTGCCAAGCCGATCGGTGATGCTCTTGGTCGCCTCTGTCACCCGTTTGCGCGAAAATACATCCCCCGGAGTAATTGTAATGAGCTGCGCCAATTGCTCTTTTGGCATCGGCAATTTACCGGCAAGTTTGACATCGGAAACAGTATATTTTTGACCCTCGCTGAGATTTATGCTGATATAGATCTGCTCCTTGTCGGGCGTGATAGCAACCTCAGTAGAAGTGATGTCGAACTCAAGGTAGCCGCGATCCTGGTAGTAGTTTCTCAGGCGCTCCAGATCACCAACGAGCTGTTGCCTCGAATACTGGTTCTTCTTACCGAAGAGCCCCGCCTTGGTTTGCAGCGTGAACAGTTTGCGCAATTCTTTGTCGCTAAAACGCTCATTCCCGACGATATTGATTTCCTGAATTCTTGCCGTGCGACCTTCGGATATGTCGATGGTCACGTCCACACGATTACGTTCCAGTGGCGTTACTGTAGGCTTGATTCTTACTGAATACCGGCCGCGAGCGAAATACTGGCGCCGTAATTCTTGTTCGATTTGTTCCAACAAAGAGCGATTAAATACCCGACCTTCGACAAATCCGACTTCGCGTAATCCTTTCTTTAGATCGTCTTTGGGAATTTCTTTTGCGCCGGTTATCTCGATTTTGGAAATTGCCGGCCGCTCGGAAACCTTAACTACGATAACATCTCCCTCGCGCTCCAGTTGTACATCTTTGAAAAAGCCTGTCTTGTAGAGTGCCCGAATGGCTTCCTGGCCACGCGCTTGTGTGAAGGTGTCACCCACCTTGATCGGGAGATAGTTAAATACAGTGCCCGCAGAAATACGCTGCACCCCTTCAACGCGGATGTCTTTAATGACGAAGGAGTCCAGAGCGAACACGAATGACGATTGCAGCGCAAATAACAGCAGCAGCGCTGCGACGGCTCTACGCATGCCCCTCCCAAATAGTGGAATCTGCTTGCGGCAGATCTACTGAAAAATTCTTGTAAAATCGTTGTAAAAGGCTAGCATCATCAGTCCGATCAACACGAGTATGCCGAACTGCTGACCCCAGATCATGACACGGTCGGAGACAGGGCTGCCCTTTATTGCCTCAATGCAGTAATAAAAAAGATGGCCACCATCCAGGACCGGAATCGGCAGGAGGTTCAGCACGCCCAAGCTGATGCTGACGACTGCCAGAAACATGATAAATCGATCGAGTCCTATCTTGGCGGAATGGCCGGCATACTGGGCGATGGTGATTGGTCCACTGATATTTTTCGTGGAAACCTCAAGCTGGAGCATCTTGAAGAGCATTTTTATAGTCAGTATGCTCATAGTCCAGGTACTCACTGCCCCCTCACGCAGAGCGCCGAAAGGCCCATAGCGCACGCGCACTTTCAGCTCTGCTGGTATCTCCGCATAGCTTGGGCGGATTTTGATCTGACCTACGATTTGACCATCGCGATCGGCTGCCGCAGGCGTGACATCGAACTGCAGCCGTTCCCCCGCGCGATCGACTGTGATACGCAACGGTTTCCCGGGGTTCGGACTGATTCCCTCAACGACGTCATTCCAGGTTTTCACGGGTTGGCCGTTGATATCGACAATACGATCGCCAACCTGCAGTCCCGCTTGCAATGCTGGCCCGTCTTCCAAAGCGCCGATAACAGGCAAAATCTGCGGGATGTAACCGTAGAGCCCCAGGCCTCTCTCCAATAAACCAGCATCGACTTTCTCGAGCGGCACCTTGGAAAGATCAAGCACGCGCGTATGTACAGCGCCATCAGCATCGCGTACTTCGACTCGAACGCTAGCTCGGCTCAATGCACGTGCAAACAGATACAGGCGGCGATGATCCCAGCTCACAATGTCCTTGTCATCGAATCGCAGCAAGACGTCGCCGTCTTGAAAGCCCGCTTGCTCGGCAATCGACCCCGGTGCAACCCTGCCAACCACCGGGGCGATCCCGTCAATCCCTACCATGAAAACCACGGCATAAGCTATTACCGCAAACAAGAAGTTAAACAACGGGCCCGCGACAACCACCGCAGCACGCACTGCCAATCCTTGTCGATTGAAGGCCCGGTGTTTTTCTGCCTCGGCAACTTCACCTTCCGACTCATCCAGCATCTTCACATAACCACCCAGCGGCAGGGCGGCGACTACTAGTTCTGTTTGGTCGGGTCCGAATCGGCGAATCCACAATGGCCGCCCAAAGCCGATGGAAAACCGCAAAACTTTCACGCCGAGCCGCTTTGCTACCCAATAATGGCCGAACTCATGCACCACGATGAGGATGCCTAGGGCCACGAGAAAGGCCACAATTGTGTAAAGGATATCTGTCACCGCATTCCTCGCACTGGTTTATAGTCTAGCCCATGAATCACACGGCTGGCCGTCGCGCGGGCTCTCGAATCACAGGCTAATACCGCGTCTAAATCAGGTTCACGGCTTATCGGCACCTCAGCCAGGACTCGTTCAATCACCACCGGGATATCGGTAAACGCAATTCGCCGTTCAAGAAAAGCCGCGACCGCAACCTCATTGGCGGCATTCAGAACAGCGGGTGCCGTACCCCCTATCTCGGCTGTTTCTTGTGCCAGGCGTAAGCAAGGGAAACGCTTGATGTCCGGGCGTTCGAAATCGAGGCGCGCCACCTCTAGCAGATCGAGACTCCTGACGCCGGAATCGATGCGCTCCGGCCACGCTAATGCGTGGGCGATGGGCGTGCGCATGTCCGGATTACCGAGTTGAGCAAGCACAGACCCATCCGCGTATTCCACCATAGAATGGACCACACTCTGTGGATGGATAAGGATTTTTACCTGTTCCGGTGTCACACCGAAAAGCCGACAAGCCTCGATGAATTCCAAACCCTTGTTCATGAGCGTCGCCGAGTCGACGGAAATCTTGCGACCCATCACCCAGTTTGGATGGGCGCAGGCTTGCTCCGGTGTAACACGAGAGAGTTCGGCCGCACTGACGGAGCGAAATGGACCACCCGAGCAAGTAAGCAGAATCTTGCGCACTGCCTGATGGGCTCTGCCGGTTGTGTAACCCGGCGGCATACACTGAAAAATAGCGTTATGCTCGCTGTCGATGGGCAGTAGTTGTGCACCCGAACGGCGTGCCTCGCTAACGAACAGATCCCCTGACATCACCAAAGGTTCCTTGTTAGCGAGCAGCACGCGCTTACCCGCACGCACTGCCGCCAGCGAGGGTAGCAAACCCGCCGCACCGACAATGGCGGCCATAACAATACCGGTTTCGGGTAACGTGGCGACCTGTTGCAACGCTTCCACTCCGGATAAGACTTCGGTCTGCACACCGGCATCGCGCAGTTTCTCCCCCAGGCGCTGCGCAGCGACTTGATCGACCATAACCGCCTTGCTGGGGTGAAGCTGACAACACTGCTCGAACAATCGATCCACCTGCTCATGAGCGGTAAGGGCGACGACGCGAAAACGTTTTGGATGCCGCATGACGACATCGATGGTATTCACGCCGATCGAGCCGGTGGAACCCAAAATAGTTACCCCGGCAGATGTGAGCTGCGACTGTTTCTGTGTCACGTCATCAGCAATATTGCTCATGTGTCTGCTCTTAGAAAGAACACCCAGCCAAAAACAAACGTCGGGATCGCCGCCGTAAGTGAATCGATGCGGTCCAGGAAACCGCCATGACCGGGTAGTAAACTACCGCTGTCCTTTGTTCCCGCGAGACGTTTGATTTTGCTCTCCACGAGATCACCCACCACTGAAAGAAGCATTGCAACGCTGGCCCACACTACCCATAGGATCAAGGTGCGCCCGCTGAGCTGCCATATCATTGTCCCACAAAAGTATGCAAGCACAACAACAGCTGCCAGCCCCCCCATTAGACCTTCCACGGTCTTGCCAGGACTAATGCGTGGCGCTAGCTGGGTGTGGCCCCATGTTCTGCCCACAAAGTAGGCAGCACTATCAGCTAACCAAACGAGCACGAACACGAAAAGCAACACTGCCGGGCGCCTAGGATCTGTTTCGTGCAAATACACAGTAGTAAGCCAGGCTGGCACCAATATAAAAGCACCGATAACAAGTCTGCCGGCGCGCCAACGGTACAAACCACTTGCATGACTGCCGTGCAATAACAAATCCATAAACGCGTATAGCCACCACAAGAGTGCTAATGCAGTTAAGACAGCAGCCGTCTGAGAAAAATGTGACAGCGCCCAAAAACCCACCACCCATAATAGAGCGACGCAAGAAACATAGGCCCACTGCTGGTAGGGCTTGTTCCACTCAGCGAGTCGCGCCCATTCGCCAGCGGCCGCAAGGACCACAAGCCCCAGCACCACACCTAACCAAATGGAGGACAGATAGATTGCCGCACCAAAGACTAACGGAAGCAGTAGCAGCGCAGTGACTAGACGCTGCTTAAGCTTGCCGCGCGGCTTCGACTTGCTCACCAGTAAGACCGAACCGGCGTTGGCGTTTGACGTAAGAGGCAAGGGCCAAATCAAACTCGGCGCGATCGAAATCAGGCCATAGCACCGGCGTAAAGTACAATTCTGTATAGGCAAGCTGCCACAAGAGAAAGTTGCTGATACGCTGTTCACCGCCAGTGCGGATAAATAAGTCCGGATCGGGCATATCGTGCAAGCTCAAGAATGACGCGATTTTCTCCGGTGTGATAGCCTCCGGCACCAGCACCCCCTGCTGTACTTGCTTGGCCAGCTCGGCGCAGGCCTGGGCAATGTCCCAGCGCCCGCCGTAGTTAGCAGCTACCGTTAACGTTAGACCGCCGTTATCGCAGGTCGTCGCCTCAGCCCGTTTTATCCTCCGCTCCGCCCGACGACCAAAGCGCTCAAAGTCGCCGATAACGCGAAATCGTATCTTGTTCTTGTGGAGCTTATCGAGTTCTTCATCCAACGCGCTGATAAACAATTCGATTAGAGAGCGTACCTCGATTCGGGGACGTCGCCAATTTTCGCTGCTGAACGCGAACAGCGTCAAAAATCTGATACCTTTTTCGGCGCACGCAGTCACGAGCTCGCGCACGCGTTCTACACCTTTTGCGTGCCCGGTTACTCTCGGTAGGTGTCGTCGTGTTGCCCAGCGACCGTTGCCATCCATGATGACAGCGACGTGCTCAGGCAACGATTCATTCCTCGGAATGTCGGAGATCGCGCGCACTGTGCCAGTTGGTGCAACCATCGTGACAATTTCGACTTTAGGCGCTGAACGACTTCAAACGGTCATGATTTCCTGTTCTTTGGCGACCACCAACTTATCGACCTCGGCGACGAAGCGATCAGTGGATTTCTGGGTTGCCTCCTCTGCACGTCTGTCCTCATCCTCGGAAATGCTCTTCTTCTTCAATAGCTCCTTTATGTGGTGAATGCAATCTCGGCGGACATTGCGAATAGCGATCTTGGCGTTTTCGCCTTCGCTACGCACGACCTTAGCCAACTCATGTCGTCGTTCTTCCGTGAGTGGTGGCAACGGGATACGGATCGCCTGCCCGGAAGTAGACGGATTTAGCCCCAAATCTGACTCGCGGATTGCCCGTTCTACCGCCGCTACCGCATTCTTGTCCCATGGCGTAACAGTGAGCGTACGCGCATCGCTTACGGTAATACCTGCCACTTGATTTATGGGTGTAGGATTACCGTAATAATCGACCTTAAGGTGGTCGAGCAAGCCTGCATGCGCGCGCCCCGTTCTAATCTTTGCCAAATCGGTCTTCAAGGTCTCAACTGACTTGGCCATACGCCGTTCCGCATCTTTCTTGAGCGTCTCAACCTCGTTAGCCATCTTTCAATCTCCGCGCTGTACGAGTGTCCCCTCGTTTTCACCTAAAATAATTCGCAGTATATTTCCAGGCTTATTTATATTAAACACGCGCACAGGAAGATCCCGCTCGCGACACAAGGCGATCGCAGCGGCATCGATGACACCCAGTCTCTGCTCTAACACCTCGTCGTATGTTAGAGAGTCATAGAGCCTCGCATCAGCGTATTGCAGTGGATCTTTGGAGTAAACACCATCCACCTTCGTGGCCTTAAGCACGATGTCCGCATCGATCTCCATCGCGCGTAGGCTGGCCGCTGTATCAGTAGTAAAAAACGGATTACCTGTGCCGGCGGCAAAAATGACAACTATTTCCTTCTCCAAGTAACGCATCGCCCGTTGGCGAATATAGGGTTCAGCAATCTGGTCCATGCGAATCGCTGATTGCACGCGCGCTACAACGGCCATGTGCTTAAGGGCATCCTGCAACGCGAGTGCGTTAATGACGGTCGCGAGCATGCCCATATAGTCAGCAGTGGCGCGGTCCATGCCTTGGGCGCCTGCCGCAACTCCGCGAAATATGTTGCCCCCGCCAATCACTACCGCCAACTGTACACCGGTGGCAACAACGTCTTTCATTTCGCTGGCAATTCTCACCAAAACGTCGCGGTCGATGCCATAGCCGCCCTGCCCCATCAATGCCTCACCGCTGAGCTTCAGCAGCACGCGTTTGAAAACAGGGGCGCGCGGCGTACCGATCAACCGCCTAACTCCCTTTAGCCTGGGCAATTACTTCAGCAGCGAAATCAGTGCTTTTCTTTTCCATGCCCTCTCCAACTTCGTAGCGGCAAAAACGTATGACCCGTGCGCCTACCGACTTCAATAATTTCTCTACAGAAACATCCTGATCCTTGACGAAGGGCTTGCCTAACAAAGTTAGCTCACTGAGAAACTTGTTGAGTCTACCCGCCACCATCTTTTCTATTATCTCCGCCGGCTTGCCACTATCGCGCGCTTGCTCCATTAGGATCTCCTTTTCCTTAGCCACTACTTCGGCCGGCACATCGGCTGTTGTTAGATAGTCCGGTCGGGTTGCTGCTACTTGCATCGCCATGTCATGGGCTAACGTATCGTCGCCACCTTCAAGTTCCACCAATACACCGATGCGCGCGCCTGCATGCACATAACTGTCCAGCTTTCCGCTACGGCTAGTGTAACGTAGAAAACGTCGCACACTGATTTTTTCACCGAGGCGGGCAATCAGTGTCTCACACGACTGTCGCACGCTACCGCTCTTGCCTGCTTGCAGTGGCAGGTCCAGGAGCGCAGATACATCTTTTGGGTCATTATGTGCAATACAGGCTGCCACGGCCTCGGCGAAAGCCACAAAGCCATCTTCTTTGGCAACGAAATCGGTTTCGGAGTTCACCTCGACAACGGCGGCGATTTTACGATCCCCGCTAAGGTATGCGCTAATGCGACCCTCGGCGGCGATTCGACCTGCTTTTTTTTCAACCTTAGCGCCAGCACGCTTGCGCAGCCATTCGATGGCCTTATCCATATCACCCCCGGATTCAACGAGGGCATTCTTGCACTCCATCATGCCGAGCCCGGTGCGCTCACGAAGCTCTTTTACTTCTGCGGCACTAACAGTCATCTAGCTTCTCCGTTTCGTGCGTCAAACACCAGTCGATAAAAGAAAGGGGGCCTAGCCCCCCGTTGTTCAGTCAGAGTCGGGTTGCTCCGGCACGGGCACCGTCGTTTCATCATCAACGCTCTCTTCATCGCTTTTTGATCGTGCCGAGCTTTTGCGCCCTCGTGTAGCCGTGCCTGTCCGGCGTCGCGTCTTGGTGGCGGGTTTCGGCGTTGCCTCGACTGCCTCAGGTTTCTCAGTCAACTCTTGCTCCGTACCTTCCTGCGGTTCGCTTGCTATTACGGATATGTCGCTATCGTCATCGATATCATCAAGCTCGGCGAGAGTATCGGCTTCCACCGGGGTTCGTGGTTTCTCGGCTACGCGCGGCTTGATGGCAACCTTGACTTCGCGCGCGCCCTCTTCGATCTCTACGTATTCCTCATCCCCAGCAAGCAATGCCGTCTCTGCTTCCGCCCGCCCCTCAATGATTGCTTCGGCGGCAGCCTCGACATAAAGCTTGATTGCTCTAATTGCGTCGTCGTTACCGGGAATAAGGTAGTCGACGCCATCAGGTTTGCAGTTTGTATCAACGACCGCCACCACCGGAATCCTCAACAGATTCGCCTCGGACACGGCAATCGCCTCCTGACCGACATCGACGACAAACAATGCATCTGGCAAACCGGGCATCTCTTTAATCCCGGCAAGGCTACGCTCGAGTTTTTGCCGTTCGCGCGTTAGGCCGATCACCTCTTTCTTGCCTAACTTGTTGACCGTGCCGTCCTCGAACATGGTTTCCAGATGCTTGAGGCGTTCGATGGAATTCTTCACGGTCTTGTAATTCGTCAGCGTACCCCCGAGCCAGCGATGATTGACGTAAGGGCACCCGCAGCGCACGGCCTCTTCGCCTACAATTTCCCCGGCTTGGCGCTTGGTACCCACAAACAGTATCGTTCCTCGATTGGCCGCAAGCTTGCGCAAGAACTGCATGGCCTCGTTGAACAACGGCAGGGTCTTTTCCAGGTTGATAATGTGGATTTTGTTTCTTTCGCCAAAGATGTACGGGCGCATCTTTGGGTGCCAAAAGCGAGTGCGGTGACCAAAATGCACGCCGGCTTCCAGCATTTGGCGCATGGTGATATTGGGCATTGTCAGCCTCCAGTCGGGTTAGTCCGCCACGGCTCCCATATATCAACCGGGCACGCAACTTCCCGTGCCCGGCACCCGGATACATGTGTCGACCCGTGTGTGTTGTAAAATGCAAATTTTACACGATGAAGGGGTGCTTTCAATAACCGCCCAGGCACCCCAGTATTGACGATGCCTGTTTTTGCCCGGTGACGCGACCGAACCGCCGAAATCGAGTAGATTGGCGCCACCAGGACCTCAACGTTATTCGTGCGAATCTAACGAAATGCCCGTTTCCTTAAAGACACCCGATGAGATCGAAAAGATGTGGGTCGCCGGCCGTTTGGCGGCGGAGGTTCTACAAATGATCGCGCCGCACGTCGAGGCCGGAGTCACGACGGGCGAGCTCGACCGCATCTGTCACGATTACATTGTCGATGTGCAACAGGCGATTCCAGCCCCGCTTAATTACAAGGGGTTTCCCAAGTCAATCTGCACCTCAGTAAACCACCAGGTGTGCCATGGCATTCCTGGTGACAAAGTGCTCAAGAAAGGTGACATCATCAATATCGACATCACTGTGATCAAAGACGGGTATCACGGCGACACCAGCAAGATGTTTTTCGTCGGCCAACCTTCTGTACAGGCAGAACGGCTCGTAAGATTGAGCCACGAATGCATGGTGAAGGGTATCGAGGCAGTGCGTCCGGGGGGGCGTCTCGGCGATATCGGCCACGCCATTCAACAGCACGCTGAGGCGCATGATCTCTCGGTTGTGCGCGAGTATTGCGGCCACGGCATTGGCCGCGAGTTTCACGAAGAGCCACAGGTGCTACATTACGGGCGCCCCGGAACCGGGATGGAGCTGCGCGCGGGAATGACCTTCACCGTCGAACCCATGATCAACGCTGGGCGCAAAGAGGTAAAGCTGCTGGCAGACAATTGGACGGTCGTTACGCGGGATCACAGTCTATCCGCCCAGTGGGAGCATACCGTGCTTGTTACGGACACCGGGGTCGAAATCCTGACACGCCTGCCTCATGATACAGTGTGAGTTCATGACCCGCAGGCCGCAATCAACGCGCCAATTGCACGCATGGCCATAAATCTGGAGCAGGTATTCAATGCGAGCCAGTTTGATGAGCAACTGGCGCAATCGAACAGTCCGCTCGCGTTGTTCCGCAGCGCCCTGCAGCACGGTCGACAACAGCTCAAGCAGTATCATCTCGAGCATGTAGCCGCCCAGCATATAGTCACCACCCAAGCTTGGCTGATCGATCAATTACTGGTACGCGCATGGCAACGACACTTGCCCTTGCTCCCGCCCGAGCAGAACGTGGCACTGATCGCAGTCGGCGGCTACGGGCGCGGTGAGTTGCAGCCCGCTTCTGATATCGATCTGTTATTGCTGCTGGAACGCGACAGGCACAGCGAAAATAATCACTTTGCTGAGGCATTCGTACGGTTCCTATGGGACATGGGTCTGGAGGTAGGCCACAGCGTACGTTCGCTCAAAGACTGTCAACGTCTGGCAAAAAGGGACATTACTGTCGCTACCAATTTGATGGAAGCGCGCTTGCTAAGCGGAGACGCTAAACTCTTTGAGCGCCTACATAGCCTGACCGCACCACCAAAGGTCTGGCCAAGCAGGGACTTTTTTGCGGCCAAATGGCAGGAACAGATCGAACGCCACCAGCGTTATGACGACACCGCCTATAACCTCGAGCCCAATATTAAAGAGGGTCCAGGCGGATTGCGCGACATCCAGATGATCGCTTGGGTGACACAGCGTCACTTCGAAACCAGCTCGCTGCATGACCTGGTAGAGCGTGGTTTCCTGCGCGAAGAAGAATATGGCGATCTCATACGCGGACGAAACTTTCTGTGGCAGCTGCGTAACGGTCTGCACTATCTCGCCGGTCGACGTGAGGACCGTTTGCTGTTTGATCACCAACGTGTGCTCGCGAAGGAACTCGGCTTTAGTGACCGACGTGGCAGTCTCGCGGTCGAGCAGTTCATGAAACGCTACTATCGAACGGTCAAGGAGCTTTCCTTGCTGAACGAGATCTTGCTACAACATTTCCAGGAGGCCCTGCTTGCGAGCGGGCGACCTCGAACCAAAGAAATTAATCGACGATTCTGCGCACGCAATGATTTCGTAGAGGTAACGAACGATAGGGTATTTCAGCGGGCGCCATACGCGCTGCTTGAGATATTTCTCCTGCTGCAGCAGCATCCGCATATAAAGGGGGTGCGCGCCCACACTATTCGATTAGTGCGCGCCAACCTGCATCGCATCGATCGTGCCTTTCGCCGCGACCTTGGTTGCCGCAGCCTGTTCATGGAAATCATGCGTCAGCCCCAGGGCATCACACACGCCCTGCGCCGCATGAACGCGTACGGGGTTCTCGGGGCTTACATTCCTGCGTTTGGCAGAATAGTCGGCCAGATGCAGCACGACCTATTTCACGTCTACACCGTCGATGAGCACCTCTTGTTCGTGGTGCGGAATCTGCGGCGAATGGCGATTCCCGAACATCACCATGAGTTCCCACTGGCGAGCTCTATTTTGCAACATCTGGTGAAGCCGGAGCGCCTCTATCTTGCTGCGCTTTTTCATGATGTCGGCAAAGGTCGCGGCGGTGATCATTCGGTGCTTGGTGAAAAGGTCGTCCTGGCATTCTGTAAGCTGCATGGCATGAGCGAGTACGATACTCACTTTGTGGCCTGGCTCGTGCGTCACCATCTACTCATGTCATTGACGGCGCAACGCCGAGACATTCACGATCCCGACGTGGTCCTGGAATTCGCCCGCCACGTAGGCAATCAGGAACGATTGGATAATCTCTACTTGTTGACTGTCGCCGATATACGCGGCACCAGTCCGAAGGTGTGGAACGCTTGGAAGGGTCGGTTGCTATCCGAACTCTACGCCGCGGCCACCCGCGCGTTTCGCCGTGGACTCGCGACGCCCCCCGATGTTGCGGCACAAGTCAGTGAGTTGCGTACCGCCGCGCTGGCCATACTCAAGCCGAAGGGACTGTCACCCGCGCTGGTAGAGAACTACTGGCAACAACTGGATAACGACTACTTTCTGCCATACGACGCCGAGAGCTTGGCCTGGCACACGGAAACGATCGTCAAGGCCTCGGCTGCGGAGTTTCCGATCGTTGCAACGCGTTTCAATCCCGAGGTCGGCGGCAGTGAATTTTTGATTTACACGCCTGACCGTGAATATTTGTTCGCCATTCAGACCGGTGGCTTCGACCGCATGAATTTGTCCATCATGGATGCCCGCATTCACACAACGCGCAACGGCTTCGCCCTCAACACTTTTGTCGTGCTGGATCATACGGGCGAGCCCGTGCGCGATCGCAAGACACTCGCCGAGCTGCAACAGACGATGCGTCAACAGTTTCTAAACCCGCGACCGGGCCGTGACAGCCGTACTGCCCATGTGCCGCGGCAGTTGCGACACTTTCCGATCGAAACCAGAGTCAGTTTTGCCTCCTCCCTCGGCGGGTTGCAGACCATAATGGAGGTCGTCGCCCAAGACCGTCCCGGCCTGCTTTACCAGGTCGCCTTGGCGTTGCAGCAGTGCAAGGTAAATCTAGTGACGGCGAAGATCTCCACCTACGGCGAGCGCGCCGAGGACGTGTTTTTCATCACTGACCTGGAACGTCGGCCGATCACCGATAAGGAGAAGCTAGCGGCGCTCGAGCGCGAGATTTGTCAGCGCCTGCAACCGCGAGAAGCCTCTGCCAGCAAGGTACTGGCGCAGAGCTCTGCTTAGGCGCTAACGCGGTAATACGAGCTTGCGACCTACCTGCAGCACGCTATCGGGAAGGTCGTTGGCAAACCTGAGCGCGTCTTCATGAATGCCGTAGGCACGGGCGATGCCAGCAAGGGTGTCACCCGGTTGCACCACATACACACGTGTGCCGCCCTCGGCGACATCCTGTGGCTTTGTTGACGGGGGCGGGCGACGGCGCAGGTAGCGCTGCACGCCACTGAACAGGGCGCCGGCAAGCTTTTGCTGAAACGACTTGCTGCGCAACCTCTTTTCTTCCGCCGCATTAGAGATAAAGGCGGTCTCGACTAGAACCGACGGGACATCCGGGGCCTTCAAAACGGCAAAACCCGCCTGCTGTACACTCTCCAAATGAATCGGGCCGATCCGTGCCAATTCGACTAGCATGTCGCTACCGAGGGTCACGCTTGAACTGATGGTCGCGGTTTGCGAAAGATCCAGTAGTACCTTCGCTAGCAGGTCGTCTTTATCGTTCAGGCTCACACCCCCGATTAGATCGGAGGCGTTTTCCTTGTCGGCTACCATGCGTGCCAAGACGCTACTGGCACCCCGCTCGGACAAGGCGTACACCGAGGCACCGCGCGCCGATGAACTCCTTCCTGGCAAGGCATCGGCATGAATGGATATGAATACATCGGCCTCGTGTCGGCGCGCCTTGACGAAGCGCTCATGCAGATCGACATAGTAGTCACCGTCACGTATCAGCAGCGCCCGCATGTTCGGGGCAGCATCGACGAGTCGGGCAAGCTCACGGGCGATCGCCAACGTTACATGCTTCTCCTTGGTTCTGTATCGTCGCCCGATGGCACCCGGGTCTTCGCCTCCGTGCCCGGCATCGATAGCGACGACCATATCCCTGCGTTTGGGCCTACTCGTAAGCGCAGGCGCCGCTGACGGCGACGTTATCGTATCGGGATCATAGAGATCGATTACCAGGCGATGGCCATATTGCCCGTAGGGCTTGAGCACGAACGTCCGCGGACGTGTCGCGCGCTTTAGATCGAGCACCACGCGCAGCTGCTGGTCGCCCTGCGAACCGGTACGCACCGCTGCCAGCCTCGGTCCGCTGAAGTCCAGATCGGGCAACGTTCCTAAGAGCCGGGCGTTGTCCATATCGATAACGATGCGATCAGGTTCGCGCAGCGTAAACAACCGATGCTCCAGCGGGCCACTGAGGTCGAATACCAGTCGCGTGTTATCCGGTGCCTCCCACATACGCAGGTTCTGCACAGTGACAGAGGCGCCTTCGCTGATCGGGGAGATCAGACCAACGAGGAGCAGCAAGGCCAGGCGTGCCTGCTTCATGCAAAATCGCTCAATAACTTCGCTCCTCGCTCCGTATGTGATATCACTCTCACGATGCGCTGATCCCCACTTTTGCGGATCTCCACGTCGAGATCAGGTAACGGCAGCACCGTTGCACCCCGTTCCGCCCACTCAATCAGGCACAGAGTATTATTTTTAACATAATCTCGAAAACCAATAAATTCCAGTTCTTCAGGATACCTCAGGCGGTACAAATCGAGATGGTAGATTTGACGACCATTGATCACATACCCCTCCACCAGCGTAAAGGTCGGGCTCCTCACAACACCCATGTGCCCCATGGCATGCAAAAGACCCCGCACTAAGGTCGTCTTGCCTGTCCCCAGCGCGCCTCGCAGGTACACCAACTGCACGACGCTCAATCCTTTGGCCAGGCGCGCGCCCAACTCCTCCATTTCCTGTGCCGTCGCGACGACAATCTCAACGCACATGGGCGCTGAGGTGATTGAGCCTGCGACGAACGAAGGGCAATAGGTCGGAGGCAAGTAGGCCGATTTCCCCATCTTGCCTGGCGGCATCATCGGCCGCCGTGGCATGCAGCCAAACACCGAGCCGTGCTGCCGCAAACGGGTCCACGTGCTGTGCCAGCAGTGCAGCGACGATACCGGTCAGCACATCACCCATACCCCCACTCGCCATTCCGGGATTGCCGGCGTCGCATAGCCAAACGTCGGGCGAACCGGCCTTACCGACAAGGGTGCCGGCACCCTTGAGCACGCACACACCGCCATAGCGATCGAGCAGAGCCCGCAGCGCGTCAAAACGCTGGGCTTGCACCTCTGCAGCGCTGGCGCCCAGCAAGCGTGCCGCTTCCCCGGGGTGCGGTGTCAAGATCCAGTCATTGCGTTGCAGCGGCTCCGCCGCTAATAGATTGAGCGCATCGGCATCGACCACCTTGGGCTGCGGGCAATCCAGCGCCCGGACAAGCACATCGCGCGCCCACCGCTCCTGGCCCAGGCCCGGTCCGATGGCAAGCACGGTAGCACGTCGAAGTGCGGCAGGCAGGCTGGTGCCGTCGGCCAATGCGTGAGTCAGTAACTCGGGCCGTGCCAGACTCAGATACGCTGCATGTGTCGGGTCGGTCACCAGCGTCACCAGACCGGCGCCCGCGCGTCCGGCTGCTTCACCGGCCAGGCGCGCCGCGCCGGCCATGCCCGCCGCGCCACCAATTACCGCTACGTGACCAGCGTCTCCCTTGTGCGTCGAGCGTCGTCGACGCGGCAGGACTCCCGCGAGCGAACGCTCGCTGATGCGCCGTGCCGCCGGCTGTATCTCATCGTACAGATCAGCCGGCACCTCCAGGTCATCAAAGGCGATGTCGCCGCAATAGTCGCGTCCGCGGCCGGTGAAAAGCCCTGTCTTCAAGCCGATAAAACTGATGGTCACATGCGCCTTAACAGCGGCACCCAGCACCCGCCCCGAGTCGGCGTGCAAACCTGAAGGAATGTCTATTGCCAAGACCACCGCGTCTCGTGTCGCGTTCACTGCTTCGATCGCGCGTCGCCATTCATCTGTGACTTCACGTTCCAGGCCGGTACCAAAAAGCGCGTCGACGATCACCTCGCTTCCGTGCAAGGCGTCAGCACCAAACGGTCGCACTGTGACGCCGGCTTGCTCCATGGCCGCGCGTGCCAGCTGAGCATCGCCACGCAAACGCGCAGCATCTCCGAGCGCCAAAACTAGCGGTTTCAGGCCGGCTTCAGCCGCTAGCCGTGCAACTACGTAGCCGTCACCCCCGTTGTTGCCTGGTCCGCATACCACCGTGAGCCGGCGCGCGCTGGGCCACCGCGTGCGCAACAGCGAAAATGCCGCCGCGCCGGCGCGTTGCATCAGCGTGTAACCGGCAATGCCGCGCTGTTCAATGGCGAGGCGGTCGAGTTGCCGGCTCTGCACCGCGTAATACAATGCTTCTGGCAGGTTCATCGATATCCCTTACCTATATCATAGGGCCTAATGCAGCCAACACGAACCCACAATATTGACCTAGAGCGCCTGGCCATTGACATCAAGCGCTGGGGCCAGGCGTTGGGTTTCCAGCAGCTCGGGATTGCCGACGTTGAACTGAGCGCGGCCGAAGCACACCTGTTAAATTGGCTCGCCGCAGGGCGCCATGGAGAGATGGGCTATATGCGGCGCCATGGCACACGCCGCAGCCGTCCGGCCGCGTTGTTGCCGGGCACGATACGCGTAATCTCGGCGCGCATGGACTACTACCCGGCAGGCGCAGCGGACGCTCACGCCGTGCTAGACAACGGCAGCCTCGGATTCGTGGCACGTTACGCGCTTGGGCGCGACTACCATAAGCTAATCCGCAAGCGCCTGGAGCACCTGGCACAGCAGATCACGCAGGTGATCGGTGCGCACCGCTACCGGGTGTTTAGCGACAGTGCACCCGTTCTAGAAAAGGCTCTGGCAGAGAAGGCCGGGCTCGGTTGGGTAGGCAAGCACACCAACCTGCTACACCGTGAAGCGGGTTCGTGGTTCTTTCTTGGCGAAATTTACACGGATCTGCCGTTACCCGTGGATCGACCGGGAGACAACCATTGCGGTCGCTGCCGGGCCTGCATCGATGTCTGTCCCACCGGGGCGATTGTCGCGCCGTACGAGCTCGATGCGCGCCTGTGTATTTCCTACCTCACCATTGAGTTGCGCGGGTCGATTCCGACAGAACTGCGCCCGTTGATCGGCAACCGCATTTTCGGCTGCGATGATTGCCAGCTAGTTTGTCCGTGGAACCGCTTTGCGCGACCGACGCATGAGCCCGCCTTTGCTCCCCGTCAGCAACTCGACTCATCGCAGCTGCTAGACCTTTTCACCTGGACCGAGGCAGAGTTTCTCGAGCGCACACGAGGTTCAGCGATACGACGCATCGGCTATGCCGGTTGGCTGCGAAATATCGCGGTGGCGCTCGGTAATGCAGCGACCAGCGATGCCGTCATTGCCGCTCTGCACGCGCGCCTGCACGATCCGTTGCCGCTCATACGTGAGCATGTGGCCTGGGCTTTGGCGCAGCACCAGGGTGGTATAAAGGAGCCTAGCCCAGCCGAGGAATGTTGACACCAAGAACGAGTTCAGGTGCCGCCAGCAAAACCAATAATCGTGGGGCGCAATTCTTTCTGCAGGATGGTGTTGACCTGATCTAGCAGCCGTTGCTGGGTGAGCTGTGGTTGTTGCGCCGAGACCTTAATGGTCCAACGCCTGAGCCCCCGTACGCGCTCGGGCCGAGGCTCCGTCAACTCTAGCTCGAGCGTGCCCCTCAACCAGTACCAGCCACCGCGCTCAACGAGTTCATGCAACTGCAAAGCGGCGCGAGCCACGTAATCGGTTTCTTGATCACTGCTGCCGAGAGTGAACCCCGCTCCGACAACAGCGCCGGCCAACACAGTCTGTAGCTTACCCGTAGGGTCATCAGACACCAACGCGTCGATGTGAACGTGGCGCAAAGCCTGCGTGAATTCCGAGCGAAGCTGAGTCTCATTCCAGATCGGTGGCGCAGAGTTGTCCGCCGCCTCAACAATAGTCAAGTATTGTTGCAATGACTGACGCTGTCGCTGTGCCTCAAGCGCGCGGTCCATCGCGCCGATTCGCCGCAGTGGGTCAGCGTCTTCCCGCGCCCGCGTGAGATCCTGTTCGGTTTGCATATCGAGTTGTTGCATCCGTCGCCGCAGGTTTTGGGCACTGGGCGCGCGTGCCAATACAGCCAGCGCATAATGACGCCGCGTCTGTGGATCGCGCCATACGCGCGCAACCTCTATACCTTCAAGCAGCTCATCGGTCCAAGTCGTCACCGTGCGCGTGGCTTCGGATTGCTGCTCGCGCCCCTTTTTGCGGCCCTTGCGCGTGGTCGTAACGGTTTGCGTGTCCACAGTTTCGTCGGTAATGGCTACACGAAATATCTTAGCGAGCTCGGCGCGTGCGCGGTCAACTGCTTGCTGTTGATTTGCGCCTTCGCCTCGACCGAGCAAGTAGCGGCTTGCGGGATAGGCGCCAGGCTGCCCAGCTACCCAGTCTGGTTTCTGCGCCTGATGGCTACAACCTGCGCATAACACGGCAACACTGAGCGTTGCGAGTACAAGCCTCATCATGGGGCACTCTCGAACAGGAGATTCGTCGGCACGATCCAATGGTACGACAAAAAGGTCATTTGCCGTTCGGTGATTTGCACATCGGGAAATTCGCGCTCCGAAAGTACACCGTCGTAACGATCCAGGACTTCCAACCTCACCGTGTACTTTCCCGGTGGAAGTAACACGCGCCCAATATAGATGTCGCGTGGCAGCGTGATCCAGCTGCGCGTGTCAGCGTGCTCCGTTGCAAGGCCACCCAATTGGACCAGTAATGCCGCTAACCATTGATCCTGACGACGAAACCCTTCTGCCACGGCACCCTTGATACCAGCACGTGACAACGCGCGCGCCTGGATCAACGGCATTTTCACCTCGAGGTTACGAATGGCAATCGCGTTGACATCTTCCGCTAACTCTAAGCGTTGCTCTTTGTCGGCTATCTTAAGGCGTGCCCCTTTCGCCGGGGTAGAGCGAGACTGATAGTATGGCACCGCTATCTTTACCAGCGCGTGCGCCCCCGGTGTCGGCAATATGACGGCGTTTTCCCGCTTTACCGGCGCCAACCCGCTATGCAACAGAAACACCAGTTGCCCGCGTCCATCCCGAGTCTCGGCATCAACTGCATCTTCGGCGATACCAAACTCCTGCTGGTAGCGCCGATGTTCGTCAACCAGCCCCAGCTGGGCTGTCAGCCTGAGCAGGTCGTGCTGCAACGAACTCGGCAAAGCGATGCCGTATACGCGTTGGTATTCGACGTAAGCCTCATAGGCTCTGCGATACTCGATCATGGCATCGCTCCACTCGCCCTGCTGTTCGTATATCAACCCCGAGAGGTAACGGGCGAAGGCATCCTCAGTGTATTTCTTCTTGGCGATCTTCTTGCTGAATTGCCGCAGTGTCAGATCGATCTGCAATGCCTCCACTCTAGCGGCATCGGCTCGATTCATTTCGAGGAAATTAAGGGCCATATACACGTGTAGTAGTACCTGCTCAAACTCCTCGCCGACATAAGCACGTGTACGATCGTTGATGATTACCGAGCCGATTTGCTCCGTGACACTGACGCCGTAAAGCTTATCTATGCGGCGTTGTGCCTCGGTAAACGCTTTGTTGCTGCCCACAAGGTTGCCCTGCATACGCAACAACATGGCCCGGTTCAGCAGGTAAAGGACCTTATCGCGACGACGCCAGTTTTGGCTTTCGCGCTCGAGCGACTGCAGTGCGAGCTCGGGTTGATCAGCCGCCAGACGGCGTTCGACATTGACCAAATTATGGTCATGACCTGCGCAACCTGCGAGGAGCAACGCGAAAACGGCACCCGCAAGCAACGGGCGGACGTTCAGTACATGCAACTGCGTGGACAGCGACGCTCGATTGCAGCCAGAGCGGAACAAGTACACCCCATGCGCCTAGACATCAAAACCTGATCTGACTGCGCTTGACGAGCTTCTTGATCTTTTTCTGGCCGATCCACACCTTTTCATTGTCCGTCAGGTTGATCAACGTCATATCCACTTGATAGTACCTGACCTGAGTTTTGCCGCTGACATCGATGATGGTGTTGATCGTTCCTTGCAGCATGAAATCCGCGCCCAGCTCCTGCCCCATGGGTTTGCGGGTCGCTTCGCTGGCATTTAAGTCTTGATCGCGCCGTTCTTCCCGCACGGGCTGGCGTTCGATACTGGAAGCGACGAATCGTACCTTGCCCGATTGGATCATGGCGCGTTCGATATCACTCACGAAGGTATTCAAGTTAATGTGCTCGTGACTGAGATTGCGCATGTCACCAACAATAACGGCCGGCGGCTCACGGTGTCTGCGCGTATAATCGCGCAACCATGGGCGCGCTAACGCATCCTTAATCATCTCTTCCGAAACCAAGCGTGAATCCGTGTCATTCCAAGCCCCGCTCAGATCCTTCACTTGCTCGCTGTCCATGCGTTTCACGGAGGTTCCGCACCCCGGCAACATCAGCAACGAGGCCAGCAGAAGAAAGCCGCAGTAGCGTCCGACAGTGAACGTCACTTCGATTGCTCCAGTTTATCAAACGCAGTGTCGGCGTTTTGTTCCATGAACTTGCGCAAGGCGGCATTCATCTCGCGATAAGAATTAATCGTTTGTTTTACGTACTTCATGTCAAGCTCGGCTAACGAAAATATGGTGCTGGTCTTCTTGTCGCGCCACCGACCGATGATCTTGGCACCGGCAAGGTTAGTTTCAGAGACGTTCTTAATCTGCCGTGATATCTGCTCCTGGCTCACGTTCTGACCATCGGCACGGTTCGCGGTGATGTAGTCGTTTTCCACGATGTCCATATACGATGACAGGATGCGAGCAATCTCTGCTCGCGCCCGGTTGTCAGCCGTGGACTTCTGTAACGACATGTTGCCCAGGTCTTCCGCCATACCGACCCCATGAAACATACGGCCATCTTTTTCCTTAAGCACGCTGGTACCCTTGTTCACCCAGTTAGGCGCGCCCTTGATATGCAGATCACTCTTGACCGTATTCTTGCCGCCGCACGCACCCAGCGTGACCACTATGGCAAGCAAGAAAAACGACTGCGTCATCACCTTCAGGGTCTTCATCGCTACCTCCATTGGTACTAACTGCCCATCTGTCTATAGGCTAATAATAGCCTGCCTCCGGAATTTTACCCCCGCGGGACTCCGTTTCACTGCTTACAAATGGCTTACAAATGATTGATTCTCGGTGGATCTGCGCTGACCATACGCACGAGCTGAGGCTGGGCGGGGACGGCGGCTGCGCAATAAATTGTGGCAGATAGCTAACCGCAGCGAAATAGCTGCTGGCGATAATAGCGCAGCTCCTCGATGGACTCGCGCACATCGTCCAGCGCCTTGTGCGTATTCTTTTTCACCATGCCAGCATAAACCTCCGGCATCCAGCGTCGCGCCAACTCCTTGATCGTGCTGACGTCGAGGTTGCGATAGTGAAACCAAGCTTCCAGCTCCGGCATCCAGCGCGCCAGAAAACGCCGGTCCTGGCAGATACTATTGCCGCACATCGGCGACTTGGCCTTAGGTACGTACTGCTGCACGAACTCAAGCGTTTGACGTTCCGCCTCGGTTTCGCTGAGCGTCGAGGCGCGCACGCGCTCAGTCAAACCACTATCACCATGCGTCCGCCGATTCCAGGCATCCATACCATCGAGCACATCGTCAGGTTGATGTATCGCCAGCACCGGGCCTTCGGCGAGCACATTGAGCTCGCTGTCTGTGATGATCGTAGCGATCTCAAGGATGTGGTCGGTCTCTGTGTTCAACCCGGACATCTCCAGGTCTATCCAGATCAGCGCATTCGGTTGCTGATTTTCAGGGGGTACTTGCGCCATGCATCGTCTCCCGTGTTAATCTGACCTTGAGACTCGAATTCAGACGATAACAGCACTGGTGCTGCCTGAACAGTGTTGTGAGCTCACGGACCAAAGGAGCAGCGCATGACAGACCTCACTCAGAGAAGATGCGTCCCCTGCGAGGGGGGCACGCCAACCCTCACCATTGCACAAGCACAGACGCTGCTACAACAGACACCCGGCTGGTCCTTGAGCGATAACGCCAGCGAGATGTATCGTACCTTCGAGTTCAAGAACTATTACCAGACCATGGCATTCGTTAATGCGCTCGCTTGGGTCGCGCATCAGGAGGACCACCACCCTGACATCGAAGTCGGTTACAAACGTTGTCGCGTGCGCTACAGCACCCATGCAATAAAAGGCCTCTCAGAAAACGACTTCATCTGCGCAGCCAAGTTAAACGCGCTCTTTGATGGCTAAGCCAACAGTGCTCTACTTCAGTATTGTTTCCACTGGGTAATCGGGGTGTCGTCGTCTGAATTCCTCAAGACTGGCTTGTGCTTCGCTCAACCTTCCTTGTTTGCGCAATTCCGCTATGTACTTCAGCCATTCTTGTGGCGGTAAGTCTGTCGCGCCAGTTGCTTCGGTTGGCATCCGCTGATCTGTCTCCCCCATTTTGTCTAGGCGCGGCTGCTTGCGTTTTGTTTCTTCCTTGAGCAGCGTCCGCTCCGGCGGTGCACTTGCCGGCGATGGGGTTGCCTGGCTACCGCCCGATGGAGGGCTCGCCACATCAGATTGCAGCATCTCCGCGTCCTTCCCCGAAATGGGCTCGTTAACGGAACCACTTTTCGGTTGCGGGGTGGCCTCTTCCTGCTGTTGCAAGGGCAATTCTCGCCCTGGTAGTTGGCTAGGTCGTTGGCGTCCCTCACTTGTCTGCTTCGGCGCCAACGGCGCCCCGCCATGCTCGGACACGAAAGTCACAAGGCCGATGGTGAGAAGCAACGCTGCTGCTAGTGAAGTCGGAATCATCCAACGTTGTAACATATGCCTGCGTCGCACCAACGCGTGCGCCTCGGCAGCGTGGCGCGCCTTGGCCAAAATCGCCTCATCGAGCTCGGAGGGTGGCGTCTCTGGAGTCACACCCTTATAGATCTTCGACAGGCTCGAATCCCCTTGCAGATAGCGATCGAGTGAGCGGTCTCCAGGTTCCTGTGGGCTCATGCGTCATTCACCGGTCGTCTATCAATCCACGTCGCAACTTCGCCACGGCGTAACGAAGCCGGCTTTTAGCCGTCTCGGGGTTTACGCCCATCACCTCCGCGATTTCTTCAACCGAGAAACCGCCCTCCTCTCGCAGAAGGAACGCCGCGCGCTGCATGGGTGGCAACCGATCGAGCAGCTCCAGTAACCGACTAGCTAATCGCTTGAGGTGCACACGATCTTCGATATTTAGTGTGCCATCCTGGGCAAGGTCGTCAGGCCCTCCATCATCAGCATCAGGATTAACTGCCTTGTCGGTCGGATTGTGGGCGCGGCGCCGGTAGTGATCGATCACCCGATTGTGTGCCAGGTGGTACAGGTAGGTGGAGAATTTGGCCTGGACCTCGTAACGTTCACGGGCACGAATTAGGTTCGTCCAGACATCCTGAAATAACTCCTCGGCGTCACTGGCATTGCTGCACTGGCGTAGTAAGTACCGAAAAAGACCGCCACTGTGCCTTCGATAAATGATCTCGAACGCCCTCAGATCACCCTCACCGTAGGCCAACATCAACTCTTCGTCGCTCTGTTGGCCAACCATCTCTTATAAACGCCGTCTATCCACTGTTGGGTCAGTCCTTCCAGCTTCATAGCGCCGCCAGGCTTAGTCGTCGATGGGATGCGATCTTGCTCGCGCCATCGCCGCAGCGTTAGTGTCCGGTGGCGCACCTATCCGCAGCAGGTCCATGCGCTTTAGGAACCCATAGATCACAAATCCCGCCACGATCGCCAGCCCAGTGCCACCGAGCACTCCGATCAGCTGTGCCATGAAAGAGATTCCACCTCGACCACCCAGGGCGGCATGCGCAAATACAGCGGTAGCCAGGCTGCCCCACGTGCCAGCGATCGCGTGCAATGCCCATACGCCTGCCTCATCACCGACCGGCCAATAATGTTTACAAATGGCGGCACCAGCGACTACCAGCGCGCCCGATACGGCGCCAATGGCCAGCGCTCCGCCAGCGTTAACGGCATCGGCGCCGGCGCAAATCGCGATCACCCCTGCGAGCGCGCCCGTGAAAGCCGCGCGCCGTTCGCCACGGGCCGCCGCCACCGCTCCCAGCACCCCACCTACGATCGCACTTAGACCGTTCATGGCCACCGCCTGGGCAAAGGCCTGGGGTCGATAACTATTAAGTACGATGGTGGCGAGCCACGCTAGGACTAACAGCCATGACCCCAACACCCAAAGTGTTGAGCTCGTTTCGCTCTCTTGCTTGGAGCCACCAGGGCGTTGACCTGACAGCATCGCAGCCACCAAGGCTAACCAGCCTCCCATCACATGTACCAACACGGCCCCGGAGAAATCGTGGAACTCGGCGCCGAAGCTCGACATCAGCACGTGTTGCGCGTACAGCCGTCGACCCCAGGCGATTTGCTCGAACAATGGATAAACCACGCCCGCAATCAGCGCCGTGCTGGCAAGTTGCGGCCAAAAGCGTGTGCGTTGAGCAACGCCGCCAGCAACAATCGCTGGTACGGCGGCAGCAAAGGTAACTAACACCAGAAATTGAATAATGTCATGCTTACCGCCGGCTACAGGTGCTAACACCGGTGTGCGCACCTGAAATCCGTAGCTTAGGTAATACCCAAAAGTGGCATATGCAATGGCGGAAACGGCGAAAAGCAAAAGCGTCTTGCCGAAACAATCAGCCTGATCCCGCTTGTCTACATTGCCTGCTTGACGCAAGGCAAAGCCGGTTTGCATAACGAGGAGTGTCAGCGCAGCCAGCAACAACAGGGTAAGCTCGCTACTGGCCTTTATCATCTCGTTGCTCGCATTGTCGGCAAACGAGCCAAACAGCACGCCCACACCGCCCGCGCTACTTTGTGATACACCTTGCTAGGTCTCGCGCCGACCGCTGAATGCACGCGCCAATGTCCCCTGATCGACATACTCGAGTTCACCGCCCACCGGCACGCCATAAGCAATACGCGTAGTTCGAATCTTGCGCGAACGAGCTAGCTCGCCAACGTAGTGTGCCGTAGCCTCGCCTTCAACCGTGAGATTAGTAGCGAGGATGAGCTCCTTGACCGAGCCTTCATTGAACAGGGCTTCAACTCGGGGAATCCCCAACTCCTCCGGTCCAATACCGTCTAGCGGTGAGAGGTGTCCCATAAGCACGAAGTATAGGCCCTGGTACACGCCCGCCTGCTCCAGTGCTATTAGATCCGCAGGAGACTCAACGATGCACAGCTGCGAGTGGTCACGGCGCGGCGAGGAACAAATCGCGCATAGCTCCTGCTCAGTGAGATTGTTGCAGCGCTGACAGTGTACAACTTTCCCCAAAGCATGTTGCAGAGCGTCGGCGATTTGCCGCGCACCTTCACGGTCACGTTCGAGCAGATGCAATGCCATGCGTTGCGCCCCTTTGGGGCCGACGCCGGGAAGGCGGCGCAACGCCTGCTTTAGGCCTTCGATTGCTGGGGTCGTGCCGACCCGCTCCTGCGTACCCGACATCGAGTCAGACCTACAGCGGCAAATTGAGGCCAGGAATACTTAAACCACTAGCCAACCCTGCCAACTTCTCTTGGCTGGTTTTCTCTACCTTGCGCACGGCATCGTTCACGGCCGCTGCAATTAAATCCTCCAATACCTCTTTGTCGTCCTGCAGCAGGCTGGCATCCAGTTGCACCCGTTTAACATCGTGGCGGCAGGTCATCGTCACGCTAACCAAACCGCCGGCGGCAGTTCCCGTAACTTCGACCCTTGCCAATTCTTCCTGGGCGCGGCGTAGATTCTCTTGCATGGCCTGCGCCTGTTTCATGAGATTACCAAGTCCACCTTTCATCATTCGCTCCGGTCGCTCACGCCTTTGAGCGGATCGAGTTCGGGTTAATACGGGCGTCAAAACGTTGCTGTAGCGCCTTAACGTTGGGATCATTATATATCGCGTCTACAGCCGCCTGCTGCCGTGCATCTTGCAAACGCAACTTTTGCTGTGCAGGGGTTTCGCTAGCCGGTGCGCCAATGCGGAGCGTCAAACGTAGCGACTCACCATAGAAGCGTTCCAGTGCCTCCCTTAGCGTGACCTCCCGGTCCTTGCTGTGAAGCTGCGCAAAGGCTTCATCGAGTACCAATGTAAGCTCTCCACTGCCGTATGACTCCATCACGCTGTTGTTGGCCATTTCGCCAACCAGACCGCTGAGCTGCAATTGCGCGATAACTTGATCCCAATTCCCGCTCGTCTGCGGCTTACGTGGCAACGACGTCGTGGCGTTACCGCTACTCTTGATCGGCTCAGCTGGCACCGAGCTCCGCGCTTCAGCCTCGCTCGCACCCAGCGGACGAAAAGCCAGCATTCGCAATAGCGTCATCTCGAGTCCGCTGCGCGGGTCCGGGGCCAATGCCAGATCACGCCTGCCGACTACGCCAATTTGGTAGTAGAGTTGCACGTCTTCGGGGCTCAGCATGCCGGCAAGGGACAGCACGCTTTCTGCATCCGCATTGCGCTCCTCCAGCAACCCGGGCTCGGCCTGCGCTAGCGATATCTCGTGCAAACCAAGCAGCAGCTCGCTTAATACCGCATCGTAGTCACTACTGTGCTCGGCTACATCCGCTACTACGCCAAGTAATGCGCGCGCATCGCCAACAGACAATGCCTGCAGCAACCTCTGCACCACGTGCCGATCTATGGTGCCCAGCATCTCGCGCACATCGTTTTCCTTGACGTGGCCTGCGCCAAAAGCGATGGCCTGATCAAGCAAACTCAGCGCATCACGCATGCTGCCATCGGCTGCACGCGCCAACAATCGTAATGCGGGCTCCTCGTAAGCAACGCCCTCAGCGGCAAGTATTGTTTGTAACTGCCCGGAAATAAGATCGGGAAGCAGTCGTTTCAAATTGAACTGCAAGCAACGCGATAACACGGTCGCCGGCAGCTTTTGCGGATCAGTGGTCGCCAATAAGAACTTCACGTGTGGCGGAGGTTCTTCCAGAGTCTTCAGCAAGGCATTGAAGCTGTGACCGGAGAGCATGTGTACCTCGTCGATGAGATACACTTTATAGCGCCCGCGCATCGATGCGTATTGCACATTCTCTAGTAGCTCGCGCGTATCATCCACTTTGGTGCGCGAAGCAGCGTCCACCTCGATGAGATCGACGAAACGGCCTTCATCGACCTCGGTACAAGCGTTACATACGCCACAGGGCTGGGAGCTCACGCCTTTTTCGCAATTGAGGGACTTCGCAAGAATGCGAGCAATGGTCGTTTTACCAACACCCCGCGTTCCGGCAAAAAGGAAGGCATGGTGCACACGATCGTTGTCGAGCGCGTGCACTAAAGCGCGCACAACATGTTGCTGCCCCACGATTTCGTCAAAGATGCGCGGGCGATACTTACGAGCTAGGACCTGGTAACTCACTTGTGCTCTGGTTATCGTAGGTTTGCGTCGGTTCAGTCAATTACCGGCGCACGCGGCTTCGGTGGCGGCGCCGGCCGGCTGCACCCAGGTACCCGATCCTGTTGCTGCGGCTGCTTCCTTCCGGACCTGACCGGGTTCACAACTCGTCGTCACCTGGGGAACCGACCTTTGCCGCCGTAATCATCGACGGGCCCAGTTTAACACGGCCCGATAGCCTAAGCCCCGCCCGTATCGGCGCGTAAGCCGCTAAGTTGAATGCCAGCGACTGCGGCTGTCTCGTCCTTATCCGCAGTGTCACCGCTAATACCCACGGCACCGATGATATGATCGGTCTCCGGATCTCGGATGAGCACACCCCCCGGCATCGGAATCATCCGTCCGCGCGAGGCCACTGCCACGGCGCTCAGGAACAAAGGATTCTTTTCTTTCAACTCGCGTGCGCCCACGCCGAAGCCAAGTGCCCCGTAGGCTTTGCCGATAGCAATTTCGGGACGCAGGATGCCACTCTTGTCTTGGCGCATGAAGGCGACTAGATGCCCGCCTGCATCCAGCACCGCCACGCTTAGAGGATCACAGCTGGTTTCGCGGCCCTTCTCCAGCGCACCGTGGATGATTTGCAATGCCTGTTCCAAAGATAGTGTTGCCACGCGGACAGCCTTCTTGTTGGTGAAGATCGATAGTTTCTCAAAGATGCAACATCTTCATGCCCCCGGCTGGATAGCGCGTCCCGGAAGCAGCACCTGGAGAAATAGCCTCGTCCAAAAAAGCCAATTCTTCCAGACCCAAAATGATGTCTAGCGCTCCAGCGTTGCTCTGCAGGTGATCAGCGTGGCGCGTCCCGGGAATTGGCACTACGTGCTCGCCCCGGCTAAGCACCCACGCTAGGGCAATCTGGGCCGGGCTACAACCCTTAGCTGCCGCCAATTCACGCACTGGCTCCACCAGCTTGAGGTTCGCCTGCAGATTCGCTTCTTGGAAACGTGGATGTTCACGGCGCCGGTCCCCCTCCGCGAGACTGTTCGGACCGGTGATCGCACCGCTGAATATACCGCGTCCTAACGGCGAGTAGGCAACGTAGGTAACGCCAAGCTCGGCACAAAGCGGCAACACGTCACTCTCAGCATCCCGCGTCCACAGGGAATACTCGGTCTGCAACGCGCTGATGGGGTACGTGGCGTGAGCACGCTTGACCGTGTCGGGTGCGGCCTCCGACAGCCCAAGACAACGAACCTTGCCCTGCTCAATTAACCGGCTCATGGCACCCACTGTATCTTCGATCGGAACAGTGAGGTCAACGCGATGTTGATAATAAAGGTCGATAACGTCGATACGTAGACGTCGCAGGCTCGCCTCACAGGCCTGAGTCACGTATTCCGGTCGGCCGTTGGCACCGAGCTTGCCGTCGGGCAAGCGAATGTTGCCGAACTTGGTGGCAATCACATAGTCATCACGACGACCCGCCACAGCACGCGCGACGAGCTCTTCGTTCTTACCCATGCCATAGGCGTCGGAGGTATCCAGGAAATTAATACCGATTTCGGCAGCGTGGTGAATCGTAGCAATCGACTCCGCTTCTTCACCCGGCGCATAAAAACCAGGCATCACCATGCACCCCAACCCAATCGCTGATACTTCGAGGTCGCTGTTGCCGAGCCGTTTTGTTTTCATGCCGTCCTCCGATCGGAGCTGTGACTATCTTGATAGTTTTTATCAGAGAGGAAGAGGTTCTCAACCACCATTATCAGCCAATCACTGCAGAGGGGCCCAAGAATTGAGCCCCTCTGCAGTGACTGGCGGAGAGGGAGGGATTCGAACCCTCGGTACGCTGTTAACGTACACACACTTTCCAGGCGTGCTCCTTCGACCGCTCGGACACCTCTCCACAGAGAACGCCACCGCCGGAGTCGCGCAGTAAACAGTCGCCAAGCGTAAACCACGCGCGGGCAGCGCGGCAATGCAAAATGGCGCCTTTACGTCGCCGATACCGATTCGCCTCGAGCCGCCCGGAGGGCAGCCAAGCCGCCTTGCAAGACGTACACATCGAAACCGCGTTCGCTCAGGAGGAAAGCAGCCGCGGAGCTGCGATTTCCGGTCTCGCAATAAAGGACATAGCTACGCTCTGGATCTAGGCTGCCGGCTTTCAGTCGCAGCAAATACAACGGCACATTGATACTGCCCTTTATGGCGCCGTGCCTATGCTCATCTTCGAGCCTTACATCCACCAATCCCGCGCCATTTTTGACCATCGTCTTTACTTCCGAGGCGTTTACCCATCGCACCAACGGCGCCTGCAATAATTCCTCGAAGTCTTGCTTCGACAATCGCATCACGACGCCGTCTGTCGCCATGACAATGGCCGCATTACGTGGCGCACCCGAAAGCAGCGCTTCCTCACCGAAACTGTCTCCTTCCGCCAATTCCCCCAATACCGCAAGCTGGCCGCTTTTTTCCGCCTTGCGCGAGACACGGCAGCGTCCTTCCTTGATAATGTAGAAGTAGTCGCCGACGTCTCCTTGCTTGATGACGACTTCTCCTGCCTTTAGCGCTACTGGCTCCAGGCGCTCGAAGAGTTGGTTAATATTTGAAGCCGGCAACAGCTGAAACGCCCGGTTGCGCAGCACCTGCATGATCCACTGGGCATCCTCGGCCCCCGCCAGCTCGGTTACTTCATACTCGCCAGTAACCTGATCCCACGTCAGCAAGCGATCAAGCAAGTCGCTTGGTACGCGAGCAATGATGGCATCGGTCTTAGTTTTTCCCGTGAACTGGCGTGGCTTTAGCTGCGCCAGCGGATATCTTCCCTGTTCAGTACCGCCAGTAATGACGCGTCCCTCGCGACTGCCTTCGGCAATCAGCTCAACCTGCCCCTGAATCACATAAAGCGTGTCGTTGTCGCGAGCGCCAAGCTTGAACAGCACTATACCCTTAGGTTCTTCCTCGAAGGCCACGGCCTCGACCAATTCCTCGAAATGGGTCGCCGCCAATGAGTTAATCGGCACCAACGTGCGCAAGACAGCGGGGTCAGTCATTGTCGACGAACGGCGATCCCGATCATACGGTTTACAACATGGCGCCAACTAGTGCGGCTCAGAACCCGCAGCTTCACATACCTTCGTCCGCCCTGCGTTTCAATCAGTGAAGAGCGGCCTAAAACGCCCGGACTCTGCAGTGATTGGCGGAGAGGGTGGCCGCTCTCGCACGTCCCTGGGCTCCGCGGCACTTGTGCATCCTGCACGGCGGGATTCTCACCCGTTCTCATCCACCACTCTCAATCACTGTAGGGGAACTCCAAAGAGCCCCCCCTGCAGTGATTGGCGGAGAGGGTGGGATTCGAACCCACGTGAGCGACAAGCGCTCCAACGGATTTCGAGTCCGCGCCGTTGTGACCGCTTCGGTACCTCTCCGGGGGGCAGATAGCTTACGCGCCCTGATTCAGGGCGACAACCCGCTTTATTAGTTTCGCGAGACCGGTATAATGCGACTTAGCTCAGTTTGGAGCATCGAATGCAAGCATCGTTGAGAGCACAGTGCGGTATGAAATCCGTGGCTCAGCGGTGCACCCGCCAGCAGTACAAGGACGACCCGGTGAGTGCCCGTTCGTCCGCGTATTCTCGATACGCTATCATAGCCATCAGTGTCCTTCTCGGGCTCACCGGCTGTAGCGAACCCCCAACTACGCAGCTTGAGGCGGTTAAGTCCTCTGGCAAGCTGGTTGTCCTGACACGCAATGGGCCGACCAGTTACTACGAGGGTCCGGACGGTCCCACTGGCCCCGAATACGACATGCTTAAGTCCTTTGCCGATAGCCTCAAGGTGCGGCTTGAGCTAGTCGTGCCTGAACACCCATCCGATATCTTGCCCATGCTAGCCACTAACCAGGCGCACATGGCCTCGGGTATGTTAGTAACAGATGCCCGCAAACGATCGGCGCGCTTCAGTGCACCGTACCAGGAGATTCATCTGCAGGTCGTCTATCGTCTCGGTACCGAAGCGCCTCGGGACCTCCGGGGTCTGGTCGGTCGTGAGCTTGAGATTCCACGGGCAAGTAGCACCGCGGATCAGCTACTAGCATCAAAACACCAGTATCCCGAATTGAAATGGACCGAGTCGGACAGTTACAGCGCTGAAGATCTGTTGCGCATGGTCTGGAAGGGTTTGCTCGAAATCACGATTGCGGATTCGAATACTGTTTCCATCGCCCGGCAAATTTATCCTGAGTTGAGGGTTGCCTTTTCGCTGGATGAACCGCTGGCCCGGGCCTGGGCATTTCCGCCTGCGGCGGATGATAGCCTTTATAACCTTGCGGAACGGCATCTGGCCAAGCTTAAGAGTTCGCGCACGCTGGCGCGCCTGGTCGAGCGTTATTACGGTCCGGCACAGGGGTTTGATTACGTAAACCTCACGGTCTACCAGGCAAGGATCCGCGAGCGTTTGCCTCAATACCAGGGGTTATTCCAGGAGTACGGCAACAATTATGGTCTCGATTGGCGCTTGCTTGCTGCAGTTGGTTATCAGGAATCTTTCTGGGATCCGAGCGCGGTATCGCCTACTGGTGTACGCGGATTGATGATGTTAACCAATACTACCGCTGAACAGTTGGGCGTGAATGACCGCGTTGACGTAGCGCAGAGCATTAGTGGAGGAGCCCGTTACTTGCGCTCGCTGGTGGATAGACTGCCGGCAAGCATCAGCGGTCGAGATCGGCTCTGGTTGGCCCTGGCGGCCTACAATGTGGGCATCTATCATGTCGAAGATGCGCGCATCATCACCGAAAGTCGCGGGCGCAATCCCGACAGGTGGGACGATGTGAAGCAGTCCCTGCCGCTACTTTCACAAAGCAAATGGTTTAAGAAGACTAGATACGGTTACGCTCGCGGTCTTGAGGCGGTAAGGTTCGTAACCCGGGTGCGTACCTACTATGATGTGTTAGTGAAACTCGATCAGCAGCGCCAGGTGCAGACCAACCTTCGCGTATTCAGTTTGCAGGCACCCGCTATCTAAAGTCGCTAAACAAACCTACTGGTCGCCTAACCGCGTCTTTGTTTGAAGAACGCCTTTAGCTGCTGCCCGCAAACCCCCCCTAAGACGCCCGCAACAACGTCAGGCCGGTGATTTAACATAGGCGCAGCAAGGAGATTGAACACTGAGCCGGCCGCGCCACCCTGGCTGTCGACGGCACCGTATACCACCCTGGCCACCCGTGCCTGCACAATAGCCCCCGCACACATAACGCAGGGCTCTAGTGTAACGTACAGCGTCGAGCCTGGCAGTCGATAATTTCCCAAGCGCGCAGCAGCGCCACGGAGCGCCACGATCTCGGCATGAGCGGTCGGATCCTGCGTCAGGATAGGTTGATTCCACCCCTCAGCAATCAGCGCACCATCCAATACCAATACCGCACCGACTGGTACCTCACCTGCCTGCTCGGCCCGACCCGCGAGCGTCAGGGCATGTCGCATCCAACCTTCATCTGTGCGGCGTGAGGTGGGAGGTGAGAGGCGATTCAACACGCCTAGCGGTTCGTCTCCTGTCACACCTCACTCCTTACGAGGCTTCATTCCCATTCAATCGTGGCCGGCGGTTTGCTTGAGACGTCGTAAACCACGCGGCTGACACCACGGATCTCGTTGATGATTCGTCGCGCAATGGTTGCCAACAAATCGTACGGCAACTGTGCCCAGCTAGCGGTCATGAAATCGATCGTTTCTACGGCTCGCAACGCGATGACATATTCGTACGCTCGCTGATCACCGACAACTCCGACGGACTTAACAGGCAAGAACACTGCGAACGCCTGGCTCACCCGGTCGTACCAACCGTTGCGTTGCAGTTCCTCCAGATAAATAGCATCGGCCTGGCGCAATAGCTCCGCGTACTCTTTCTTGACCTCGCCAAGGATGCGCACCCCGAGGCCGGGCCCAGGAAAAGGGTGTCGGTAAACAAGCTTGTGAGACAAGCCCAGCTCTTCGCCGATGCGGCGTACCTCGTCTTTGAACAACTCGCGTAACGGCTCCAACAACTTCAATTGCAGTCGTTGCGGTAGCCCACCGACGTTGTGATGCGATTTGATCACGTGCGCCTTGCCCGTTGCCGCCGCCGCCGACTCGATCACATCCGGATAGATTGTGCCTTGGGCGAGCCACTTGACCCGTGACAAACCTTGGGCATGCTGTTCGAAGACCTCTATGAACACGCGTCCTATGATTTTGCGCTTCTCTTCCGGATCCTCGACACCGTGCAGCGCCGAAAGGAACCGATCCGCAGCATCCACCCGCACAAGCTTAATGCCCATATGCTCAGCAAAAGTTGCTGTGACCTGATCGGCTTCATGCAGTCGCAAGAGTCCATTATCAACGAAAATACAAGTTAGCTGATCGCCGATTGCTCGTTGCAGCAGCGCCGCCACTACTGACGAGTCGACACCGCCTGAAAGGGCCAACAATACTCCGTCCTTACCGACCCGGGATCGCACCGAGTCAATCAGGTTCTCAATGATGTTACCGGGTGTCCACAATGCCTCACAGCCGCAAATATCTTGGACAAAGCGCTGCAATATTGCATAGCCTTGCTTAGTGTGCGTCACCTCAGGATGAAACTGTAGGCCATAAAAACCGCGTTGCTCATCACTGATAGCTGCCAGTGGCGCGTTGCTCGTGCTGGCGATGACCTTGAAACCCGGGGGCGCTTGTTCGACTCGATCACCATGGCTCATCCATACCTCGAGCAGCCTTGTGCCGTCGCTAGCTACGGTGTCCTGCAAACCATGAAACAAGCGTGACTCTCCTTGCAGCTGTACCTGCGCGTGACCAAATTCACGTCGGGCCGAAGTATCGACCTTGCCGCCAAGCTGAGCCGCCATCGCCTGCATGCCGTAGCAAATCCCCAGAACAGGTACATTCAAGTCAAAAATTATCTGCTGCGCACGCGGCGTATGTGCTTCCGTGACAGACTCTGGCCCCCCCGAGAGAATCACCCCACGCGGCGCGAATGCCTTGATCGCCTGCGCCCCCATGTCGTAGGGATGTAGCTCACAGTACACGCCCGCTTCGCGTACGCGCCGGGCAATCAATTGCGCGTACTGCGCGCCAAAATCCAGCACTAGAATACGCTGCGAATGGGGATCAGTCATAGATCATGAGATAGGTCGGCAATAGTGGTATGTTGCACCGACGGGCTAGCCAGGCATCAACTACATTCGTAACAGGATGAAAAAAATCGGGGCGCAGCGGCTTTGCGGGAGGCGTACGCTCACTCGTCGACATCGCTAACGAGATCATCGCGCTGATAGTTGGGCGCCTCCTTGGTGACAAATACGTCGTGCACGTGACTTTCCCGCACCCCGGCATTAGTCACGCGTACAAACTTGGCACGCGTGCGGAGATCTTCCAAGGTGCCGCAACCCGTATAGCCCATGCTAGCGCGCAATCCGCCCATCAATTGGTGAATGATCTTCGCCATTGAACCCTTGTAAGGCACCCGGCCCTCTACGCCCTCGGGCACTAACTTATGTGGACCAACTGTGTGCTCCTGAAAGTAGCGATCGCTCGAGCCCTCACCCATCGCACCGAGGGATCCCATGCCACGATAGGTCTTGTAGGCGCGTCCTTGATAAAGCTCGACCTCACCAGGAGCCTCATCGGTACCCGCCAGTAGACTTCCCACCATTACCGCGTGAGCGCCGGCGGCAATGGCCTTGGCGATGTCGCCGGAGTAACGAATACCACCGTCGGCTATCACGATAACGGAACTACCCTCGAGCGCCTGAGCCACGTTGCTGATGGCCGTAATCTGCGGAATGCCAACGCCGGCGACCATGCGCGTGGTACAGATAGAACCGGGTCCGATGCCGACTTTGACCGCGTCGGCGCCAGCGCCAGCCAAGGCCTTTGCGGCCTCAGCGGTAGCAATATTGCCGCCTATTACCTGGACATCAGCGTATCGGCGTTTCACCCAAGAGACGCGATCAAGCACCGCTTGCGAATGGCCGTGTGCAGTGTCGACCACAATTACGTCTACCCCCGCCTCCACTAACGCCTCGACTCGTTCCTCCGTGCCCTGTCCTACGCCCACCGCTGCGCCTACGCACAGACGTGCATTGCTGTCCTTGGCGGAATTCGGATAGTCGGTTTCCTTCTGAATATCCTTGAAGGTGATGAGTCCCTTTAACTCGAAGCCTTCATCCACGACCAGCAGCTTCTCAATACGATGCTGATGCAACAGACGTACTACCTCATCACGCGTGGCGCCTTCCTTTACCGTCACCAGCCGTTCTTTGGGCGTCATCACTTCGCTTACCGGCTTGTCGTAGCGTGTCTCAAAGCGCAGGTCGCGGCTGGTTACGATCCCTGCCAAACCGCTCGAGCCGGTAACCGGCACACCCGAGATATTCTGAGCGCGCATCAACGCCAATACATCGCGCACGGTTGAATCCGCGGATACGGTAATAGGGTCGGCGATCACACCGCTTTCGGATTTCTTTACGCGACGCACTTCATCAGCCTGCCGTCTGGCACTCATGTTCTTATGAATGACGCCGAGCCCGCCTTCCTGCGCCAAACAAATAGCTGTTGTGGATTCGGTAACCGTATCCATAGCGGCAGACAGCAGGGGAATATTCAGCTGGACCGTGCGTGTGAGGGGCGCTTGCAGGCTGACGTCACGCGGTAAGACCCGGGAGTGTGCAGGCACCAGCAGGACGTCATCAAACGTAAGTGCTTCCTGTATGAGCTGCATGCGCTATTATACGGACTCGGTCCGTAACGGTCCACCGGTCACACGTTGTGTGCCGGCAACCCGCTGGAGTTATGATGTTTATGTGCCGCAAGAGACTACGATGATGCAAACCGAACGAACAAACTGCAGGTTGCTGGTGTGCGCATTGCTGTTGATGCTTGGTGGCTGCGCCTCCAATGACAAAGGCCCGTCTTCCTACGACGAACTTTACGGACACGCGCAAAGTGCTACTGCTCTCGCGAAGCGCATGGGATTTCTTTGGAGCGACACCGAACGCCTGTTACAAGAGAGCGCGCGCGCATCTTATCGTGGCGATAAGAAGACCGCAAAGCGGCTCGCCCGGGAAGCCCTTGAGCAAGCGCAGCTTGCGCAACAACAGGCGCAACAACAGGCGGACCCTCAGGTGCGATACCCGGTGGACTGACCCGGCAGCTGAGACGTTGGCCGGCTGGCTTTCCTGCCGGGCGCATTGGGCGTATGTTTTGTCTGTATGATTGACCAGTCCCGGCCAGCGGCGCAGCCTAGTCTGTTCCGCGATATCTACACAGTTTCTCGCCTTAACCGCAGCGCCAAACAGTTGCTAGAAAACGGCTTCCCCGGTTTTATCTGGGTAGAAGGGGAGCTATCTAACCTGTCGTTACCGGCCTCCGGCCACGCCTATTTTTCTCTAAAGGATGCTCAGTCCCAGGTGCGTTGCGCTCTATTTCGCGCGCAGCTGCGTAGAATCGAAACCAAACTGCAGGACGGGGTTCGTGTCGTCTTACGCGCCCGCGTCAGCCTGTATGAAGGGCGCGGGGAATTCCAGCTCGTCGTCGAACAACTCGAAGAAGCAGGTGAAGGCGCGTTACGCCGCGCTCTCGAGGTGCTCAAGCGACAGCTACATCAGCAAGGCCTGTTCGACGTAAGCCACAAGAAGCCACTACCGCGGCTGCCGAAACGTATTGGCCTCCTTACATCTACCTCCGGTGCCGTGCTGCATGATATCGTCACTACCCTACGACGACGCTTTCCCGCAATCCCGGTGTTGCTCTACCCTATCCCGGTGCAGGGTGAAGGCGCCGCGGAGCAGATTGCGTCTGCCATTGCGTTGGCGTGCGCCCGCCAGGAATGTGACGCCCTGATTCTGGCCCGCGGCGGCGGCTCACTCGAGGATTTATGGGCCTTCAACGAGGAAGTGGTCGCGCGCGCAATCTACGCGAGCGATATACCTATCGTCTGTGGCGTCGGCCACGAGACCGACGTGACCATCGCTGATCTAGTAGCAGACATGCGTGCACCGACGCCAACGGCGGCGGCGGAATTGCTGAGTCCGAGTCAAGATGAATGGCTTGGGTATTTTCAATACCAGCAAAACCGCCTCGTCAGGCTCGCGACCGACGCTGTGGTCACGAGACAACAAAAGCTCGACTGGTTAACTGCCCGACTGGTACATCCGAAACAACGCATCAGAGTCGCGCTCGACCAACTCCACAATCTCGAGCGACGGTTGCGGTTGGCGACTCTCGCACAGCTGCGCACACGCTCAACACGGTTGCTAACGCTCGCAGGGCGGCTCAGTCAGCGTTCACCGCAAGCGCGCATACAGGCGCTGACTCAACGCTGCCAGCACGTAATGAGCAGACTAACCGCGAGTATGCAGTACTACCTTGAGCATCAACGGCAACGCCTACGCGCCAGCGCCCAAGGCTTGCATGCACTGAGCCCACTGGCGACGCTACAGCGGGGCTATGCCATCGTACAGCGCGCGGATACGGGTGCCGTTGTGCGAGATGCGCTTGAGCTCAAGCAGGGCGACCAGGTGAACGCACGTGTAGCCCGGGGACGGTTGCATTGCCTGGTGAAGAATGTGAAAGATACTGAATAAGCGCTGGGCTTCGCAGAGCCGCGCACCGTTATTGTGTTGTCAGTTGGAAGTCCAAATCTTTATCGTGTGGTCACGACTGGCAGAGGCGAGAGTGGTACCGTCAGGAGAGAAGGCTACCCCTTGT
>QKEI01000229.1 GCA_003251795.1 Candidatus Muproteobacteria bacterium
TATTTGCCAGGTCCGGACGCAGGTCGTTGATCCAGTAGAAAAACGCATTATCGGCCAGCGTGGCACTGTTGGTGTCCTTGTAGGGCGCCGTCAGTACCGCCGTATCATAGGCCGTGTCGCCGTTTGCCAGCGCTTCCGGATAATCCTTGTTGGTGTTATCGACATTGCCGCTCACACCGGCATCGTTATTCCACTGTCCGTCCGTCAACAACGCATGAAACGCCTGGCGGCAGGGGAGCTCAGGGTCGAGCGTGACGCCGGGCTCGAATGCCCAGGGACTGTTCAACGCGGCCATGGCTCTGTATCCGTGTCCGCCACTGCTACCATCGATTTCCTCGTTCTTGTAATAGTGTCCGACCTTATCCAGGGAATAACGCAGCGGCGTGCCGCCTTCGTTTTGGATGCCGTAGAGCCAGTTGAAGAATTCCGTGCGTCCCTGGCCGTCAAACAGCTTCATCAGGCCGATATCGGTACGCGTGGCGTCGGTACCGTTGAGGCCCCAAAGTGTCTGATAGGCGACGCGAATGCGACCGCGTAGGTTACCATCGGTAAAGCCGCGACCAGCCGCTGACTTCATGGTGAGGATTCGATTGCGGTAATAAGAGAACCAGTTGGCAAAGTTCTGTTTCTTGGCTGCGGCGGTGCTGCCAAAACCACCGGTGTCGGGTGCATCTCCAAGCGTGCCGCTAAGATCGCCGACCACAATTCTCTGGAAGTTCGAATTGATCGTAATGTTGGTGTTGTCGAGCGGCGTGGGGCCGACGTACTTGTAATAGTAGGCAGCCCGCCCCGCCGGGGTAGGCGGAGGCGGGTCGCCGTCGTTGAGACCGCTGCCGGGGTTGACGGGGTCCAGCCAGTTCGTGAGGCTGCTCCAGCAGGGCTTAAACGAGGCAGAAAGATCTCGCGTTCCACTGCCGGCTTGATCGTAGCCGTCGTTGAAAGCACCGGTGAACGGTGGCACGCCGAGGCTTACGCCGTCCGCGTCGACTGGCACCACATACTCGATGTTGGGGTTGTAGTAGAGGTCGTTGACATCGCTCGAAGCGACGCCGCGGTAGGCGTGGCGGTAATCGTTGAAATCGCTGGCGGTGAAAAGTTTTGCGACGCTGTTCTCCGATAAGCTGCCATCGAGAATGAAACAACCTCGCATGCTGCCGGAGTCGTCGAGCGTGACGACGAGGTTGGGCTTTACGTCCAACTCGATAAAGAGCGGGATGTTGCTCAAAGCGAGATCCGCAGCCCGTGCAGCCGTCGTCGGCATCAAACCAAGTGTCATTGCCATCAATCCAGTAAATGCGATGCGCTCAATACTAATGTGTCTCATTTGCTCCAGTTCTCCTAGCAGACTGACACGGGACATCGTGCCCGGTCGTTGGCAAAAAAATTATTGTTGTTATTGTGCTAGCCCTGTTATTGCGCATCGTTATTTCCTGTAGACGCTTTGCACCACGGCAACCGCGCTGTCGCTACGGCCTACGCCGCGCGCGGTAATGCGATACATGTTGCTCCCACCGGAGGTGGCCGCCGGTGGTGCGAAGCCCGTAACCAGACTGCCGGTCCCAGCGGCACTGCCGGCCAACGTGCCCAGATCCTCGATGATGTAGGCCGGCGGCTGACTCACCTCGGCGATAGGGCCGCTATAGGCGAGCACGATGTTGGTCGTGTCCTTCCAATCAACCGTGTACCACCACGGATCGGTGCCCGCGGGTTGTGGCATATACAAACCGTTGGAATTGCTAAAAGTGGGTTTGTTGGGCCAGTTTTCGACAACGGATTCTGCGTCACGCAGTGCCGACTCCGCCGCTTGGAACGCCGTGTTCTTATCTTGCACGTTACCCGCCATCTTCTCCTGCAGCGAGGTGGTGCTGAGTGCGGTGACCCCAATGATGGTGAGGATCACGAGAAACGCCAAGGCCATGATCAGGGCGACGCCCTGCTGGCGCTTGCTCGGCGGTTGCGTGTGTATCTTGGCAATCATGTTGCTTTCCTCAGTCGGTGCGCAGATTGCGCACTTGTATGGTTGAGCTAAATATTCGCCGTTGACGCTTATCGCCGGGGCTGGTGAAATCGTCGATGGTGCCGGAATCGCTCAGCAGGCTGTAGGTCTTGCCGTCCACATCCTGACCGGACTCGGTCGGCGTACGGGCGAGCAGACCGACGCGTATGCTGACGACCCGTGACCAGTCGGTCACGTTGGCGGGGAGGCGGTAGTCATCGGCGCTGCCATTCGCAGGCGGAGTGTCCTCACCGTAGAGGATCTGCATGCTCTCGATACCCTCTATCAGCTCTTGCGGCGCGTTCCACACCCCTTTTTCCATATCCATGCTCATCAGCGCGGGTTCCCCGCTTGCGCCGGTGCCAACGTAATACGCACGTGTGACGAGTCGCATGACCTCGGCGTTGGCGTCGTAATCTTTCGATAGATCTGTCGAGTTATTATCACCATCGTTGCCGCCTGTACCATGCGATAGCGTTTCGATCGGGCTAGCGATAGCCGAGGCGGTTACCTTAACGACATCCACACCGCTGCAATCGCCGATCAGGATGATGTCATCCTGTCCAATGTTGTTGGCATCGGCGATGGTAATGTCGCTTCCCTTCGTTATGGGACCGGTTACGCGGAAGGCCTGATCGGAACCGCGGCGAATCAAAATCACGTCGCTTCCATCGCGCACCAGCCCGGCCAGGAACCCCGGTAGCGCAGGGCTCCAGGTGTTGGCACTGGTCCACTCATAGCCCTGTATCTGCGTCTGCGGTGCGAATACGAATAGGGGGTCGTTTCCAGAGTTCCTGAGCCCGTTGACCGCGGTGTAACTGGCGCTTGCATTGAGCGCTTGGTTTACATTGACGCAGCCCGCGTAGCCTGCCATGCGCAGGTCGCGGCTGAGAAACTCCATGCCGAAGCGCCCGTTTTCCTGTACCCGTGCCAGGTTTTCCTCGAGCTTGTAGGACATGCGACTGGTAACGAAGATCTGCGAGACCGCCGCCAGGACGATAAGTCCGATGGTCATCGCTACCATGAGCTCGACCAAGGTGAATCCGCCGATCCGGGCGACCTTCCGCCGGCGCGTTCGGTATGATGCTCGCTTCACCGTTAATTCTGGTGCCGTTCTCATAGGACCTGGGCCTCCACGATCATGCGCATGGTGAGATCGTTTTCCTTCCATTCGATACCGACCTGAAAATTGTTGCCGCTGAGGACAGGAGTGCACGCAAGCGTAGTGGTATCCAGCGTACCGCGACACAGCGCGCCCTTGCCTTCGGTCAGCAGTGAGCTTAATGAGGCCTTCCACTGAGCAATATCGAAATTCGCCATCTGTGCGGGGCTGCATGGACAAGTGGGCAGGCTGGGCGGGGTATCGGTTGTGCCGATATTGTCGTAGGAACCGGTCAGTATGCCGCTCGGGTTTGCGCGCACTCGGTCAATGATGTCGTAAGCGTTGAGCACGGCCTGCGTACGCTGGTACGACTGGGTATTGAATTTGAGGCCCACGGTCTGCAAAGCTGCCAGTCCGAGCAGGCCCACAGATAGCACCAGCAGGGCCACGAGTACCTCCAGCATGCTAAAGCCGCGCGCGCGCTCCAGGCGTCGAGATAATTGCTTACCGTTTCTCATGATCATGTCCCTCATCCCTATCACTTTACGGACAGCTGGCCGCGGTTAACGGACTGCCGTCTTTGTCCTTGCCGCGTTCGGTAACGCGAGCCCGTCCGGTCAGGCCGATGGCAACCGCTCGCGCCTCGCTAGGCCCACGGTTGTCGCACAGTACGAACTGGGTGTTGCCGCCAGGCGGGTTTGCCATGCCGAGCTGAGTGAAGCGAACCTCATTTCCGGTGCCGCCCGGATTCCCATCGCCGTAGAGCGCATTGCCATTGCCGTTTGCGCCATCCAGTTCCTGGCGTACCCGGAGCACCTCACCAGGGTCAGGGTCATTATTGGCCGTGACGTTATCTACGAATATCACGCGGCCTTTGGTCCAAGGGTCGGTCGCGGTTAGGTTGCAGTCAGGATCCGCCGCTGTGGGATTCGTTGATTTGCAGACGATCACAACGGCTCCCCGCTTGATGGCCTCGCTGCGGGCGTAGGCCAAGTCCGACAGCAGCTCGTTGGCCTGGGCCCCGAGACGGTCGCGTTGGAGAAAGCTGCTCAGATTAGGAGCGGCCAACGTCAACAGGATTGCGGCGACCACGAGGGTGACAATGAGCTCCACCAGTGTGAACCCTTTTTCGCGCTCAAAACAGACGAGCGGTCGGTTCCGACCGATGAACTGTTCGATAAGGGTCATATCGTTCCCGATAAACGGTCTTAAAAGCCCGATAAAAGGCAGACCCCGGAGGGACGCTTGCCGCATTTCGGCACGCATTTTCACGTTAGATTCGGTCATGGCTGCACGTCTGCCTAATCAATTTATGCTAAATCACAGCCACCTTTGGGTGGCCCTTATTTAAGTCTAATGCGCCATGTAACAGGCGCAATTGCCGTATTTTGTCAGTCGCTTCCAGCCTCTGGCTGTGTGACCACCCGATGAACGGGCGTCTTTACGCCCCATTTCCGGGGTCTGATTCTGATTCACTTGTTTTGGCTGGTGGCGAGAGCCGTGTCGTTTTGCAGCCGGCCATCGGTGGCGCGCTGTCCCTTGTTGCGCCCCGACTTCTCGCGCAGGGCCGAGGCTCGCCGGTGAAACGGGGCAGCGTCGCTGTGGCGCCCAAGCGCGTCGTACACGGCTGCTAGGTTACTGAGGCTGGTCTCCAAGTCCGCGTTATCGGTCGCCGAGGTCTTTTCGGCCAGAGTTAGTGCGCGGCGATAAAGCGGTTCAGCCTTGGTGTATTTGCCCTGAGTGTAATAAAGATGCGCCAGCCTATTGAGGCTAACCAGGAGCCGTGGGTCGCGTTCGCCAAAGCCCTGCGCAATCGTTAATGCCGCACGCAGCTGCGCTTCTGCAGCCGAGTATTTGCCTTCCTCCTGGGCAGCACCGGCCGCCGCTAGCCGTGTTTCCCAGTCGCGATCTTCGCTCGGTTGGCGTTGTGCCGCGGCGGCCTTTGCCGCTTCACGTGTGGCTTGCTGGAGCATGCGTGCAATTTCTCTATGGCCCGCGCTTCTCGCAAGCTTCACGGCGCTTTCGTGCCGGTGCGATTCCAGCGCAGGGTCTGCGCCTTTGGCGAGCAACGCTTGTACGATTTCGCCGCGTCCGTCAGCCGCGGCAATCATGAGCGGTGTCCAGGTCGATTCGTGGCTAAGATCCGGGTTGGCTCCGTCGGTGAGCAACGCCTGCAGCACGCTGAGATGGCCTTCCCTCGCGGCATACATCAGGGCCGTCCAGCCATGCTTGTCGATGATATTGGGATTGGCGCTGTGTGCTAGTAACGTCTTCACTATCTCTACATGGCCTTTGACCGCGGCCCAGCTGAGAGCCGTTTCACCCAGCCAATTCTTGGCGTTGACGTCCGCCCTCTCGCGCAACAGGATATTGACAATCTCGACGTGCCCGTTAGCAGCGGCACCCATCAATGCAGTTTTTTGCAGGTGATTCCTGGCGTTGACGTCCGCGTAATTCTCGACTAACAGCTTTACGATTCCGACGTGGCCGTTGCGTGATGCGAGGATCAGCGCTGTTCTCTTAAAACTGTCGCTCGCGTTAGCGTCGGCTCCAGTAGCGAGCAGATTCTTCACGTCGTCGACACGACCTTGATGCACGGCCTCCAACAGTTGCTCGTCGAGACCGGCCCACGCTGTGACCGGCCCAAGAAGCAGCAGTACCAGAGCTAGGCGTAGTGTAGACACGGCAAGTTCCTACCGATTTCCTTGGTCCTGCTGATATGGGCTGCAAATATCGAGCCAGGCGCAGGTAACGTATATAAGTAATTGATAATAATAGGCTTATTTCAGCTGCCGCAGGCATGGCAGCTTCGGACTGCGCAGGCTGAACTTCGAAGCGGAGGAATTGCCCTGCTCATTGTACGGGAGGCCGGGGAGCACGGCTGGGTGCGGGTATTATGGCCCGCGGCCCAGCCGGTTTCGGCGCAGGCGATTAACCGCCGCGCTAGCCCGTGTATATACTTATGAACATTGATTATCCGTCTGTAGGACGGGCAGGGCAGGTTGCCACAAACTGATCGGCACCTGAATCCGTTTTTTGCGCCAGCGTCAGTAGTGCCCAGCGGGGCGCTACGGGTCAAAGGCGGTGTCCAACCGGCGGCTTATGTGCGTAAGATCCACGACATGAAGAAAAGAGTCGATGTTCGCGATTTGAGTTTTGGCATGTACATTGCCGAGCTCGACCGGCCGTGGTTGGAGACGCCGTTTCTGTTCCAGGGTTTCGAGCTGCGCAACCCCGACGAGCTGGAACAGCTCAAGCAACACTGCCAGTACGTCTACATCGACACCGAGCAGGGACCCGACCTGCCCGAACTTCGGGGCAAGCGTGCTTTGCCCGCGCGCACCAAGATTGTGCGCGCGGATGAAGAACGGCTGAAACGCGAATTCAGAGTGTTGCTGGAAAGCCCGGAGAAAGAAGGGGGTACCTTCGCTGAGCGCAAGCGATCTGCCTACCAAGACCAGAGTACGCTGGAAGAAGAGATCGAGGAGGCCAAGCAGATCGATTCAGAAGCACGCGACGTAATGGCGCAGGCGCTCGACGATGTGCGCCAAGGAAAACCGCTGGACGCGGCACGTGCCAAGAAGGTGATCGGCGACATGGTCGACAGCGTGGTGCGCAACCCCGACGCATTGATCGGGCTGAGCCGCATCAGGTACGAAGGTGGATTCAGCTCCGATCAAGGCGTACCGATGGAGGAAGAGCTAAGTCGCGCGCGCGAGATTGAATCCCGCGCAAGAGAAATGATCGACGGCACCATTACAAAGGCGCGCAAGGGCGAAAAGATAGACACGCAAACGGCCACCAAGGTCGTTGACGAGATGATCGGCAGCGTCCATCGTAATCCCGACGGTCTCGTGGTTTTGAGTCATCTCAAGGACTCGGGCAAGTACACAGCACTGCACAGCATCCGCACGTGTATCCTCGCGCTTTCCTTCGGTCGTCATCTTGGTTTGTCACGGGATCAGCTCATAGTCGTCGGGCTCGGCGCGCTGATGCATGATGTCGGCATGGTTAGATTGCCTGAGCATCTTCTGGAAAAACCCGTTGGGCTGACACAGCCCGAATTCGCATTGATGAAAAGCCACGTTCGTCAAGGCGTTGATATCCTTCAGAACTCGAAGGAGTTTCCTGCCGAAGCCTTGCAGCTGGTGGAACAACACCACGAGCGCCACGATGGTTCTGGCTATCCGAATAAGCTGACGGGGGATCTCATCGGCACGTCAGGATCGATCGGTGCCATTGTTGACGTGTATGACGCCATTACAAGCCAGCGCATCTATCGAGCCAGCATTTCCCCGGAAGATGCATTGAAACGAATGTATGAGTGGCGACATAAAGATTTTTACGCCGAGCTGGTCGAGGAGTTCATCAAGTGTATGGGCATTTTCCCGATCGGCAGTCTCGTGGAGTTGAACACCGGTGGTATCGGCGTGGTCATTACGATCAATCGCACGCGCCGGTTGAAGCCGAAGGTGGCACTGGTGTTGCAGTCGAATAAGGAGCCTTATGCGAAACGGCTCATTGCCGATCTGGCCGAGCATCGCGACCGTCTCGGACGGGAGTTGCGCATTCGTCGGGTGCTACCCGCGGGTGCCTATGGCATTAATCCGGTTGATCACATTGCCAGACTCTAGCTCGCGTTGACGTACGAGTCCGCCGCGCGGCTACGAGTACAGGCTTGCCCGACTTAACCCCCGCCAGTTCCTGCAGGGACGCTTGCGGGCGGTGCCGGCGGGGCCGGCGGCCCCCCGGGACTCGTTCCGCCGGAGTCGGTTGCACCACCCCCTTGGA
>QKEI01000247.1 GCA_003251795.1 Candidatus Muproteobacteria bacterium
GCGACAGTAACGTTCCAGCATTGTGCATTGTTACGGGGCACGCGCTGACCAGCATGCGCAATACATGAACGAGCCCTCGCGCCGTCGCGCAACACTCCTCGTCGCCAGCGCGGCGCATGTGCTGCACGACGGCTTCAGCGCCTCGCTGTATCTCTTGCTACCGGTTTGGCAGGCTGAGTTCGCCCTGACGTTGACACAGGTGGGCATGCTGCGCGCCGCTTACACCGCGGCCATGGCGAGTCTGCAAATCCCCGCGGGCGTACTGGCGGAGCGTTGGGGTGAAAGCCTGTTGTTGGCGGCGGGAACGGTCATCGTCGGCATCGCCTATCTCGTGCTCGGCGCTGCTGCCAGCGGATTCCTGCTGCTGGCCGTCTGTTTGTTTCTGGTCGGCTGCGGCTCGAGCACGCAACATCCACTGGCTTCCTCGCTGGTAGCCCGCACTTATGAAGGGCCATCGATTCGGGCAGCGATCGGTATTTACAATTTCAGCGGTGACATAGGCAAGCTTATTTTCCCCGCCGTTACCGCGTTCCTTCTTACATTGATGCACTGGCGCTGGGTGACGGTGGGTTACGCCGGCACCGCGCTGCTGGTCGCACCCGTCGTCTTGCTGCTCCTGGCAGCATTGCGACGCAGGCAAACCCATACCCATGTCCCTGCGCACGGGCAATCAGTACTCGTCCGCGGCGCGTGGGGTATACGCGATCGGCGGGCGTTCCAGATCCTGGCAAGCATCTTTGTCATCGATGACGCTACCCGGACGGCATTCCTCACGTTTGCGCCGTTTCTATTGACTATCAAGGGTGCTTCTGTGGACACGCTCGGCATCGCCCTCACCTTGGTATTCGCCGGCGGCGCCGCGGGCAAGTTTCTTTGCGGCGTGCTTGCCGAGCGGCTTGGCATTATCCGCACGGTCGTCGTCACCGAGCTCGTCACCGGCCTCAGCATCTTATTGTTACTGGCGCTGCCCTTAACCCCAGGGCTGGTGCTGCTGCCAATAATCGGCATAGCGCTGAACGGCACCTCCTCGGTGCTTTACGGTAGCGTCGCCGAGCTGGTGACGCCGGAGCGGCGTGCACGCGCGTTTGGCCTAATCTATACCCTGGGCAGCGCGGCCGCCGTAGCGGCGCCGGTCCTCTACGGCATCATGAGCGATCGCGTCGGCGTATCGTTAACCCTGGCAGTCATCGGTCTGGTCGTCTTGCTCACGGTTCCGCTCGCGCGCTTGCTGCGATGTGCGACACCGGCAGAAACCGGGAGCAGCTCGACTTAGTTAGACGGTAGCCGAGCGTGAGGACCTCCGGCCCCTTGCAATTCCTCGCCAGCGACCCTATCCTATGTTGCAATGCAACATAACGAACTTCTATCCCCTGCGGAGGCTGCTATCGCCCATGCGGGGACTGGCGCGACCGGCGGACATGACGCCGCTTCGTTAACCGACGCGGCACCCGGCACGGTCATCACCGTGGCGCCAGGATTTAGCCGGGTTGAGCTCCTAACGAACAGCGCTATGGCCTCGCCAGGCTCCGAGTTCGTGCGCGGTGGAATCGTACTCGCAGTCGCCGATCACGCCGCCATGCTGGCCCTAGATCAAGCGGGCGCGGTTTTACAAGCGGCCGAGGTACAGTTCACCAGGCCCGTAAAGGTCGATGAGCTCATTGTCGCGGAGGCACACGCCAGAATCCGCCACGGAAAAAAGCGCCATGTCACGGTAAGCGTCAGCCACGGTGAGGAAAAGGTGCTCCAAGGAGAGTTTACCGCCTGTCTGCCGGCCTGACGCGCGACAACACTCTTAGCCCGTGGCCTCAGAGAGGCAAGCATCAAGAATGTCGAGCGCCCCATCAATTTGCTCCTGAGTGATATTAAGCGGTGGGGCCAACGTTATGATATTGCCCATCGATAGCTTGAAGTTGAGGCCTTTGCTAAGAGCACGATAGAGGACCTCTTCCGCGAGATCCGTCGCCCGTTGCCCCGTTTGCCGGTCTTTCACCAGCTCGATCCCCATGAGTAAACCGAGACCGCGCACATCGCCAATCACAGGGTGCTCTTGTTTCATTGCGCGCATACGCGTAAGCGCATAATCCCCCAGCTTGCGGGCGTTTTCCAATAATCTTTCCTGTTCGAGTACCTCGATTGTCGCAAGCGCCGCTGCGCACGCAACCGGGTTTTTCTCATGCGTATAGTGGCCCAGCGCGCGATCGGCGGCGATATCCAAGTCCTCACGCGCAATCAATGCAGAGAGCGGGAAGATGCCCCCGCCAAGCCCCTTGCCGATCACCAGCATGTCGGGAACGATGTCGTAGTGCTCCACTGTAAACATCTTGCCGGTACGGCCCAGACAATTTGGGATCTCGTCCAATATGAGCAATGCGCCATGACGATCGCAGGCATCGCGAATCCTTTTCCAATAATCTTTGGGCGGAATAAACGGAACGCTGCGCACGGTTTCGGCGACGACTGCGGCGATATCGCCTTCCTTCTGTAACACGTACTCGACATAATCGGCGCATTTCAGTGTGCATTCACCGCCGCAACCCCAGAGGCAATGCTGGGCATCGGGGGGTGGCACGTGCTCGGTACCCGGCAACAGCGGGCCCACGCCTTGACGGAAGATCGCTTCACCGCCTATCGAGATCGCGTCGAGCGAAGCACCATGGAATGAATCCCACATGGAGATAGTCTTGAATCTACCGGTCGCCACACGTGCAAGCTTCAGAGCGATGCCGATAGCACCAGTACCACCCGGTGTCAGCAATATCTTACTGAGCGACCCAGGTGCAAGCTTAGCAAGTTTCTTCGCCAGCTCGATTGCGGGAATGTTGGTGTAACGGCGACTGCAGAACGAAAGGGTTTGCATTTGTTGCTGTATGGCTTCAATCACCCGCGCATGACCGAAGCCTATCTGGTGCACGCTGTTACCGTGAAAGTCGAGAATGCGCTTACCCTGCAGGTCCTGTAGATACGGGCCTGCACAAGCGGTGAGCACATTCAGGCAGGGGGTCGAAAGGGACTGATGTAAAAAGTATTTCGCGTCTTCGTCAAGCCAGCGTCGCGTCTCCGCATCCAGGTTGGCGTTCAGCCATGCCTGGCGACGGGGCGATATATTAAGATCACCTTCGGAGTTGAGCGGCGTACCACCCGCTGGGTTCGAACGGCCGCTGCGCTTCATGCCTGCGTTTCTCTTCATATGGAAAACGCGTACTCTAACATAACACCCATACGAGGTGCCTCGAAGGTTACAATATCGTAAATCGGTAGTTGGACTGGCCGCTACCGGGCAATGATGATCGACATGTGCCTGCAGCCCACCGCGGGGAGGCGACACTAAAACGTAACGGAGGAACAGTAGCTATGATTCACGCAGTAATCGTCGGGCTCGGCCGTTGGGGCCAAGTGCTAGTCGACTCGGTGCAGGGAAGGAGCGAGAAGATACAGTTCACGCGTGCGATCACCCGAACGCCAACAAAGGCAGAAGGCTTCGCGCACAATCGGCGACTGAGTCTCAGCAGTCAGCTAGAAGACGCACTGGCAGACTCGGCTATTGATGCAGTGGTGCTGGCCACTCCCCACTCGTTGCACGCGCAGCAGATCGAGCAGGCAGCGGCCGCAGGCAAGCACGTGTTCGTCGAGAAACCTTTCACGTTGACTAAGGCAAGCGCACAAGAAGCAGTGCAAGCTGCGCAAGATGCCGGCATCGTGTTAGCGCTCGGGCACAATCGTCGGTTCTCGCCTTCGGTCAAGGAACTCCAGGCTCGGCTCGATTCCGGACAGTTGGGCGTAGTAATGCACGCGGAGACGAATTACTCCGGTCCCGGGGCCTTCCGCTATCAACAGGGTATGTGGCGCGCCGAAAAGCTCGAGAGTCCCGCGGGCGGCATGGCCGGTATGGGGATCCACATGGTCGATGGATTGATCGGTCTGCTGGGCCCCATTCGTCAGGTGCGGGCGCTGAGCCACCGCCGCGTGCTAAACGTCGATATCGACGATACGACGGCGGTTTTGGTGCGCTTCCGCAGCGGGGCCACGGGTTACATCGGCACCATTGCGGCTACGAGCCCCGAGTGGCGCATGCAGATCTTCGGCTCGAAAGGGTGGGTCGAGTTGCGTAACGATTCACTGCTGCAAGCGAGAATGCTCGATAGCGAACCAGAGACGATCGATTTCGGCCCCTTCGATAAGGAGCGCGCCGAGCTAGAGGCTTTCGCCGATGCGATCTACGGTAACACGCCCTACCCGTTACCGCTCGATCAGGCTATCCACGGCATTGCCGTGTTCGAAGCGATTGCGCTCTCCGCAGATACCGACCAAGCCGTAGACATAAACTAGTCGGCTGTGCTTGATACCTGAGGTAAAAGGGTTGCCTAAGGCCTGCTGAAATGCTCCACCACCCGCTCGAGCACATGCGCATCACCGGCGGCAATTACCTCGCCGTTCGAACCCATCGCTAATGGATGACCTGCCCAGTCGGTAATCGCACCCCCGGCATTGCGCACCACTGGCTCAAGCGCAGCGAAGTCGTGGTCATCTAGATTGGCGTCGACTACGACGTCGACAAATCCCGATGCCAACAAGCCGTAACCGTAACAATCGCCGCCGTAACGAGCCCATCTTACCTCGTCCCGCAATCGCGCGATCTTCGTATCGTAAGGTTTTCCGAAAAAAGCAACCGCGTCGGCGAGCTTCTTGCAGCGGCGCGTGTGTACTGGTGTTCCGTTGAACACTGTGCCATAACCATCGGCCCCGACCCAGCGATCGCGCAAGATCGGTTGATCGATGACACCGAGCACAAAACGTCCGCCGTGTGCGAGGCCGATCAAGACGCCGAACACCGGCATGCCGGCGAGAAAGGACTTCGTACCATCGAGCGGATCCAGCACCCAAATGAACTCGGCATGCTCGCGCACGGCTGCGTATTCTTCTCCGACAATCCCATGGCCGGGATAGGCCTGCTCGATCAGCTCGCGCAGCACGCTTTCGGTTTCCTTGTCGACCCGCGTCACCGGGCTGGCATCGGGTTTGAGCTCGATCTCCAGGGGCTGGCGGAAATAGTGACGTTGGATTTCCCCAGCCGCGTCAGCCAGCCGGTCGGCAAACCTGACGAACTCTTTGGGACACTGCTGCATTCCAGTACTTTGCTTTGGCAGGGGCAGACAAGTGGCAAAACAAACCGTTTGTGTCAGTCCTGCCCATGTCCATTATCCCGCTGCAATAATAACGACGATACCCGCAGCGAGCACTAGCGACCACAACATCCTTCGCAGCAGGCTGGTCTCCCGCAAATAGTACGCGGCGAGCAGCACCGAGATTGGAATCGACGCCTGGCGCAGTGAGGTCACCGCCGCCACGTTGCCACCCAGCTTGTAGGCCGCTAACACCAGAAAATACGACACGTAGGCTAACACACCGATCGCTAAAAAACGCCACGGCGTGGCGCGCCAGCCGCCAAACAGATGTACCAAGGCGGAACGTTCGTGCGGCCGGCGTAGCGCGTACCAGACGGCCAGCGAAGGTGCAACCATCAACTCGACCCAGAACAGTCTCACCGCTGGATCTATCGCGCGTAACGCGACGGCATCCGCCAACGAGTAGATGCCCACGCTCATCATCGCCAAGAGCGCCACGATCAACGTGTGCGGATCGTGCAGTAATCGTTTAGTACCGTGATATTGCAGAAAAAATGCACCCACCACGACCAGGCCGATGCCTAGCAGCAATGTCGCGCCATAGCGGTGCCCCAGCAGGCTCACGCCGACGATAACGATAAACAGCGGTGAGCTGCGTATGATGGGGTAATAAACGGAAAGGTCGCCGCGAGAATAGGTCGCTAACAACGTGATACCAAACAGCACTTCGCCGGCGGCGGCGATTAGCAGCAACGGCCATACTTGCAGGCCTGATGACAGGTCGATACCAAGCAACAGGGCTTGCACCCCAGCGAGAACCAAGCTGGCAATGATGCAATTCAGAAAAGCGCCTTGTCCGTAGGCGCTGTCTTTAACCAGCAGGTTCCAAAAAGGGTGCAGGAACGCCGACGTCAGGGCCAGGGCGGCGATGGACAAGTCCATACCGTTCGATTGCGCGCCGTAACCGGGTTCGATGGCGGATCAAACTCAGCGCGTTCGCCACGCCTGAGTCGTGCGAGCAATGCCCCGCGTCAGCAAGGCATGCAAAATGCGCACGCCGGCGGAGGTGTAAACGATCATCATCGCCATGGCGGCTGCTGACGGCACTTCGCCCGCGTCGTCCATATTGAGCACCGCCACCGATGCCAGTGCCGTGTCTGCCGAGTACAGAAACACGACCGCCGACACCGTGGTCATGGCATTCACAAACAGGTAAATCGATACATCGAGAATGGCCGGCACGCACACCGGTACGGTCACTCTCCAAAAGGTCTTGTAAAACGGCACCTTCAGCGAGGACGATACCGCCTCGAACTCCGCGTCCATTTGCTTGAGCGCCGTTACCGCGGTCAGGTGACTGACGGTGTAGAAGTGAACGATAGTGCAGATCACCAGGATCGTCATCGTCTGATAGATGAAGCCCAACGGATTATTGGGATTGTTGAAGAAGAAGATGTAGGCGAGCCCCAGCACGATTCCCGGCACGGCCAGCGGCAAGATGGCCATAAATTGCACCAGACCGCGGAAACGTTCGAACCCCTTGGACTTCTCGACCAAATAGGCGCCGCTAAAGATTACGGCGGTGCCAACTAACGCAGTCCATCCGGCCATCTTTAAGCTGTTGAAATACGCCGTCCAACTACCACCGTCACGCAGCTCGAAATTGTAGTTGTAGAGCGTAAAGCTCAAATTGTAGGGCCAGAGCTGAATAAAGGAGGCGTAGGCGGCAACGCACAAGATGGTCAGGATCAAGATACTGACGATGCCGCAGAATATCAGCATCGAAACATCGAGCCACTTGTTCGGTTTGGGCTCATAGGGTACAGCTCGCGCCGACAGTAACGCCACTTGCTTGCGCTGTATCAAGCGATCAGCGATAAAGGCAATAACCGCGGGCATTAACAACACCATGCCGACGACCGCGCCCATTTCGAAGTTCTGCTGCCCGATCACTTGCTTGTAAACGTCTACTGCCAGTACGTTGTACTGGCCGCCGATCACCTTGGGCACACCGAAGTCAGTGATTACCAGGGTAAAAACGACGAAGCAGGCACTCATCAGCCCGTACTTCACCCCCGGCAGCGTGACGGTGAAGAACGTGCGCAGCTTGCTAGCACGCAACGCCACCGCCGCCTCGTACAAACGGGCATCGGCAAGCGACAGCGCGGTAGTGATAATGATGAGCGCATGCGGAAACGTCCAGAAGACCTCGCCGATGATGATGCCGATGGGACCGTAAACGCTCTCTCCCATCAACAACCCCTTGATCATCCCCTGATTGCCGAGCAGGTAAACCAACGAGATCGCCGGCAATAACGAAGGCGCCAGGATAGGAATAAAGGCGATGCCCTTGAAAATCGCCTTGCCGGGTATGCAACTGCGGGTCAGGGCATAGGCGAAGACAAAGGCCAAGCCGATGGTGATAATCGTGCTGGTGATAGCGATAAAGAGGCTATTGTAGATCGAGTAAAACAGCGCCGGCGTCGAGAAGTACTCGACGTAGTTCGCCATACCGAGAAAATGGCCTTCCTTGTCTTCGAAGCTTTTCGACAGCAGCGAATAAAGCGGCAAGATGACAGCGATCGCGAGGAACACGGCCATCACCCCGATGGCGCCGCGCATGATCCAGTCATCCCGGCTGAGGGAGGCGCGTACTCGTGGCGCCGCGCGTGATTGGGCGAGCACCGCGTTCGCCATCGTCAGCGCGCCCTACGGTTGTCCGCTAAAGACATGGATACGTTCTCGCGGTACG
>QKEI01000007.1 GCA_003251795.1 Candidatus Muproteobacteria bacterium
GGGACGAGACGCGCAGATCATCGATGCTTTGGAAGGTGAGCGCAAAGACCCCTTCATGTTGCATTACAATTTCCCGCCGTATAGCGTCGGGGAGACAGGGCGGCTCGGCTCGCCCAAGCGGCGCGAGATCGGCCATGGGCGACTCGCTAGGCGTAGCGTCGCAGCGGTACTCCCCGACATGACAGAGTATCCTTATGTGATACGCGTCGTTTCTGAGATCACCGAATCAAATGGCTCGAGCTCGATGGCAACGGTATGCGGAACCAGCCTTTCGCTGATGGATGCGGGCGTGAAAATCAAGGCCCCGGTCGCTGGTGTGGCCATGGGTTTGATCAAAGAAGGCAAACGCTTTGCAGTACTGACAGACATTCTGGGGGATGAAGATCATCTGGGTGATATGGATTTCAAGGTAGCCGGGACCAACGGCGGAGTGACAGCGCTGCAAATGGACATAAAGATAGAGGGTATTACACGAGAGATCATGCGCGTTGCCCTCGACCAGGCAAAAGAAGCGCGGTTGCATGTATTGAAGGCAATGAACGCGGTAATTTCCGAGCCACGCTCTGAGCTCTCGGAATACGCGCCCCGCGTCATATCGATGAAGATCAATCCGGACAGGATTCGTGACGTTATCGGCAAGGGTGGCACGACCATACGGGCGATCTGCGAAGAAACCAACACGACCATCGATATAGCGGACGATGGCACCGTTACCATCTGGTCGGTCGACAACGCTGCTGCCCAGGAAGCTCGACGTCGTGTCGAACAGCTTACCGCCGACGTCGAAGTTGGCATGATTTACGAAGGCAGGGTGGCAAAGCTCATGGACTTCGGTGCTTTTGTCACCATCTTCCCTGGCAAGGACGGATTGGTGCATATCTCGCAGATCTCGGAAGAGCGTGTTGAAAACGTCAGCGACAAGCTCAAAGAGGGCGATAGTGTGAGAGTGAAGGTGCTCGAAGTCGACAAGCAAGGGCGCATTCGCTTGAGCATGAAGGCCGTGGAGCAACAGGCGGCGCGTCCGTAGATCGCGCGCAATAATATCTCTACCTGGTGACCTTGCGGCACCCGTGCAATCGCCGCTGCACGGCGCACCATAATGTTAATTAAGGTATTGATTTTACAATAGCTTTAATGGTTACCGAGTGATGGCGTTGTTCGCTCTCGATGTCTGCCCGGTTGCCCGCGAGTGTTGATGTGTTGCAAGTGTTGTTGCAAGTATCGTGGGATACGCTCTTCCAACCAGTAGCGTGCGCACCATGGCCAGGAGCCAGCGATAAAGCCGACATGGCCGCCTGCCTCATAGAGCTCCAGTTGCACATGTGGTGATAGCTCATTTGTTGCGGGAATTACGTGTTGCGTCATAAACGGATCATTGCGCGCGTGTAGGATCAACGTGTCGACGGCAATGGTGCTCAGATATTGCCGGCAACTCGCGAGCGCATAGTAATGATCGGCATCGTTAAAACCGTGTAATGGCGCCGTTACGGCATCGTCAAACTCGCGAAAGCTGTGTAGCCTCGACAGATCCGTAGTGCGGATGTTCAAAGACATGTGCTGGAGCTTGGCGTAAATGCGGCGGCGCATACTTTTCAGCAGTTTCCATTGGTAAACGCGAGAAAAGCCTTTGTTCATGCGCTCGGCCGATTGTGCTAGCACGAAGGGCACGGATACGGCGACGGCAGCGGTAAGCGGCGCCTGTACGCCGGCCTCGGCCAACCATTTGAGCAGCACGTTACCACCGAGCGAGTAGCCGACCGCCATCAATGGCGTGTCAGGTTCGCGTTGTCGCAGGGTCTGCACCAGATAAGCGAGGTCGGCGGTGTCACCTGAATGGTAGCTGCGCGGCAACCGATTGGGCGTGCCACTACAACCGCGGAAATGCATCACTACCGCACGCAGCCCGATTCGTTGCAACGCGTGCAACAATCCTCTGGCATAGGGCGATTGCGAGCAGCCCTCGAGCCCGTGCAACATGATGACAATGGGCTGCCCATTATCTTCTGTCCAATGCAGGTCCACGAAATCACCGTCGGGCAGTTCGAGGCGCTCTACGCGCAGCGACACATGTGGACCGCGTCGGAAGAGTGTTGGCCACAACGTCTGCAGATGCGCTCCCGGGCACCACCACGCAGGTTTGAAAAAATCGTCAGCAGGCAAGTTGAGCCAAGGGCAACGGTTGTGGACGAGGTTACAGACTAACACGAGACCGCCCCCGCTTGTTTCTTGCGGTCAAGCTTATCTTAACTCTGAAAGTCTGTTTCTCAGTGCGGCAAGCTCGAAGTCCAATTGCAGGTCGAATTTTCTGTTACACAGTTCGATGAGCGGCAGCACGGTCAAGGCAAGCTCCAGCAGATACGGTTCGAGGCGACCGCTGTCGCCGCGCGCAATCATCTGCAATGCCGCCTCGATATCCGGTTGCTCAACGATGACGATTTCAGCGTCATCGGCCTCGGCTGCCTCGCTTACGCTCAGGCGATTGCCACCGGCCGCCTTGGCCATGGCTACACGCTCATCTGCCAATGCCAGTAGATCGTCAATGGTGTCCCCCGGGTCGCGCCCGAACGTAACCAGGCCAATGCTGGCGGTTACGGGAATGTTCAAATCCCCATCCTGAAATGGCTCAGCACTAAGGGCGTTACGCAGACGCTCGCACAGAATAGCCGCCTCCAGGCGCCCGGCGCTCGGCGTTAGGATGGCGAAAGCGCCGCCGCCAGTGCGTGCTAGCAGATCATCACCGCGGGTGTTAGCAACAATGATTTTTGCTGCCCACACGAGCACGCGGTCACCGGCATCATCGCCATGCTCGGCGTAGACCCCCTTGAGATTATCCAGGTCGAGGCGAATAAGTGAGAGCTTTTCCTCGCCTTGGTCAGCGGCTGCCAGGTGTTCTTCGCCTCGCTCGACGAATAGCCGACGACTGTTCAACTGTGTTAGCGGATCGACGCTCGCTTGTAGAGCCAACTGTTCGCTTACTTGCGCCAGCTTGCGTCCACCTCGGTCGAGCCGCGCTTGGACACGGGCGCAGGTCAATAGTTGTGCGCCGTCGATGGGTTTAGTGATGAAGTCATTGGCGCCACAGGCGAAGGCGCGTTCACGCGTTTGTTCGTCCTCGGCGCCGGTAATGACGATGATCGGGATTTCCCGCAGCCGTGTATCATCGGCCGCCCGTATGCGGCAAATCATCGAGTAGCCATCGAGTCGGGGCATGAGCACATCCGCAACCACAACCTGAATGTCGTTGTCCGCGAGCAAGGTCTGCCAGCCGTGTTCGCCGTCTTCCGCTTCGGTGACCTCAAATTCGGCATCCACGAGCTTGCTAATGGCCTTGCGCATTACTCGTGAGTCATCGACGATCAGCAGCCGTGGTTTTTCGGGGGAATCAGTGCGTTTTACCATGTGCTGGGTCCAATCGGTGATCAGTAGGCGCGACCGAATGTCTGACTCGTGACTCTATGAATAAAAGGTATATTAGCCCAACGCCTCATTCAAATGAGCCAGCAGGCGCTTTCGGTCGTTTCGGGGCCATGTGCCGCGGGCGCTAACGGCTACCAAAAATAGGCCAAAACCAATAAGCCGAAGACGATACGGTAATAGGCAAAGGGCACAAAATTGTGCCGTGCTACGTAATGTAGGAACGCGCGGATAACTATCAGGGCGGTGATGAACGCTATGACGAAGCCAACCGCCAATATCAATAGGTCATCGAAGGCAAAAACCTGACGGTTGCTGTAGAGGTCAAAAATGGTAGCTGCGAACATCGTCGGTATGGCGAGGAAAAAGGAGAACTCGGTAGCAACAGGACGGGAAAGCCCACTCACCATTCCGCCCATGATGGTAGCGCCTGCGCGCGATATGCCGGGAAACAGTGCGGCAGTCTGTGCCAGACCCACCTTCAGTGCATCGATCGGGCCGAGTTGTTCCAGTGTGTCTACGTGCGTGGGGCGCGGCCTGCGCTCGATCAGGAGGATCAACGCTCCACCGAGAATCAGTGCCAGCGCAACTGTCGTCGGGTTGAACAGATAGGCCTTGATATAGCGGTGCAGCAATAGACCGACGACCGCCGCTGGTAAGAAAGCGATCGCTAGATTCAACACAAAGCGCTGCGCCGGCCTATCGTTCAATGTGGTCGCGACGCTCCACAGTTTGACGCGGTAATGCCACACCACACTCAAAATGGCGCCCAATTGGATGAAGATCTCGAAGGTCTTGGCGCGCTCATCGTTGAAGTTGAGCATATCGCCGACGATTATCAGGTGGCCGGTTGAGGAGACCGGCAAAAACTCGGTCAGCCCCTCGATCGCACCGAGGATCAACGCCGTGACCAACAGCAGACTCATCGGTCCTCGCCGTTGAACTGAAGCGCCCGACCACGCACGTCGGCGCGAAACCCGCCGCGTTCAAAAGCGATCTGACCACCGACGATGGTATACACTGGCCAACCACTAAGATCCCATCCGCGATAGGGGCTCCAGCCCACACGCGTATGCAGATTTTCGTTTAGCACCGGTCGCACACGCTGTGTATCCACCAGCACCAGGTCGGCATCCCAACCCTCGAGGATCTTACCTTTGTTAGGGATGCGGTAGGCTTCGGCTGGCCCGTAGCACATCCACTTTTGGATCTCAGCCAGGGTGCACCTGCCCGCAGCCCATTGGGTTAGCATCAGTGGGAGTGAAGTCTCGACGCCGGGCATGCCTGAGGGGCTATGTGGGTACGGTTGCTGCTTCTCCTCCAGCGTGTGCGGTGCATGATCGGTCGCGACGAAATCGACCACACCATCGTGCAGGCCCTGCCATAAGGCGGTGTTATCCTCGGGCGCGCGCAGCGGTGGGTTCATTTGCACGAGCGTGCCCAGGCTAGCGTAGTCCTTGCTGTTGAGAAAAAGGTGATTGGGAATGACTTCGGCGGTAACCCAGGCAGGCTTGTTACTTCGTAACAGCTCCACTTCCTCATGCGTCGACATATGCAGAATGTGCAACCGCCGACGGTAACGGCCCGATAGCTCGAGCGCAAGCCGGCTTGCCGCCAGCGCACATTGGTTATCACGGATCTTGGAGTGTATCGCCGGCTCCGTGTTTCCCGCGAACAGTCGACGACGTGCCTGGATGCGTTGCTCGCTCTCCGCGTGTACTGCAATCAGGCGACGGCCATTGGCGAAAATGCGTTCCAGATCGGCAGGATCGTCCACCAAGAGATCACCGGTGCTTGCCCCCATGAAGATCTTGATGCCGCAAACCGGAGCAGCATTGTTTAAAGCATCGAGGTTGTCTGCCGTGGCGCCAATAAAAAAGCCGTAGTTCGCTAGCGACTTGCGTGCCGCTCGTGCAAGCTTATCGTCGAGCGCTGCCTGTGTGATGGTGGGCGGGCTCGTGTTAGGCATTTCCAGAAAGCTGGTAACGCCACCGCTGACAGCCGCGCGCGAACCTGAGCCGAGATCCTCCCTTTGCGGGGCGCCCGGCTCGCGGAAATGCACCTGTGGATCGATCACACCAGGCAGCAGTAACAAGCCGCCGGCGTCGATTGATTCGCGCGCCGCCCCACTCAGGCTTGCTTCCATGCGGGCGATGAGGTGGCCGTCGCAAGCCAGATCGCCATTGAACGTAGACCCATCCGGGCGGGCAATGCGCGCGTTATGGATCAGCAGACTATACAAATGGCGTTCTCAAAGAAAAGGGGACCCCCGTCCCCATTTCTTGTGGCCTAACGCGAACCGCAGCATCAAGCCATTTGTTTTTCGCGAATTTCATCAAGCGTCTTGCAGTCGATGCAGAGCTCTGCCGTGGGCCGCGCCTCCAGTCGCTCGACACCGATCTCCACGCCGCATACTTCGCAGTAACCGTAATCTCCACTACTGATGCGATCCAACGCCTCATCGATTTTCTTGATAAGCTTGCTTTCGCGATCGCGGCTGCGCAACTCAAGTGAGATATCGGTTTCTCGGCTGGCGCGGTCATTGGGATCCGAGTGCACATCGGCATCGTCGCGCATCTGGTGCACGGTGCGCAACAGCTCATCGAGCAATTCCTGGCGCCAAGCGAGCAGCATGGTACGAAAGTGCGCAAGTTGTTTCTTGTTCATGTACTTCTCGCCTTTCTTGCGCTGGTAGGGTTTCATCCCGCCGCGCGGTGTGGTACGAGTCGTCTGTGCACTTTTTTTCCTGGTGGTGGCGGGCATGCAATAACTCCTGAGATAATATGAACGCCGGGCCAAAAAATAAGCGCGAATCTATACCAGAAAGGTGGGGACCGCGCAAGAAACCCACGAGGGGCTGAGACCCTAGGGGAATTTGGCCCCGATTTCGTGGGTGATTTTGCTAGCATCCCCCGTAACCCTCGGTTTCGCGAACAGACATGAAGCTTGTGACTGCCAGACGTCTGCAGGATATCGAACCGTTTCACGTGATGTCGGTGCTCGCGCGCGCGCATGAGCTTGAGGCGCAGGGACGTTCGATTGTTCACATGGAGATCGGTGAGCCTGACTTTCCGACCGCCGACGGCATTAGGCAGGCGGCGATGGCGGCAATAGAAGCCGGACACACGCGTTATCTGCCGGCGCTTGGTTTGCCTGTGTTGCGACAGCGCATCGCCGATAGCTATGCAGCTGATGTACGACCGTCGGCGCGACGCGTGGTTGTTACCCCGGGAGCGTCCGGGGCGCTGCAGCTTGTATTCGCTGCGCTACTGAGTCCGGGAGACCAGGTACTGCTGGCTGATCCCGGCTATCCATGCAACCGGCATTTCGTGCGCTTGTTCGAAGGCGAGGCGGTTGCCATTGCCGTCGATGCCAGTACACATTATCAATTGACCGCCGACTTGGTTCGGAAGCATTGGACGCGGCGCACGGTGGCCGTGCTGATTTCATCCCCCGCGAACCCCACTGGTACGCTGGTACCTGATGCCGAGATGGCTGCTATCGTCGACACTGCCTCCAAGTTGGGCGGGCGTGTCGTTGTTGACGAGATCTACTCGGGGTTGGTCTATGATCTTGAGCCGATGCCGGCATTGCGACACTCCCAAGAAGTCTTTGTCATCAACAGCTTTTCAAAATACTTCGGGATGACCGGGTGGCGCGTCGGCTGGTTAGTGGCCCCCGAGGAGTACATCCCGGCCATCGACAAGCTGGCGCAGAATATTTTTATTGCTACCTCCGCCCCGGCGCAGTACGCGGCGCTAGCCGCGTTTGACCCACAGGTGGATGGCGAGCTGCAACGCCGCGTACAACTATTCAAGCAGCGCCGCGACTTCTTGTTGCCTGCATTGCGCAAGATCGGGTTCGACATCAAGGTTGTCCCGGAGGGCGCGTTTTATCTCTATGCCGATTGCAGTCGCTTTGGCAGGGATAGCCAGAGATTGGCGTTGGAGGTTCTAGAAGAAATCGGCGTGGCGATTACACCGGGACGCGATTTCGGCAACTTTGAACCCGAGCGCCATGTGCGCTTCTCCTATGCCAATACCCTCGAGCAACTCGAAGAGGGCGTACGGCGCCTGCGCGAGTTTTTGGTTTAGGCGCGGAGCAGCGCAACAAGACCTTAACCGCCGCTTCATGCGTGCCACTCTTTCGTTGGCACCGGAATTCACGCCGTGAAATCAATAGCATAGGTTAGCCCGAAGTGCTGGCATGGGTTTTGCCCTATCTCCGGTAGATGCTGTAGCCGATACGCCCCCACGCGGCTCAGAGGGGGTGTACCATGAAAGACGGCAAGATTCCGCAGTCGCTGGCAACGCAACTGCAAGCGCTGATCGAGGAAGCGGAGACGGTACGTGAAACGGATCCGGCTATGGGGGAAGCCGCCGCCATGGTGTATATCGGCGATGTTTACGCATTGCGCGAGGTTGTGCAGCCCACCGACAAGACCAGTTGGGGCCCGCGCCCCTATACCGGCCAGCTGGGTGATGATCCACTGTGATGATGCTGCAGCTTTGTTGGCGCTACCAACAGCGCTACACTGATGCAAAGCCTTACACCTATCACCAGGATCTGTGGAAATTCACAAGGTTTTTGCCCTCGAGGCGGCGCATCGTTTGCCGAATGCTCCTGAAGGTCACAAGTGCCGGCGTCTGCACGGACACTCGTTCCGGGTAGAGGTATATATCTCAGGTCCCGTCTCACCCGAACAAGGTTGGGTGCAAGATTTTGCCGATATCGCTGAGGCCTTCCAGCCGGTTCACGCCACTCTCGACCATAATTATCTTAACGACATCGCCGGATTGGAAAATCCCACGAGCGAGAACCTCGCACGTTGGATTTGGCAACGCTTAAAGCCATCGTTGCCTTTGCTATCAAAAATTGTCATCCAGGAAACCTGTACCGCCGGCTGCACATACCGCGGCAAAGACTAGCCAACCTCGAGCCAAAAAGATTATTGCATTGGGACCAGCCGATGGGCGCAACAACAGACGCGACGCCGCCAATAGAACTTGAAACAGGACCGGTGCCAGAGGTAAGTATCATCTGGTTGCATGGACTGGGTGCCGACGGGCACGATTTCGAACCGGTCGTGCCGATGCTCGGGCTCTCCAACACCCCGGCGATCCGTTTCGTATTTCCACATGCGCCACTTCGGGCAGTCACGATTAACGGCGGCATGACGATGCGCGCGTGGTATGACATTGTGCCAAACGCCCAGGGCTTTGGTGAGAATGCGCAAGACGTGCGTGAAGCCGAAGGCATACTGCGGGGCTTAATCGAACGAGAACGGGGCCGCGGTATCGCGGCGGAAAACATCATCGTCGCCGGCTTTTCCCAGGGGGGCGCCATCGCGTTGCAGGCGGCGCTGCGCTACTCTGCGAGACTTGGCGGGCTACTAGCGCTGTCGACTTACCTGCCGCTGGCAACGACACTTGCCGAGGAACGTAACCCAAGCAACAACGATATCCCTATTTTCATGGCCCACGGTGAGTTTGATCCGTTGATCAGCCTGTCGCGCGCGCAACACTCGCGAATGTTGTTGGAACAGCTGGGTTACGTTGTGCACTGGCGTACCTATCCTATGCCGCACAGTGTGTGCGCCCAGGAGCTGCTCGATATCGGACATTGGATCAACCGCGTTTTGCAGCGGGTGGGTGCGGCGACGCCGTGAGCTCACCCGTTTGCAGGTAGAGAGCAATACCTCCGAAAACCAGGAACAATACCACCCAGTCCCAGTTGAAACCGAGAAATGTCGGTATCGATACCACCAGTAGCAGCACCGCTGTCAGCGAGGCGAACGGCTGGAAGCGAAACAGCGCTCCCGCCAACGTGGCAATCAACAGCATGGTCTGGATCATGGTGATGTCGACACTGAGGTCCGTGACCGCCGGAATCGCCTGCCATTCGATGTCGAAGTGAGGGAATACCTGCTCGTACCAGGGACTGCCCTCAGCAAGTGGTGTCTTCCTCACCGCCGGGACCCTAAGCCAGTCCAGCGGGTAACGTGTGCCTCCGCCGATCACCAGTTTGAAAAACAAGCAAACTATAAGGAAGTTTGTCGCTACCAGCGGCCAGCGCCAATGATCGTTTGCCAGGGTCCAGAACTGCCGGTGATAAGCCAGCGCCAAGACGAGGCCGGCAAAAAGCGGCTGGTAATAATGCTGTGGTAGACCGAGGCCCAGGTAACCGCAGGCCAGAACGACGAAACTTAGCAGCAGCGGCACCAGCGGGTGTAGCCGCAAGCGTTCTGTTGTAACTGCCGGGCGGGGCATTGGCGAGAGCGCCCTCTCCAGGCGCGCAACCCGCTGTTCCAGCCGCCGTAACTCCTCAGGGCTGCGCGTAGCCATGGACGTGATCGGTGCCCAGCCATCGTACTTTGGCCGGGTCGGCCGCCGTGCTGCGGCCCCCGCTGTGGCGACCTTCGGCCAGCGTGCTGGCGAGGGTACCGTTGCGGCGGGGAGATAGCTCCCAGCTGGATATCGGCATAAATCTTGCTACTTCTACGGTGATAATCGCGAAAGCTCAGCCGATTCCCGGCCCCGAAGCCCGGGAGCAGCCATTGTTGGCACCTGCGGCTGGGCTATGCTGTCTTCAGCGCACACACTATCTTTAAGTCTAGGGCATGATAAGGACAAAGTCGCTTACGGACTGGGGACTGGTGCTGGGGGTGGCGCTCATGAGCATCGGCGCCAATTTGCCTCCCGGTATGGCCGAGAGTTGGGGAATCGACCGCCGCTTCCTGCTCGGCGGTCTGGTCGCCCTGGTGGCGGTGGCGTTAGTTCGCTATCTCAAGTTCACTCTCGTGCTGGTGGTAGCGATTCTCGCTGTCGGTGCTAATCTACCGGGCGACATCGCCCGCGAATTTGGTGTCGATCGACACATCATGATGTTCGCGCTAATCGCCATGGTGGTCATCTCGCTCGCAAGCCGCTTCTTCAAGATTCCCACGGGTATCGAGAAACCCAAAGCCTCCAGCCGCCATGGGGCGGTCGCGCTGTTCAACGCCGTGACCAAGGGGCAGATGTCGGTCGCGCAATCGCTACTCAAGACGGGCGTTAACGTAAATGTCAGGACCGTGGACGGTACGACACCGCTCATGGCGGCAGCGAAGAAAGGCTACTCGGATCTCGCCAAGGTGTTACTCGACAACGGTGCCGACGTCACGGCGCGCGACAGCAAGGGCAATACTGCGCTATCGATCGCACTCAGCGGCGGCTATACGCGCACTGCCGACCTAATTAAAGGCGTAGGCGCAAAAGAATAGCTAGCTGATCACTGAAAAATTATTTTCTGCCGTCTGCTAGCACGGCGCAGGAAGGCGCCACACATTCTTCAAACACCCCAGTGTCTGAGGAATGGAGCAAAGCAGAAACCACGCTTTTTGCTTTGCGAGCTAAAAAAGGCCAGGGATGGACTTTTTCGGCATCTTCCTAGTGCAGCGCGGTGGATAGCAGGTTTCGGTACTTGTTGACCAATGGCCCCTTACCCCCGAGGATATCGAATACCGCCAGCATGTGCTTGCGTGCGGCCTCTGTGCCCGCCTTGCGGCTTCGCTTAACAACCTCGAGTAGCTGTATCAGCGCGCCCTCGTAGTCCTGTGCCAACACCTGGTACGCGCTCAGCTGGGTACGTGCCGTGCAGTCATCGGGACGGCCAGAAATGGTCTGTTTGAGCTCGGCGATGGGTGGTGCCTCAGCCGCGATATGACTGAACTCAAGCTGTGCTGCTAAGGCACGGGCGCTGGTCTCCAGCCTGTTTTGTGCCGACAGCGCCGCCAGTAAACGCTTGGCTTCGTCGAAACGACCCGCCTGAAAATTTACCTCAGCAAGCATCAGCCTGATATCGTCGTCGCTATCGGTAGCGAGCGCCTGCTCCAGTAACGCCAGCGCCTGGTCTACTCTGCCAGCCGCCTTGGCGCTCAGCGCCTGGCGCACCAGCGGCTCCGATTGACGTGGCAAATGTTGCTCGATCATGCGCCGGATTGTTGCCTCCGGTTGCAGACCGACGAACTCACCGATGACATCGCCATTGCGGAAAAACTTCACCGTCGGCAGGCCGCGCACGCCGTAACGGGCGGCTAATCCCTGCTCGACATCGGTATTGACCTTGGCTAGCGCAAACTTGCCTCGGTAGGCCTCCGAGAGGCGCACCAACAGTGGGGTCAGTGCTCGACACGGGGCGCACCAAGAGGCCCAGAAATCGACTAGCACGGGAAGGTCGTGGGATTTTTGCAGCACGCACGCCGCAAAATCCTGTTCGCTGACGTCGAAGATCTCCGGCAGGTTGCCCTGATTCATGATGAGTAAGCTGCGGGTCGTCGACGACGTTTTCAAGGCGCCCGTCGCGTAGGTTGGCGCTCCCTAGGGGACTCGAACCCCTGTTACCGGCGTGAGAGGCCGGCGTCCTAGGCCACTAGACGAAGGGAGCGTATGTCTGGCACGTCGCTCTGACTGCCCGGCAAAAGGGATGTTATTATACGGCAGCGCAGAATCCGAACAACAAGCCAGCCTTAGACTACCTCGTCGTACATGGAGGTCATAGATTAACGCCGCAGTTATTATTCCCAGCTCGGCCCATCCTATTTCGCGCGCCCAGATACACCCGGGGGCGCTCAAAGTATTGAACACACTGAAGCACGCGGGTTTCGCCGGCTACCTGGTTGGTGGTTGTGTCCGCGATCTGATGTTAGGGCGGGAGCCAAAGGACTTCGATGTCGTCACGGATGCCCGCCCGGAAGATATCCGCAAGCTCTTTCGCAACGCGCGACTGATTGGCCGGCGATTTCGTCTGGCGCACGTGCGCTTCGGTAGGGATATCATCGAGGTTGCCACGTTCAGGGCTATGCCGCGCACCGGCAACGACGAGGAAACCGACCGGCAGATGACAGCGGAGGGTCGAATCCTGCGCGACAACGTGTTTGGTAGCCAGCAAGAGGACGCACTGCGACGAGATTTTACGGTCAACGCCCTGTATTACGACGTTCTAGATTATTCAGTCATTGACTACGTCGGTGGAGTGGAGGATCTCAAACAAGGGCTGGTGCGAGTCATCGGTGATCCGTCGACGCGGTTTCGCGAGGATCCAGTGAGATTGCTGCGCGCCGTGCGTTTTTGCGCCAAGCTCGGTTTTAAGATCGAACCGCTGACGGAAGCGCAGCTACCCGTGCTGGCGCACCTGCTGGGCGATGTACCGCCGGCCCGCATGTTTGAGGAAGTACTGAAGCTGTTTCATGGCGGCGCTGCGCTGGAGACCTATGAGCTGCTTCGAAAATACGACCTATGGCGTTACCTGTTTCCGTTGACCGAAGAAGCCTTGGCGTCAGAAGAGGGTGGCTACCCTCGTACTTTGGTTCCGTTGGCGTTGGCGAATACCGACCAGCGCATTGCACAGGGCAAACCGGTCACGCCGGCGTTTCTATTTGCCGTACTGCTTTGGCAGCCGTTACATACGGCGATCGCGTACCATACGGCGCAGCAAGGGCACCCGCGACCGGAGGCCATGCGTCTAGCAATGGCGTCGGTGCTGTCGCAGCAAGCCGAGCACGTAGCGATTCCGCGGCGTATCGCCATGCTGGTCCGAGAAATCTGGATGCTGCAGTCGAAATTCACGCGTCGTGCTGGTAACCAGCCATTTCGCTTTCTGCAAAGCGAGCGCTTTCGCGCTGCCTACGATTTCTTGCTGTTGCGAACCGAGACCGGCGAAGAAGAGCGTGATCTGGGTGATTGGTGGACGCGCTTTCAGGAGGTGGAAGATCCCGAGCGCCGCGCGATGGTCCGGCAATTGTCTAGAGCAAGTACGGCGAGCCACCAACGCCCACGTCGGCGCCGGCGCAGGTCGTAGATGCCGGATCCAACCGCATCCCAGCATCGTGCCTACGTGGCACTTGGCAGTAATCTGCAGGATCCTGTCGCTATGGTGTGCGCAGGCATGGATGCTCTTGCGGACCTGCCTAACACGTACTTGGATCGGAGCTCGAGTCTTTACCATTCGGCACCAATGGGTGTGATGACGCAACCTGACTTCATTAACGCCGTTTGCCGAGTTATGACCGACCTTGATCCGCATACCCTGCTGGGGCACCTGTTGGCGATCGAGGAACGCTATGGGCGCGTGCGCGAGGGCCCAAAATGGGGGCCGCGTACCCTCGATCTTGACCTGCTACTCTATGACGAGATCGTGTCAACCGCGCCGACGCTGGTGCTACCGCATCCCGGACTCCACGAGCGCGCCTTCGTCCTGTATCCTTTGCTCGAGATCGAGCCGGTGCTGTCCGTTCCTGGGCACGGACCCGTAGCGGAGTTGGCGGCGAAATGTCCGCCGATGCGGCTGCAGCGCCTCGAGCATGAGTGTTGATAAATTGGTGCCCTTCGTCTTTTGACCAAAGTGGTTATCGCGCGGACACGATAGTGGAGATAAGGACTGCCACCCCCGGATACCTCGCGGTCGAAGGGCCGATAGGCGTGGGCAAGACCAGCCTCGCGCGCCGGCTGTCGGAAGCGTTTGGTAGCAAGCTGTTGCTCGAGAGCCCAGAAGAGAATCCCTTTCTTGAGCGCTTTTACCAGTCGCCTTCCCGCTTTGCCTTGCCGACGCAGCTCTTCTTCTTGTTTCAACGCGCGCGCCAGATCGAAGAGCTGAAACAGAGCGACATGTTTCGCCCGGGTTATGTAACCGATTTCATGCTCGAAAAGGACGCCATCTTCGCCCGGGTGAACCTGCATGATGACGAGCTCAGACTCTATGAGCAGGTGTACGCGCAGCTGCGTCTACAATTGCCCGTGCCGGATAAGGTAGTGTATCTGCAAGCGCCGACAGACGTGTTAATGGAGCGAATCCGCCGCCGCGATGCCGGTTACGAGCGGCTAATAGAACGCGAGTACGTTCAAAATATTGTCGATGCTTATACGCAGTTTTTTTATCACTACACCGCAGGCCCGTTGCTGGTAGTTAACGCCGCAGAGATAAACTTCGTTGACAGCGATAGCGACTTCGACACGTTGGTGAACGAGGTGCGCAAGCATCACAGCGGGCGTCATTTTTTTAATCCTCTGGCCAATCACTAATGAAGCCTGTAACGATTACAACACTGCTTGCCATGAAGCGCGCCGGGGAGAAGATCACCTCGTTGACGGCTTACGATTACAGCTTTGCACATCTGCTCGACAAGGCTGGCATCGATGTCATTATCGTGGGTGATTCCCTCGGCATGGTACTGCAGGGCCACGAGAATACGCTGCCGGTGAGCGTCGATGACATGGTTTATCACAGCCGCTGTGTGGCGCGTGGCTGTACGCGTGCGTTTATCGTCGTCGACTTGCCTTTCATGAGCTATGAGAGCGGGCGCGAACAGGCCCTCAGCAACGCCGGGCGCCTGCTGAAAGAAGGGCGCGCGCACATGGTCAAACTCGAGGGTGGCAGGACGATGGTCGATACCGTACGTTTCCTCACCGAACGTGGCATCCCGGTGTGCGGTCACGTCGGCTTGACGCCACAGTTGGTGCATCAATTGGGTGGCTTTCGCGTGCAAGGGCGTGATTCGCAGGCTGCTGCACGCATCCGCGAGGACGCGCAAGCGCTGCAAGACGCTGGGGCCAGCCTGTTGGTGCTCGAATCCATGCCGGTTGGACTGGCCGAGAAGATTTCCAGAGACCTTGCTATTCCCACGATCGGCATCGGCGCCGGCCCCGCGTGCGATGGCCAAGTGCTGGTATTGCAGGATCTGCTTGGCATTTATCCGCGACCGACCCCGAAATTCGCCAAGAACTTCATGCACGGCGCCGACAGCATCCAAACGGCAATCGAAGCCTATGCAAAAGCAGTGCGAGCCGGCACGTTTCCCGGCCCGGAGCATAGCTTCGCTGATTAAAGGGGCGTGAATGATGGAGTGATACTGGTGCCGGGAGAGAGACTCGAACTCTCACGGTATCGCTACCACTGGATTTTGAGTCCAGCGCGTCTACCAGTTCCGCCATCCCGGCGCGGATCGCAAGTATAAACGATTCCCCGTGCCGACGTCGCTGCCCGGCGGCACCGAGTGTTATGGAGACTAGCGATTTCCACTATGACCTGCCGCGCGAGTTAATTGCGCAATTTCCGGCAGAGCCTCGAGCGGCGAGTCGGTTGCTCGTCGTCGATGCCGTAACCGGCTACCTTGAGGATCGTCGTTTCGTCGATTTGGTCGAGTTGCTGCGCCCTGGCGATCTATTGGTGCTGAATGACACGCGCGTCATACCTGCACGTCTTTTCGCTACTAAGGAAAGTGGCGGCCGTGTTGAGGTGTTGATCGAGCGCGTGCTGGATGGGCAACGCGCATTAGCGCAGTTGCACGCCAATAAGCCTGCGCGTTCGGGCGCGCGGGTGTTGTTTGACGAAACTGTTTCAGCTGTGATCGGCGAACGCGTGGATGAATTCTACACGCTGCGCTTCAACGGTTCGGAAACACTGACGGAGATTCTGCAGCGCCTCGGACATGTGCCGTTGCCCCCTTATATCGAACGCCCGGACGAGCCACGCGATCGCGAACGTTATCAGACTGTTTACGCGCGTAGAGCGGGGGCAGTTGCCGCACCCACGGCCGGGTTGCATTTTGATGAGCCGATGTTAGCGCGCCTAGCATCAGCCGGTGTGGAGGTCGGCTTCGTCACCTTGCATGTTGGCGCTGGAACCTTTCAACCCATACGGGTTAGCGATATTCGCCAACATCATATGCACGCCGAACGCGTCGACGTGAGCGAGCAGGTCTGCACACAAGTCGCGCAAACGCAAGCGCGTGGCGGGCGTGTGATCGCCGTTGGTACTACGGTGGTGCGGGCACTGGAAACGGCGGCGCAGAGCGGACAGCTAACTCCGTTCACAGGTGAGACTCGGCTTTATATCTATCCGGGATTTCGGTTCCAGGCGGTTGATGTCTTGTTGACAAATTTTCATCTACCGGGCTCGAGCCTGCTGGTTATGGTATGCGCCTTTGCCGGCAGCCAATGCGTGCTGCGCGCCTACCGCCATGCCATCGCACAGCGCTATCGCTTTTTTAGCTTTGGTGATGCCATGTTGGTCTTACCGCAAGTCTCAAGTGACAAGTAGCAAGAGATAGCAATTGTTCGTATTCACTTGTAACTTGTTACTCGGAACTTGAGACTGAAACGGTGAGATTCGAGCTATTGGCTAATGATGGCGCGGCACGGCGCGGGCGCCTGGTGTTACCACGGGGTAGCGTACAAACACCGGCGTTCATGCCGGTGGGTACTTATGCCACGGTCAAAGGCATGACGCCGGAGGAGTTACGCGCAGCCGGTAGCGAGATCATTCTCGGTAATACCTTTCATCTCATGCTGCGGCCCGGCCTCGACATTATCCGAGCCCACGGCGGTTTGCACCGCTTCATGCACTGGGACCGGCCGCTGTTAACCGATTCCGGCGGTTTTCAGGTCTGGAGTTTGGGTAAGTTGCGACGTGTCAGCGAGCAAGGTGTCCACTTCCGCTCGCCAGTAGATGGGCAAGCGATTTTCCTGGGACCGCAAGAGGTCATGCGCGTGCAGCACGTGCTCGGTGCGGATATCATGATGGTGCTCGATGAGTGTACTGCCCACCCGGCGACCGAGGCGCAAGCGCGGGCATCCATGGAGCTGTCGCTGCGTTGGGCCGAGCAGAGCAAGCGATGTCACGACAACCATGCGGCTGCATTGTTCGGTATTATCCAGGGTGGAATGTACGAGCATTTACGCGACATCTCGCTTGCTGGCTTAAGACAGGTCGGTTTCGATGGCTATGCCATCGGCGGCTTGTCAGTAGGGGAACCGAAAGCGCTCATGTGGCGCATGGTCGAGAATACGGCACCGCAGATGCCGACAGACAAACCACGCTATCTCATGGGAACCGGCACGCCGGAGGATCTGGTCGAGGCGGTTCGTCGCGGCATGGATATGTTCGACTGTGTGCTGCCTACGCGCAACGCGCGCAACGGTTGGTTATTTACACATAGTGGCGTCGTCAAGATCCGCAACCAGCAGTACCAGTCGGACACCGGACCTATTGATCCCCAGTGTGATTGTTATGCGTGCCACCATTATTCCCGGGCCTATCTGCGTCACCTACACCGCCATAACGAAATCCTTGGGGCGCGGTTGGCGACAATGCACAATCTGCGCTATTACCAGAGCCTGATGGAGGGTCTGCAGGCAGCGATCATGGCAAAAGAACTGGATGATTTCGTCGATAAGTTTTATCGTATGCGCGGTCAGGACGTTTCGCGCCTGGCGTAGTCGCAGGCTATGACTCGACTTTGGTAAAGGAAAAGCTATGAACTTATTTGTCTCGGAAGCGTGGGCGCAGGGGGGTGGAGCAGGCGCCCAGGGCGGCACCTACAGTTTCCTGATCATGATGGTCGTGCTCTTTGGCATCATGTACTTTATGCTGATCCGCCCACAACAGAAGCGTGTAAAGGATCATCGCACCATGGTCCAAAACCTGGCAAAGGGCGATGAGGTGGTTACAAATGGCGGCACGCTTGGACGCATTGCGCATGTTGGCGAGCAGTTTGTCACACTGGAGATTGCCGAGGGTGTCTCCGTCAAGATACAGAAAGGCTCGATTGCCGCAATCATGCCCAAGGGCACCATTAAGGCCAATTCCTGACAGGCCACTGGCATCACGAATCAAGGTGAAAGTGCAAACCAGCGCTTGCGTCGGGGCGGCACGCCTGCATGGGCGCCAGGGGTAGGGACGTCTGTAATTAGGATCACATGAATCAGTATCCACTCTGGAAATACCTGCTAGTGCTGGTGGTTTGCACGGTGGGGTTTATTTACGCCTTGCCGAACCTTTATGGTGAGGATCCCGCCATCCAGATCTCTTCAGTACGCGTTAAAGTCGATGCCGGCACACTGACGCGCGCTGAACAGGTCTTGCAGAAAGCCGGTCTTACACCGATCGCCTCGCAACTCGACGACCAGGGTGCCAAGATCCGCTTCGCCGATATTGACACGCAGCTGCAGGCACGGGACGTGGTGCAGAAAGAGCTCGGCGATAGCTACACAGTGGCGCTGAGTCTCTTACCCAAGACGCCCGAGGTGCTGCGCGCTTTGGGGGCGAAACCGATGTATCTGGGACTCGACTTGCGTGGCGGTGTGCATTTTCTCATGCAAGTAGATATGGCAGCCGTTAGCAAGCGCGCTGAAGAACATTTCGTGGATGATTTGCGTCGCATCCTGCGCGTGGCGAAGGTGCGCTACCAAACCATCGCGCTGCGCGACCAGGGTGGTATTGAAATTCGTTTTCGCGATGCCGCTGAACGCGTCAAGGCGCAAGCGCCGATTCGTGCCGAAATTCGCGATCTCGAACTCACGGACGGCGAAGATGCCAACGGGCCCTATATTCTCGCAACGTTGAGCCAGAAGGGCCTGCTTGAGCGCCAGGGGGCGGCACTCGAGCAGAACATGACCTCCCTGCGTAATAGGGTGAACGAGCTCGGTGTCGCCGAACCTATCATCCAGCAACAAGGCAGGGACCGAATCGTCGTGCAGCTGCCTGGGGTGCAGGACACTGCCGAAGCGAAACGCATTCTCGGTCGCACGGCGACGCTCGAGATAAAGATGGTCGACGAGGAGCACGATCTTGCCAGTGCCGTCGCTGGGCGCGTACCGCCGGGCTCGCAGCTCTACAAGGAACGCAACGGTCGCCCGATCTTGTTAAAGAAGCGTCTCGTTTATTCCGGTGACAATATTATCGATGCGTCGCCCAGCTTCGATAGCCGCAACAACGAACCGATCGTGTCTATTACACTCGACTCCACCGGCGCTGCTATCAATCAACGGGTGACCGGCAAGAACGTAGGTAAACGTATGGCCGTCGTCTACGTTGAGGTGCGCTCCGAGGTGAGGCGCGACAAAGAGGGCAACCCTGTGTTGGATGCCAAGGGTGAGCCGATAAGAACGCAACGTCGCTTCGAGGAGGTAATTACAGCGCCCGTCATCAGATCGCAACTCGGCAAGCGTTTCCAGATCGAAGGGGCGTTCACTGTCGAGGAAGCGAACGAACTTGCCCTGCTGCTGCGTGCCGGTGCACTGGCGGCACCGATCAGCGTCGTTGAGGAGCGCACGGTCGGACCAAGCCTTGGGCACGATAACATCAAACAGGGGTTTCAAGCGGTGGCGGCCGGTTTCTTGGCAGTCATGATCTTCATGGTTATCTACTATCGTGTGTTTGGCTTCATCGCCGATGTGGCGCTTGCTCTCAATCTGGTGCTACTGATTGCGATTATGTCACTGCTGCAGGCGACGCTCACGCTGCCGGGCGTGGCAGGTATCTTGCTGACACTGGGCATGGCGGTGGATGCAAACGTGCTGATCTACGAGCGCATACGCGAGGAGGTGCGTGCCGGCAATACGCCACAAGCAAGCATCCATGCGGGCTATGAAAAGGCGCTCGGTACGATCGCCGATGCCAATATCACTACGCTGATCGCAGCGATCATGTTGTTCAATTTTGGCACCGGTCCGATAAAGGGGTTCGCCGTTACTTTGAGTATAGGTATTCTGACGACGATGTTCACAGCAATCATGGGCTCGCGTGCGCTTACCAATTTGTCATTCGGTGGTCGCCGTCTGTCCGGTTTACCGATCTAGGACTGCGAATGGAACTCATAAAATCAGGTACCACCTTCGATTTTGTTGGCACGCGCAAGTGGCCGATCACGATCTCGCTGATTCTGACGGTGGTTACGACTGTGTCGTTCTTCACCCGCGGACTGAATCTAGGGCTCGACTTTACCGGTGGCACGCTGGTCGAGTTGATATATGCCGAAGCCGTGGATGTATCGAAAGTGCGCGATCAGTTGGCAGCCAATGGCTTTGCTGATGCGGTGGTCCAGCATTTCGGCACTACGCGCGACGTCATGGCACGGATCCCACTGCAGCCGGGCAAGGAAAGCGCCGAGCTCAGCAGTACCCTTATCAGCGTATTGCGCCAGGGACTAGGCGAAACCGCTGTCGAAAGCCGGCCCGGCGAGACGCAAAAGTGCACTAAAGGAACGACTAAAACGATAAGCGACTGTCAAATGCAGGTGCGGCGGGTCGAATTCGTCGGCCCGCAGGTGGGCGGGGAACTGGTCGAGAAAGGCGGGCTGGCGTTGATCTATACGTCAATCGCCATTCTGATCTACGTCATGTTTCGTTTCGAGTGGCGCTTCGCGGTGGCGTCGATCGTTGCCTCGGTGCACGATGTGTGGTTGACGTTCGGTTTTTTTTCGCTTACGCAGATGGAGTTTTCGCTTTCCGCCCTGGCCGCTATCCTGGCGGTGCTCGGTTACTCGCTGAACGACACCATCGTGGTGTTTGATCGTATCCGCGAGAACTTCCGCAAAATGCGTCGTGCAAGCGTCGCAGAAATTATGAATGCATCGATCAACCAAACCTTGTCGCGCACCATTATTACCTCCGGAACGACCATGTTGACGGTATTGGCGCTATTCTTTCTCGGCGGCGAGATCGTGCGTAGCTTTTCCACCGCGTTGATCGCCGGCATACTCTTCGGTACTTACTCCTCCATCTATATTGCCACGCCAGCCGTGCTAGCCTTGCGCATCTCGCGTGAGCATCTTTTGGTGGCAAAGAAAGAGGCTGCCGGGGCCAATCGACCCTCAACTGGCGGCTGACGGCGCGGCGAGTCGCCGAATCGGGTCAAAAATGTCCCGGTGCTAGCATACTCCGGGCCAGTTTTGCTTGATTCTTCGACCAGTAGTCCCCTCGTTCCGATCTTCTGTCGGTTCACCGGAAAATGGCTGGAAGTCAGCCTTTTTCTATCGACTATACTTACTCCGCATAATAAGTTGACCGTTTACTCACTTTTTGGGGGTTAGGTATGACCGACAACTGGTGGATAGTTTGGCCAGGCAACCCGGCGTTGTCTGTGCTGATCCTTTATGTAGTAGCCCTGCTGATCCTTTACCCCGCGCGCAGACCCTTGCATGGGGTGATTCGCGCGATTTCGCGGGCGATCAGCGGTCCGATGCGTATGGGTGCGCGCTGGCTGATGTTGACCGCTGAGGAGCTGCGCCAACGCAACAAGGTGGTGCTGTTGGCACACGGCAAGGAGGAGGTTACGCAGGCCATCGAACGTGAGTTTGAACGTGTGACAGCCGTGGTGCAGCGCGATCTACGCGACTACCCCGTACTGCAGCGCAAGCTTATGGGCGAGATCACGCGCATCGAAGAGGATTACCAGAAATGCGGCGAGGTTCCACCGGCACCGCCCGAGTGGACCAAGGCGGTGGCTACGATCTCTAAGATACCCCCCACCGGCGATGGTCTGGTGCAGAAGATCTTGGGTGATATCGCCGAGTCGATGGAGCGCATCTATGACAAGGCCATTTCGGAGTACCGCAAGTCTTACGAGGACCGGCACAGAATCCTCAAGGGCTTCATGCCGTTCTGGCGCTCGCTCAATCAGACGCTTACCCAGGTCGATCGAAACCTGACTGGCCTGCAAGAGAGTGCTTCTCGCATCGATGCGCAGATGGACAAGTACGAGCAAATCAACGCAAGCACTGAGAAAATCGAACACTCGTTGACAGCTTCTGCGATGACACAGTTTGTTATCGCTACCGCGGTATTGGGAATCGCTTTCGGCGGCGCCTTCGTCAACTTCTGGCTGATTGCTCGACCAATGGCGGCTATGGTTGGCGGTGGCGAGTATATCGTCGGTAGTCTGCAGGCCTCCCATATCGCTGCACTAGTGATTATCTTCGTCGAAGCGACCATGGGCCTGTTCCTAATGGAGTCGTTGCGTATTACGCACCTGTTCCCGCGGATCAACAACCTGCAAGACCGGATGCGTCGTCGCTTCATGTGGGTCTCGTTTGCGATCTTATTGACCCTGGCCGGGGTCGAGGTGGCGTTGGCCGTGATGCGTGATTGGATTGTTGCCGCCGACGTAGCCTTCAAAGCGGGTTTGGGCGGTGATACGACGGCCCCCGTTGCCGAGCTGGGTTGGGTTACCAAGATTCCCACAGCGGGACAGATGATCCTCGGTTTTATCCTGCCTTTCGCGCTCGCATTCGTCGGTATACCGCTGGAATACTTCGTCTATTCAGCGCGCACGGTATTCGGCGTGCTGCTGGTCATGGCCATCCGGTCCTTGGCTTTCGTGTTGCGGGTAATTGGCACCGTTATCAAGCAGATCGGTAATGTGCTGGTGATGTTATATGACGTACTCATCTTTCTGCCGTTGCTAATCGAAAGGCTCGTTAAATCGGCGAGAGGTGAAGAAGGTGCGAGCATGGCGGCCGGTGGCGTCGCCGCCTTTCCGGCGAAGGCCAGGCTCGGCGGTTCACGGGGTCGCAGTGCGGCAGGGGAGCAAGTGTTATGAAAAGGACATTTTCCACAGTCATCATTGTTGCGTTTACGCTGCTGGCTTTCACCGGTTGTTCCTCCAAGGAGCAAGCGCAAAGCCACACTCAGGGCGTGTATCTGTTGATCGATACGTCCGGCACTTATGCCAAGGAGCTGGACAAGGCGTTGGCTGTCATCAATTATTTGCTGGGCACTTTGAATCCCGGCGACACATTGGCGGTGGCCAAGGTGAGTAGCCGCAGCTTCAGTGAAAAGGACATCATTGCCAAGGCTACCTTCATCAAAGACCCGATCAAGGCAAACGCGCAAAAACGTGCTTTTCGCGATAGGGTCGATAAGTTCTCGAAGACTATCGACAAGGGCAGCGCCTACACCGATATTACCGGCGGCATCATCCAGGCCGCGGAGTATCTGAACGAGGCCAATCCCGGCCGGAAGACGGTGTTGATCTTCTCCGATATGCAGGAAGAGCTGGGCAAGGGCACGGTGCGGGATTTTCCCATCGAGTTGAGCGGCATACGTTTCGTGGCCTTGAACGTTACCAAGCTCAACACTGACAACAAAGATCCACGTCGCTATCTTGGCCGTCTCGAGTGGTGGCAGAAGCGGGTGCTCAATGCTGGCGCCACGGACTGGCGTGTGGTCAACGATCTTGAGCATCTCGAGCGTGTGTTCCGGCAAAGCTGAGACTCGCGCTTTACTAGCTTGACTCAGCAGCGACGCCCGGCTCAAAGCCGGGCGTTTTCTTTTGCTCGATAGGCAAGTCTCGACAAATCGTTTATGCTACGCGACGGCTGCACCCCCCGGGGACTCGCAACGAATACACGCACGCCCGCGGAGCAACGATTTCGCATGTTTAGTAACAAGATGACCATTGCCGGGTTCGACGACGAACTTTACACGGCGATGACGGCCGAGCTGCGCCGACAGGAAGACCATATTGAACTGATCGCATCGGAAAACTATGCAAGCCCACGGGTGCTGGCGGCGCAAGGCTCGGTGCTAACGAACAAGTACGCCGAGGGTTACCCGGGAAAGCGCTATTACGGCGGTTGCGAGTTTGTCGATGTGGCCGAGCGTCTAGCGATCGATCGCGCCAAACAGCTGTTTACGGCGGATTACGCCAATGTCCAGCCGCACTCGGGTTCTCAGGCGAACGTTGCCGCTTACCTGGCCTTGGTGCAGCCGGGGGATACCATCCTTGGCATGAGCCTGGCAGACGGTGGGCACTTGACCCACGGGGCGCGGGTGAATTTTTCCGGCAGGTTGTTCAATGCGGTACAGTATGGCCTTAACAGCGAAACCGAGGAGATCGACTACGATCAACTCGAGGAGCTGGCCGTCGAGCACAAGCCCAAGTTGATTATTGCTGGTTTCAGTGCCTACTCCCGCGTTATTGATTGGCAGCGCTATCGACGGATCGCCGATAAGGTAGGCGCCTATCTAGTTGTCGACATGGCGCACGTCGCTGGCCTGGTGGCCACCGGACTCTACCCTAACCCAGTGCAAATCGCCGATGTCACGACCTCGACGACGCACAAAACACTGCGCGGCCCACGCGGCGGCTTGATCCTGGCGCGAGCTAACCCCGAGATCGAGAAGAAGCTGAGCTCGATGGTATTCCCTGGTATCCAAGGAGGGCCGTTGATGCACGTAATTGCCGCCAAGGCAGTTGCGTTTAAAGAGGCCCTGCAACCGGAGTTCCGTGGCTACCAGCAGCGCGTCCTCGACAACGCCAGGGCCATGGCAGCGGTGATGGTTGAGCGCGGTTACAAAATCGTTTCTGGCGGGACGGATAATCACTTATTTCTGGTGAACTTAGTGGGCAAGGGTATTACCGGCAGAGACGCCGAGGCGGCGCTCGGTGAGGCCCACATCACCGTCAACAAGAATGCTGTACCCAATGATCCCCAGAAGCCTTCAATAAGCAGTGGCCTGCGCTTCGGCACGCCCGCCGTCACCACCCGTGGCTTCGGCGTGGCCGAATGCCAGCAGCTTGCCCAATGGAGCTGCGATGTGCTCGATGACCTGGCTGACGTTTCGACGCGGCAAAGGGTCAGACAGAAGGTCTTGCAGCTTTGTCGCGACTTTCCAGTGTATTCGGGAAGCGTGTGAAGTAGCTGTACCCCTACCCGCTACGCTTTTGCCTTGGCCTCGGGTTTACGGCGGCCGGTTTACAATTTACGATTCGCTACTTACGGTTACGGTCCACAAGAGCATGCGTTGTCCGTTCTGTTCCCATGACGATACGCGCGTTGTCGATTCGCGCCTGGCCGACGAAGGCGGTTCGGTACGACGCCGGCGTGAATGCGGTGCCTGCGGGGCGCGTTTTACCACTTACGAGCGCGCCGAGCTGCGTTTGCCGCAAATCATCAAGTCAGACGGACGTCGAGAGTCTTTTAGCGAGGACAAGCTGCGCACGGGTATGAGCCGGGCATTAGAGAAGCGACCGGTCGACACCGAAGCCATCGAGGCAATAATCGGCCGAATTCGCCAGAAGTTGTTCGCCAGCGGTGAGCGCGAAATCAAGTCACGCCAACTCGGCGAATGGGTGATGGAGGATCTCAAGGAACTTGACGCGGTTGCCTATGTGCGCTTTGCCTCCGTTTATCGTAGCTTCGAAGACCTGAATGCCTTTAGCGAAGAAGTGGAGCGTCTACAGAACGAGCCTAGCGCCGAGATACGCCGCCGACAACTCAAGCTCATTCCGGACAGCGGCGAAAAGAAGTGAACCATCAGACTGTCGAAGTAGAGCACATGGCGCACGCCCTGCGCCTAGCGCAGCGCGGACTTTACACCACTGACCCGAATCCGCGCGTAGGTTGTGTACTGGTTCAGGGTAACCAAGTGGTTGGCGAAGGTTGGCACGAGCGTGCCGGCGAAGCGCATGCTGAGATCCATGCCTTGCGTGCGGCTGGAAAGCACACATGTGGTGCCACGGCATTTATTACCCTTGAACCCTGTTCCCATCATGGCCGCACGCCGCCGTGCAGCGTGGCCCTGATCGAGGCGAAGATTGCCCGCGCACTGGTGGCCATGCCAGACCCCAACCCGAAAGTCAGTGGCGCCGGTGTGAACGCGTTGCGGCAAGCCGGCATCGAAGTAGAGGTGGGTCTCTTGCAGCGGCAAGCTGAGGCCCTCAACCCTGGGTTTATCAGTCGCATGCGTAGCGGGCGCCCGTTTGTACGCGCCAAGGTGGCAGCGAGCCTTGACGGTCGCACGGCCACGCGCGGCGGTGAGAGTAAGTGGATCACCGGCGAGGCGGCACGGCTCGACGTGCAGCAGTGGCGCGCCCGTAGCTCGGCAATCATGACGGGTATCGAGACGGTGCTGAAAGACGATCCTCGCTTGAGTGTGCGCACGATTGCCAGCAAACGGCAACCGCTGCGCATTGTGATTGATAGTCGACTGCGAATGTCGCCGCAAGCCGCGCTGATCGCGGACGGCGCACAGGTATTGTTGGCCACCTGCGCGAATGATGACGAGCATGCCGAGCGCTTGCGTGCCCGTGGGGTGGAGGTGCTGCGCGTTCCTGGCGAACAGGGCCGAGTGAGTCTACCGGCCCTGATGCAGCAGTTGGCAGCGCGCGAGATCAACGAGGTGTTGCTCGAGAGCGGAGCGACTTTGACTGGCGCGATGCTGCAGGCGAATCTGGTCGACGAGCTTATCGTCTATTTGGCGCCTTGCCTGCTCGGCAGTGAAGCCCAAGGTATGTTCAAGCTCCCCGAGCTCATCCGTCTGCAAGATCGAGTACGATTAGAGATTCAAGACATGCGTACGATTGGTGATGACTGGCGCGTTATCGCAAAAGTGAGGGGTGAGGTGTGGGGAGTGAGGTGAAGGAGAGATGCCGCAGAGTATTTCACCTCACCCCTGACCCTTCACGCCTCACGGATTTTTGATATGTTTACGGGCATTGTTCAGGCGGTTGGTAAGGTCGTATCGTTGTACGATCACGGCGGCGATCGACGCATTACGTTACACACCGGTAATCTGGATCTAATCGGTGTCAATGCTGGAGATAGCGTGAGCGTTAGCGGTGTATGCTTGACCGCTTCCATCGTCGGTGACCATCAGATCGCAGCCGATCTGTCGGCAGAAACACTGTCGCGGACCACGTTTGCGAGGCTGCGGGTGGGAGATCACGTGAATTTGGAGAAGGCGCTAACACCGCAGACCCCCTTAGGGGGCCATTTGGTGATGGGCCATGTGGATGGTGTTGGCAAGATTGTGGAGCGACGGCCGGAAGGGCGCTCAGTGCTGTTCAGCATTGAAACACCCGCCGCGCTCGTGAAGTATATCGCTGAGAAAGGATCAATCTGCGTGGACGGCGTGAGTCTTACCGTGAATGCTGTCGCCGCCCGGACATTTAATGTCAATATCATCCCGCATACGCTGCGCTGTACAACCTTGGATCGCCTGATTGTCGGCTGTCATGTCAATCTCGAAGTGGATCTGATTGCCCGTTACCTGGAACGCCTGCTGCAGGGTGAGCAGCGCGAAACGGCGAGCTCAACGATCACCCGCGGCTTCCTCGCCGAACATGGTTTTACTGGCAAGTCCTGAAGCCTGGGGGATCTCGCTAGTCAAGCGGTAGGATGCGATAGCGTACTTCCGCCGAGGCCAATACGAACACTGCTGTCTGGCCTTTCTTGGACAATAACAACTTGGTCACCAACCGATACCTCCCCGGCGGCGCATCTTCAGGAATTGGCAGTTCATCGGCGGCGATATAATAACCGCTCTGGAGCAGCTGCTGCGTCAGGTCTTGCGTATTGCTGACGATAAGGGTGCCGTCCTCTGCATAGAATTCGCTGTGCTCTCGTAGGACGAATTCTGGATCGTCCTTCCTCTGCAGAAACAGCCGCTTGTTGATCATGAGATTTCGGCA
>QKEI01000166.1 GCA_003251795.1 Candidatus Muproteobacteria bacterium
CGCCGTTGATGCCGTTTTAGCTGGAGCCACCCCGTCACCCGACCAGAAAGCGAGCATGGGCTGCAACATCAAATGGAAACGCGGTAACGAGCCCGCCTATTATTGATGTCAGTTTCCCTTAAACATGCGTGAGGCCGAGGGTATAGGCTATTTGGACGGGTGTTACCCTCAGGAACTGCGCGGGTACTAAAGCGACCATGTATCGAATAGACCGCCTACTCCGTTTATCAGGAGTCTGGGCATCTGGCATCCGCCTTTGCCTAAGGGATGGTATTATTCCCGCTGTTCACGAGTTAGCCACTTAACTGATACCCCGGAATAGACGATGATTCCTGAAATTGGGCACTTCGCCCTGATTATGGCTTTGAGCCTGGCGATAATGCAGGCGTTCTTCCCGCTGGTCGGTGCGGCCCGCGGCCTACCCGCGTGGATGGCGGTCGCGCGGCCGGCGTCACGAGCGCAGTTTCTTTTCTTGCTAGCGGCATTCGCCGTGCTGATGTACTCGTTTGTGATGAACGATTTTTCAGTGGCATACGTCGCTCGCAATTCCAATTCGGCCTTACCCGTTCACTACCGCATGTCCGCTGTGTGGGGCGCACACGAAGGCTCATTGCTCCTTTGGAGTCTGATTCTTGGTGGGTGGACGTTCGCGGTGAGCCTCTTCAGCCGCCGCCTGCCCGAAGCCTTCGTCGCCCGCGTGCTGGGCGTCATGGCTCTGGTGAGCATCGGTTTCCTGCTGTTCATGCTCATCACCTCCAACCCATTCGAGCGCCTGTTCCCGGTGCCGGCAGATGGTGCGGACCTCAATCCCTTGCTGCAGGATTTTGGCCTGATCGTGCATCCGCCGATGCTGTACATGGGTTATGTTGGCTTCTCCGTCGCTTTCGGGCTGGCAATCGCCGCGCTGCTCGGCGGACACCTCGACGCGGCCTGGGCACGCTGGTCGCGACCGTGGACCACGGTCGCCTGGATGTTTCTTACCATCGGCATTGCGCTGGGCAGTTGGTGGGCCTATTACGAGCTCGGTTGGGGCGGCTGGTGGTTCTGGGATCCGGTAGAGAATGCATCATTCATGCCCTGGCTTGTCGGCACCGCTTTAATCCATTCGCTCGCCGCCACAGAAAAACGCGGGGCATTCAAGAGCTGGACGGTGCTGCTCGCTATCTGCGCGTTTTCGCTCAGCTTACTCGGCACGTTCCTAGTACGCTCGGGGGTGCTCACGTCTGTGCACGCCTTTGCCACCGATCCGGCCCGTGGCATTTTCATTCTAGTGTTGCTGGGCTTGACGATTGGTTTGTCGCTTGCGCTCTACGCCTGGCGCGCGCCCGGGGCGCTCGATAGCACTACCTTCGCGTTGGTCTCGCGCGAAAGTTTTATCCTAGCCAACAACGTGCTGTTAGTGGTCGCGATGGCGACCATATTACTCGGCACGCTTTATCCTTTGGTGATCGACGCCCTCGGGCTCGGCAAGTTGTCAGTCGGACGGCCTTACTTCAACGCGGTGTTCGTGCCGCTGATGATTCCGCTGGCAATACTGCTCGGCGCGGGTGCCATTTCGCGTTGGAAGAAAGACGACCTGCCACGTCTCTGGTTGCAGCTGCGCTACGCAGCGATCGCCGCCATTGTCATCGGTATCGCCGTCGCCGCGATGCTGCTAAGTGCGCCGGGGCTTAGGGTCGGGCTGGGTGTGGCCTTGAGCGCATGGATAGTGTTGAGCACGGTACGCGTGTTGCAGGCAAGGATAACGAACGCAAGACATCCGTGGATCGCGCTACGCAGCCAGTCGCTGGAGTTCTATGGTATGTGTCTTGCACATGTGGGTCTCGCCATTACCATCGTCGGCATCACGGTAACGAGCGAGTACAGCACCGATTCGCACCAGAGCATGGCGCCCGGTCAGACAGCCGAGCTTGGCGGCTACACGTTTCGCTTCGAGGGTGTGCGCCCGGTGCAAGGGCCCAACTATCGGGCGAGCGAGGGCGAGGTCCACATCTTGCGAGGCAAACGATTAGTGACGACCCTGCACCCGCAAAAGCGCACCTACAGTGTGCGCGATATGCCCATGACCGAGGCGGGCATCGATCCCGGCTTCACCCGCGATCTTTATGTGTCGCTCGGCGACCCCCTCGACAATGGCGCCTGGAGCCTGCGCCTGTATCACAAGCCCTACGTTCGCTGGATCTGGCTGGGGGCCATCTTCATGGCACTCGGTGGCCTGCTCGCTACCCTGGACCGACGCTACCGCACCGCGTTGCGGCGGCGTGAGGCGACGTTGGCAGCACTAGCACACGAGGCATCAGTACCTGGAAGACCTTGATGCTGCGTTACCTGATCCCCCTCGGCGTATTCATAACGCTGGTAATACTGCTGGCGGTCGGTCTCGGGCTTGACCCCAAGCTCGTACCCTCACCGCTGATTGACAAGCCTATACCGAACTTTGCCCTACCGGAGGTGAAAGCACCTGACAAGACGCTTAGCTCGAGCGACCTGCGCGGCAAGGTTTCGTTGTTCAACGTCTGGGCGTCTTGGTGTGTATCGTGCCGCGAGGAACACCCATTGTTGGTGGCGCTGTCGCGCAGCAACAGTGTCACAATCTACGGACTGAACTACAAGGATCGACGCGAAGACGCCATTCGCTGGCTTGATAGCCTTGGCGACCCTTATCTTGCGAGCGCGCATGATCTCAAGGGGAAGGTCGGTATTGATTTCGGTGTCTACGGTGTGCCGGAGACCTTTGTCATCGATCGCAACGGCATCATACGCTATAAGCACATCGGACCGATTGATCAGAAAGCACTCGAGCAAAAGATCATGCCGCTAGTACGCGAGCTGGAGCAGCCTAAGACATGAAGCGGCTTGCATTGATTACCTCGCTGATTGCGTCGCTGATTGTGTCGGCAAGCTGGGCGGCGGATGTACCGATGCAGTTCAACGACCCAGCGCAGGCGGCACGATACGAGGCGCTACTCGCCGAGCTGCGTTGCCTCGTCTGCCAGAACCAATCGCTCGCTGATTCCAACGCCGATCTCGCGCAGGACTTGCGGCAAGAGGTCTATCGCATGGTGCAGTCTGGTGAAAACGATGAAAAGATCATCGGTTTTCTCGTTGCCCGCTACGGCGATTTCGTGCTTTACCGCCCACGCGTGAAACCCGTTACTTATCTGCTCTGGTTCGGTCCCGCTGTTTTATTGCTCATCGGGGCTTTCGTGGTGGTGCGCTTCATACGTCGGCGCGGCGCCCAGGCAGACACAAGCTTCACGGAGCAAGAACAGCAGCGCATCACGGCACTGCTCGAGACGAGCGAGACCAAGGACGGTCGACCATGATCGTTTTCTGGCTGACAGCCGCCGCCATGGTCGCCATCGCGCTCGCTTTCGTCATCCCCGCGCTCGCTGGACGCGCGCGCACCAGCAGCGTCGTCCGCAGACAGCTCAACATCAGCATCCATAAGGAACGCCTGCAAGAGCTCGAAACCGAGCTGCAAAACGGTGTACTGAGCCAGGATCAGTTTGAGCAGGCACGCGCCGAGCTGCAGCGCAATCTGCTACGTGACGTCGAAGGTGACGACGACGCACTTTCAATAACACACCCGCCACGTCTGCTCGGTGCCATTGTAGCTGCGGTGGCGATCCCGGCCCTGGCAATTGCGCTTTATTTGACGCTGGGCGATCCGCAGTCCATCCATACCTCACCACAAGCGCTCCCCCAGTCCGGTCAACAGACGACTGACATGCACTCCATCGAACAGATGGTGCAACAGCTGCGCGACAAATTGCAGCGCGAACCGGATAATGTCGAAGGTTGGTTGTTGTTGGCGCGTTCCTACGTGACCCAACAACGCTATGGCGATGCCGCTATGGCCTATGCGCGCGCCTACGAGCTCAGGCCGAATGATGGGCGGCTGATGGCCGATTATGCAGAAGCCCTCGCGCTCGCGAATGGCAGCCGACTCGATGGGCTACCGACGGATTTAGCTGGGCGTGCGCTCAAGCTTGAACCAGATAATCCGAAGGCGCTTTGGTTGAGCGGCATGGCGGCCATGCAGCGAGGCGAACGTGAGGTGGCGGTGGCCCATCTGCAACGGCTGCAAGAACTGCTGCCGCCGGGCAGCGAGGGAGCGCAACTGGTACGCTCTTTTCTCGAGCAAGCGATAGGTAACGCCGTCGCCAGTCCGGAGCCGAGTCGCCCCGCTCCGCCCTCGACGGCGACAGCAGGCGGCGCCAGGCTCGAGGTGAAGGTCGCACTCGATCCGACCTTGGCCGCGCGCGCCGCTCCGAAAGACACGGTCTTCATTTACGCGCAGGCGTCGCAAGGACCACGCATGCCACTGGCAATCGTACGGCAACAGGTACAGGCGTTGCCTGCTACGGTAGTTCTCGATGATTCGATGGCGATGACGCCAGCGATGAAGCTGTCACAGTTCGACAAGGTCGTCATAGGTGCCCGTATTTCCAAGAGCGGCATCGCGACTCCGCAAAGCGGCGATCTCGAGGGCAGCAGCGGTATCATTACGCTCGATACCACGAAATCGGTAGACGTGATAATAGACCGGGTCGTGCCCTGATTCGGCCAATCGGACCGCGTCGGTCGCTGTGAATGAGATCGGCCACTACGGCGCTGGCTTGCCCGTTGCGCCAGCGATAAACTTTGCACCTTGTTTTCCGCCACCAGGAGGCGCGCATGAATCTTTATCGGCTGCTCTGCGAACGACGCGAGAACCCGGTGCGCGTCGGCATTATCGGTGCCGGCAAGTTTGCCTCTATGTTTCTGGCACAGGCCCGCCATACACCTGGTCTACAGGTGGCGGGTGTATGCGATCTTGATGTACAGCGCGCACGTGCGGCGCTGCAGCGTACAGGTTGGTCGCGTGATGAAATCGACGCTAGAACGCTTCGCGACGCAATCGCTGTGGGCGCGACGTATCTGACCGAAGACGCTGCCACCCTGATCAGCGCAGACGGTCTGGACGTGATCATCGACGCCACGGGTGACCCGGTCGTCGGCATACGTCATGCGCTCGCTTGCATCGAGGTGCGGCGCCACATCGTCATGGTCAATGTCGAGGCAGATGTGCTCGCAGGGCCGTTGCTCGCGCGACGCGCACGTGAGGCCGGTATCGTCTACTCGATGGCCTATGGAGATCAACCCGCGCTAATCGTCGAGCTCGTCGATTGGGCGCGTGCGACCGGCCTTGAGGTCGTGTGCGCGGGCAAAGGCACCAAGTATATGCCGGAATACCACGCGTCTACGCCCGATACCGTATGGCGGTATTACGGGCTCACGCCGGAGCGCGCAGCTCAGGGCGGCATGAATCCGAAGATGTTCAACTCCTTTCTTGACGGCACCAAGTCCGCCATCGAGATGGCGGCCGTGGCGAATGCCACCGGCCTCACACCGCCGGCGCAGGGCCTGCAATTCCCGCCGTGCAGCGTCGATACCCTGCCCCAAATACTCAAACCACGTTCGCAAGGCGGCACGTTGCAACAGAAAGGCATGGTCGAAGTGATCTCATCGCAAAACCGTGACGGCAGCAAAGTAGAGCGTGACCTGCGCTGGGGTGTGTACGTCACGTTCGAGGCACCATCAGACTACACCGCCCAATGCTTCAGCGAGTACGGGCTTGTCACCGACGACAGCGGACGCTACTCCGCCTTGTATCGGCCGTTTCATCTTATAGGCCTCGAACTTGGTATAAGCGTCGCGCTAGCTGCCTTGCGCGGCGAGGCGACGGGTGCGGCGCAGGGTTTCACCGGTGACGTCGTCGCTACAGCTAAACGCGACTTGCGCGCGGGCGAGCTGCTTGACGGCGAAGGTGGCTATTGTGTCTGGGGCCGGTTGATGCCAGCGGGCGACTCATTGGCCCTAGGAGGTTTGCCGATTGGGCTCGCGCACGGCGTCAAGTTGAAGACCGCCGTTGCCGCGAACCAACCGATTCGCTGGCGCGATGTCGACATCGACGAAACGCTGCCCGCGGTGCGCATCCGTCGGGAGATGGAGGCGGTTTTTCGCCCGCCGAATACGGCCAGAGCGACGGCTTGACTATAGACATCTCGGAATTAGCGAGAGCAGCAACATGCCAAACTTCGCCGCCAATTTAACCATGATGTTTAACGAGGTCGATTTCCTCGAGCGTTTCCAGGCCGCTGCTCGTGCGGGGTTCAAAGCCGTCGAGTACTTGTTTCCTTACGCCTACGACAAGACGGTGCTGGTCGAACATCTGCAGACCCACGACCTGAAACAGGTGCTGCACAATCTGCCGCCGGGTAATTGGCAGGGCGGAGAGCGCGGCATCGCCTGTCACCCTGACCGTGTCGGCGAATTTCAGCAAAGCGTAGCGATGGCAATCGAGTATGCGACTGCGCTTGGCTGCAAGCAGGTTAATTGTCTCGCTGGTATAAGACCGGCGGCCGTGCCCCCGGACAAACTGCGCGAGACTTTTGTCACCAACCTTAAGTTTGCCGCCGCCGAGCTCAAGCGCGCAGGGATTCGGCTCCTGATCGAACCGATCAATACGCGCGACATTCCCGGTTTCTACCTGAACTATAGCCGCCAGGCACTGGATATCATCAGGGACGTGGACTCCGACAACCTGTACCTGCAATATGACATCTATCACGCGCAAGTGATGGAGGGCGATCTTGCGCACACGATTGAAACTAACTTCGACATGATTCGGCATATGCAGCTTGCCGACAACCCCGGACGCCACGAGCCCGGCACCGGAGAAATCAACTATCCTTTCCTGTTCAACCTCATAGACCGCCTCGGTTATGACGGTTGGATAGGTTGCGAATACAAACCAAAGACAAGCACAAGTGAAGGGCTTGGCTGGGTGAACCCTTATTTAAGGAAGTCTTGATCCCAGAACTACCCACCGCTGAGCGCGCGAAATAACGAAAACGTCTCCGCGTGCTCTGCGACGAAGACTCGTACTTGAGAGGTCCCCTAACCCATTTGATGGAGGCATAACCACGATGAGTAAGATTGGATTCATAGGTGTAGGCATCATGGGCCGACCGATGGCGGGCCACCTGCAAAAGGCTGGCCACGAACTGTTTCTGGCAAAACATCGCTCACCGCTGCCCAAGGAGCTGACAGATGGTGGTGCCGCCGCCTGTGGCTCATGCAAGGAGGTGGCGCAAAAGTCAGAGATCATCATTACCATGGTTCCCGACACGCCCGATGTAGAGCGGGTGCTGTTCGGGCCGAACGGGATAGCGGAAGGACTGAGCAAAGGTAAGACGGTGGTAGATATGAGCTCCATCGCACCGGTTGCGACCAAGGAATTCGCGAAAAAAATAAACGAGCTCGGCTGTGATTATCTCGACGCACCCGTCTCCGGAGGAGAGGTCGGCGCCAAGAATGCCGCGCTCACGATCATGGTTGGTGGTCCACAAGCAACGTTCGACAAGGTCAAACCCTTGTTCGAGCTGATGGGCAAGAACATCACGCTTATCGGTGACAATGGCGCCGGGCAGACCGCAAAAGTAGCAAATCAGATCGTCGTCGCCCTGACCATCGAGGCCGTCAGTGAGGCGTTGGTGTTCGCCGCCAAAGCCGGCGTTGATCCCGCACGGGTGCGCCAGGCCTTGCTGGGAGGATTTGCCGGCTCGCGCATCCTCGAGGTGCACGGCGAGCGTATGATCAAACGCACGTTCGATCCCGGCTTCCGCATCGAACTGCATCAGAAGGATCTGCGCCTGGCGCTGGAGGGGGCGCGGGCGCTCAACATGAGCCTGCCGAATACCGCCAGCACACAGGAGCTATTCAACGCCTGCGCCGCCAACGGATGGGCAAACAAGGATCACTCGACCCTCGTACGGGCGATCGAGCGAAGTGGCGTAGCGTAGGGACGCTGCCGTCTAGCCGGTAGCGCTCAGCCTCAGTTCCATCTCCGGTTCGGGGGCGGCCGTAGCAACCGGCTGGCCTTTGATGTACAGCGCCTCGTCGACCATGGTCTTGGCGAGCAGCTTAACGCACGCATAAACCGCGGTCATGCACGGTGTCGGTGTGTCGGTCAGCCCGCCCAGCTCCACGACGGCACCCAGCAGTGCATCCGCCTCCAATGCCTTGCCTGCCTCTACATCCTGCAACATGGAGGTCTTGTGCTTGCCGACCTTCTCTGCGCCAGCGATGCGTTTTTCCAGCGGTACGCGGAAGGTGACGCCGAGCTTATGAGCAATCGCCTGGGCTTCGGTCATCATCTGCGCCGCTAAGCCGCGGGTGAGCGGATACTGGCAGATATCGACCAGGGTAGAGTGGGTCAATGCGCTGATCGGATTGAAGGTGAGGTTGCCCCACGCCTTCAACCAAATCTCCGAGCGGATGTCGTTCAGTATCGGTGACTTGAAACCGGCGCGAGTGAACATATCGGACACGAGCCTTATGCGGTCGGTCTCGGCACCATCGAGCTCCCCTATTGGGAAACGGCTACCCTCGACGTGACGCACGACACCCGGCTCGCTAATCTCGGTCGCCGGATAGGCGATGCAACCGATGATGCGGTCAGCGTCGATGTTATCGGCAATCACGCCGTCGGCGTCAACCGCTTTAATGCGATAGCCCTCGTACTGGCTGCCATGTTTGCAGAAATACCACCAGGGAATACCGTTCTGCGTGGTGACGACCATCGTGTGTGGATTGAACAGCGCCCGTAGGTCACGCGCGATCGGTGCGATCTGATGCGCTTTCACCGCCAAAATGACGATGTCCTGCGGGCCGGCCTCACGGAAGTTACTCGTGGACTTTACCCACCGTGCTACCTCCTCTTTGCCGTCCTGCGTCACTAGCGTCAGCGCCTTCTTCTTGATGGCCTCCAAATGGGCGCCACGCGCGATCAGGGTTACATCCTCGCCTGCGCGCCCCAGCTTAACGCCCAGATATCCACCAATGGCACCGGCTCCAACAACGCAAACTTTCATAACGGACCTCCCGGATGATGGTTTACTTCGGCTCAGGCGCATCGCCCAGCCTGCCTGGTCGATCGAGTCAAACCCACACGATCTTCAAGCATTCTAGGAAGGCCCTCCGGTATTCAACAAAGTAATTATTTCAATAGTAAGTATTGGGTAACTTAATGTTACTCAGCGATATCTGGCAGGGGCCGTAAACACTTAGAAGCGCGGGTTATAAGCATAGAACGCAATATTATTGCGCCTGCGTTGCGAGCACGCGCATGCGGTTGCTAGCATGCACGCGTGTCCTTCGGCGAAACCAATATGCGTCCTATCTCGAGCGTTCACATGTCCGTTGTCACATGCCGCTGCTGTTGCTGCTGTAGTATGGGGGACGTGGGGCAACGCACTAGTTTAAGCCGACTTTCCCCCGCTTAAACCGAAACACAGCCCATACGCTCCCCCCGCTCTCTATCCGGCCGCTACTCTAGCGGAGGCGATATCCCTTATCGATGTTGGAGACTGAAACTGCGATGAGTTGCATATACGTTATTCATGAAAACCACGAGTGGACAGCGCCGTTGCGTACCGAGCTACAGCGCCTCGGCTTACCCTATCGCGAATGGTTCCTGGACCAGGGACACCTCGATCTCTCTACACCGCCACCCGAGGGCGTCTTTTACAATCGCATGAGCGCATCGTCGCACACGCGTGATCACCGGTATGCCGCCGAGTATACGGCCGCAGTGCTTGCCTGGCTTGAGGATCACGGCCGCAGGGTGCTCAACAGCAGCCGCGCACTGCAACTGGAAATCAGCAAAGTGGCACAGTATACAGCGCTCACTGCGCATGGCATACGCACACCGCGAACCGTTGCCGCCGTCGGTCGTGAGCAGATCCTGCAAGCAGCCAAGACTTTTAACAGGCCATTCATTACCAAGCATAACCGCGGGGGCAAGGGACTCGGCGTGCGACTGTTTCGCGGCGCCGCGGCATTACAGGTCTATCTCGAGGGCTCGGAATTCGAACAGTCCCTGGATGGCATCACGCTGGTCCAGCAGTACGTCGAGGCGCCGGAGCCGTTCATCACGCGTTGTGAGTTCGTCGGTGGTAAGTTTCTATATGCCCTGCGCGCAGACACTTCCCAGGGGTTCTTGCTTTGCCCGGCGGACGAGTGCCAGGTAGGGGACGAATTCTGCCCAGCGAATGAGACACCGACTTCTAAATTCCGGATTGTCAAGAACTTCGACCACCCGATGCTCACGCGCTATGCGCGCTTCCTCGAAGCGAACGCCATCCACATCGCTGGTATCGAGTTTATTGTTGATGACAAGGGTGAACCCTACACCTACGACATCAACACCAACACCAACTATAACCCGGCCGCCGAGGACGAAGCTGGGGTCTCAGGTATGCGTTCGATCGCAATGTATCTGGGCGATGAGCTGGCGGCACTGCGGAAGGCCGGAGGGGTGCGGCGCCAGGCGGCACATTAGCTCACCGTGCCACAAAGGGTGCTTTATTCGCCAGGCTTGACGACGCTCAGTCGTGTGGGTCCTGGCAACACAAGGTTTCCTGTGGGCTTGCCGATATAAAACCCCTGTGCATAGTCGGCCCCGAGTTTTCGTAGCATCTGCAGGCTTTTCAAGTCCTGCACATACTCGGCAATGGTCTGCTTGCCCGTGGTTCGGGCGATCTGCACGATCGACCTGACCATCGACTGATCGATGGAGTCCCGGGAGATGTTCTCGATGAAGCTGCCCTCGATCTTAATGTAATCGACCGGTAATCGTTTGATATACGTGAGCGAGCTGAAACCAGCGCCGAAGTCATCGAGAGCGAAACTACAACCAATATCCATGATCTCGCGCATTCGCCGGTTGGCGCGGTCCAAATAACGTATCGCCACCTGTTCCGTGATCTCAAAAACCACCGAGGACGGCGGTAGACGGTTCGCCTCGAGGCTTTCCCTGATGCAACTGACCAGCCGCGGGTCTTCAAACACGTGGCCCGATAAATTGATGCAAAACGTGACGTTTCTGCCGGCCTCGCGGAAACCTGCCAGCGCTTTGGTAGCGTTGCGGATTACCCAGTGATCCACATCGAGCATCATGCCGAAACGCTCCGCAACCGGTAGAAACGCCCCCGGTGACCTGACCGCCCTGCCCTCGTCGGGCATACGCAAAAGCACTTCGTACAACTCCGCCTGGCCATTAGCCATGTTGATAATAGGTTGGTAGTGCAACACAAACTCGTCGTGCTCGATAGCATTACGTATCTTCTGGGACCAGCCGATGTACAGCATCATCTGGTCGGTCTCGCCATTGCCGCCGGCAAATACGCTAAAGCAATTACGTCCGCGTGACTTCGCTTCGTAACACGCCATGTCCGCCTGTGCCAGTAACTCATCCGGGGTGAAACGGTCAGAATCGATGATGGTCACACCGACCGTGCAACAGATGTTGAAAACCTGTCCACCCTCGACGAAGTGCAGGTTTTGCAGCGCCCTGATCAGGGACTGCGCCAGGTTTGTCGCGCCCTGCACCGTCACCCCACGGGCGAGGACCGTAAACTCATCGCCGCCGAAACGGCATACCACGTCCGGTTCGCGGACGTTCGCTTTTAGTCTCTCCGCAACCTGTAACAGCAAGCGATCGCCTGCCGCGTGGCCGAGCGTATCGTTAACGAGCTTGAACTGATCGAGATCGATGAAGAGCAGTGCACTGCTGCCGCCGTTCCAGCCTATATGTGTCGCCTCGCTCTCGAGCACTTGCGCAAAACAATGGCGATTGAGCAGACCTGTAAGCTGGTCATGATCGGCAAGTCGTCGGAGCGTCTCGTCGCGTTCCTTGAGCGCGCCGATCGTGGTGTTTAATGCGGTACTGATGGCGCTGATCTCCCGATGCCCAGCGCTCTCCACCTTCACGTCCACATCCCCGGCTGCGAGCCGTGCCAGCGGCTTCTCCAGCGCCAGAAGCGGTAGGAGAGCGCGCTTCAACATCCTTCCGCCAACAACGATCGAGAGCAACAACAGCAGCGCGATTACGCCGCTGCCGATGGCGATGTTGCGCACCAGTTGGCCGCGATATTGCCGAAAATCGAGACCCAGCTCGAGAAACCCAAGCAGCTCACGCTGCTCGTCGCCCTGCGCATCGAGATTGAACCCGAGCAGACCATCAGACTGGATCGATCTAACCCACAGCGGCGCGCTCGCACGAATCAAAAAACCGTTAGCTGCCGATTGATCCAACAGGTAGGGCTTATCGGTACCGCGCATGGCACGCAGTGCTGTGAGCTGGTCCTGGCTGAGCCGCGGGACCCCTTTGTATGCAGTCGGGTCGGCATTGTATTCGGCAAGAATAGTGACACCGTCGGCGTCGTAGTAGCGCAAGAAAGCGATTTCACGGAACTCGCTCACCTGCTTTTGGATGCTGGAAAACGTGGCTTCATCCATGGAGACATACAACGGCGTGCTCAACTCGTCGAACTTGCCCAACCACTGCACAGCTTGTTTTCGAAAGTAATCCTCACTCACCCTTGTCGAGGTCCACCAAACCACGCTTACCGCCAATAAGCAAACGAACAGTCCCAAAGCGAGTTGCAACAGCTGTATGTGCCCAACCAAGCTGCGCTGCGCCTTGCCGCGGACGGGCGCGTACCTCAGAGCCAACGCACCTGCGCGCGCTAATGCGGCCTCAAATTTTTGCCGAATCTGTCGCTGCCTAAACATCTCAGTCACCTGCAAACAGCTGTGCTCCCAGTGCGTTCACATTCACGGTTCATACGCCACCGTCTTGTACTTCGCCGGGAGCGCCAAGCCTAGTTGTTTCGCCATGCGTGCATTGATTTGCAATTGCATGGAGGTCAGTGGAACTACATCCGGACCGGGGATTTCTTTCTGCCCGTAAGCTTGCTGCAGTCGTGCCAACACCTGTGCCGCGACATCCGATTCCGTACCCTCGATGCTGATTAGCCCCCCTATCTTAAGCAATGTCGGACTGAAAACCAGCACTTCCTTACGCTGTCTCACTGCGTAGGACATGAGCGCCCGTATCACGCCCGCGCTGAGGACACGGTTATCCGGCAATAACCACAGACCTTGGATTTCTGGGGCAAGACGTTTAAAGCTATAGAGGGTTTCCTTGTCAGAATGGACCTCGCGGTAGACCACTTCCATGCCATAATCCCGCGCAGCCTCAATCGCCGCCGTGACCAAATGTTGTTGGTTGGCACCGGTAAGCAAGGCTACGCGACGAAGGTTCGGATTCACGTCCTTCCACACGCGAAGCTGCTCCGAGAAACGTGGCAGCATACTCACACCCTTCATCCACGGCGTTATCAGGTCATAGTCCGTGTAGTTGAATACCTGGCAAAAAATCACCTGTTTGCCAGACAACTCTCGCGCCGCGCGTGCCGCCGCTAGACCGATAGCTACCACCTGCTCGCGCTCGGACCACTGGGCTTCACGCAGCGTTTTTTCAATTGCGTCGGCGTCGCCGTCGATGTTGTAAACCTTACTGCGCTTCGTCAAGTGCTTGCTAATTTCACTGGCCACGCG
>QKEI01000019.1 GCA_003251795.1 Candidatus Muproteobacteria bacterium
GTCGTCGGCATTCTGGCGACGACCTTTGCTCAGTGCAAGAAACTGATCACCGAGGTCGATAAAAGCATCCGTGTCACTCTTTTCGCGCAACCCAAAATCGAGAAAGCTTCCGTAGAAAGCCAGCGCTTCCTCGATGTCACCTACCTCGAGCGCGACATGATTAAAACCCACCGCGCGCGCTTTCTTGACTTTGTCCATCTGGATAACTCCATCCGAAAAAACCCATATTCTACAGCTACTGGGTCTGGCTCGCGTCTCGTTCTGCCCGTCGTCGCCCGTCCGTTTCCAAAAAAAAGACCGAAAGATTGATCTGTACCAACAATGCTTTTAACCTCTGTCAATATGGCCCTAAACCGGCTTTCCACCGAAAGAGCAGTCGTCACCTTGTTCTTGGCTGCACTCGCCATGGCGTACCCAGTGGCGGCACAACAGCAGGCGCCACTCGAAGGAGCGGCGCTTGTCAGCGCCCTGCGCGGGGGTGGATACAACCTTTACTTTCGCCATGCGGCCACCGATTGGTCGCTCGACGATCACGTGAGTAAGGCGGGGGACTGGACGAGTTGCGATCCGGACAAGATGCGCCAGCTCGCGCCCGCCGGTCGACAGACTGCCGAGCGCGTCGGTGAGGCGATCCGTGCCTTGCGAATTCCGGTAGGAACCGTGCTCGCGAGTCCCTACTGCCGGACCTTGCAAACCGCGCAGCTCATGGAGCTCGGGCCGGTCGAGACCACAACGGACATCATGAACACCCGAGTGGCGACATACTTCGGTGGCATGGCGGCCATTGCTGAACGTGCCCGCAACCGTTTGTCGATACCTCCAAGAGCAGGCACCAACACAGTATTAGTTGCGCACGGCAACGTGCTGCGCGCAGCCACCGACGAATACACCGGCGAAGCCGGAGCCGTTGTGTTTCGCCCGGAAGGCAACGGACGCTACTCGGTCGTTGCGCGCGTTACGCCACAAGATTGGCAGCAACTTGCCGCTGAATTCACGCAGCGCCGTTAGTGCGTTAGCGGAAAGCCAAAGCCTTCCAATAAGTTACTCTCTAGGTTAGCCGACCCTAGGCTAAAATCTGCCAGGCGAAAGTGATTTGACAGGCGAAGCCAACGACAAACGCTAGGGTACGAACCCAGGGAATGCGAAAAGTGTAAGCTACGAAGTGAATCACCCTCGCCCAGAAATAAACGGCGGCGGCGAGAACGGTTGCTTCGTTATGAATACCGGCCGCGTGAGCAATGAGAACAAGCGCGGCGAACACCACCAGGTTCTCGGCGGCATTGTAATGCGCGGCCTTCATACGCTCGGCCCACGGCGCCATGGGCTCCGGATTCTCGGGATACCCAACCGCATCCAATAACCCGCGCACCATGATCATATTGAGTATGTAGGGAATCCACATCAAAGCGGTAAAGGCTGTAATCCAGGTCAGATAGCCTAGTTCAGGGGACATCGGTATCTCCTTCCGGTTCTGCTGTTATCAAGATGGCCACAGCTTTGATGACGCGCGCGGCACGTGCGAAGTATATCCCCGTCGATCGTCGATGTCCGCAGACAACGCACCGCCATGGCGTCAACGCTGACGCACTCAGAGAGTTTTTTCCAAAAGCGGTGCCACGAACAAGTGCGCCTGGTAGCGAGTGGTTATACTGCCGCCGTGGTTTTCGATGATTTTGCCGAGCTCGGCAAGCAATGTTTCGCGTTGCCTCTCCGGCAACAGGCGATGATCCGATTGCGTGCGCATGAGGTTCAGGTAGTCTGTCGTCTTGTACTCCTGAGACCAGCCGTAGCTGCGTCTGGTGACTGCGCCGAATGACCCAGAAGCTGCGAAAAGAGATTCGGTCGGGCTGCTGGCGGAGTACCACTGTGAAGATGTCGGGGAGCCCGCCATCGCCGGCGCGTACGTGTTATAGACACGATCCAACGCGCGGCGCAGCGCTGTCGTCTCGCGCACCGGTGTGACGCCGAAAATAGCAAGACGTCCGCCGGGATGCAGGGCTGCGGCTGCCTTTTGGAACCGTACATCCGGGGAGACCCAGTGAAACGCCTGTGCCGACATGACCAGGGCGAATGACGCTGGTTGCAGCGGCCACTGCTCGAAGCTGACTGTGACGACCTCCACGTTGGCAAAGCGAGCTAGGCGCTCGCGGGCGACACGGGTCATGCCGGGTCCGGGCTCGAGGCAGAGCAGCGAGTATCCGCGTTGCGCTAGCGGCTCGGTTGCTTGCCCTGTGCCGCAACCGATCTCGAGCACGTGGTCGCCGGCCTTGAGTTCTGCCAGGTGGATTAGATCAAGGAAGAGCTCGGGTGGATAGCGGGGGCGGACAAGATCGTAGAGCTTCGCCACCTCGTCGAAGGTAAACCTTTGTTGTCTCGTCTCATCCACGCGGGCACACTTATCTTCGCGCTACGACCAGCGGCATGGTGGTAAACACCCCTACCAGGGCAAAGTAGAGTGAGCCGGCTTTCAGCAACTGCAAAAGTCCCATTTACAGAACCACTTTGAGCTTGCGGCCGCCGGCGATACTGAAGCCTTCTTGTTCGTAGAACTTTAAAGTTCTGTCGTACTGGGGAAGGGGTGGTGTGGTGACCTCTAGGCGCCTCCAGCCTCTGGCAGCGGCGAGCTGTTTCGCGCTCGCGATGAGCATTTTCCCTACGCCTCGCGAACGCTGCTCGCTGCGGACATAGAGTTCTGCGATCGTACCGAAGGCGCCCTCTGCATAAAGGGCGTAGCTCTCGTAGAGCGCGATGAACCCCGCAAAATGATCAGCTTCGCGTGCAACGAAAACGTAATACTTCCGACTCTGCAGGAAGTCTCGCAATCTTTCCGTAGTCTCTTCAAGATTGAAGTTGAACGCCCGCACGCCAATGTTAGTCATTATCTCGGTCAGCAATTCCCCGACCATTGGCGCGATCTGCGCAGATTGCGCGGGGGTGGCTTCATCAACCGTGATATTTGTCGTCATGCTTGTTGCCTGATCAGTGTATTGGCTCCGCTGGCGGCTAGGCGTCGCATCATTATCGCAAAACCTGCGTTTCCGCTTCGTTGCATTTCACAATGTAGGTTTGACCCGATCTCCGTGATTTACTCGTGAACTGCTCGTGATTCTTTTGTGACGTTCCTTTGATTTACTTTGCCCCTATAGAGAGGCCGGAACCTCGCTGGAGATATTTGCGGATTCCGTGCACCTACACAATCTTGCGATAAATCCGATGCCATAGATCGTACGGGCTCGAACGTAGTTAGTTTCCCTTATACCGTAACGCTCTTTTGATGTTTACATTCTCCTCACGGTTTACGCATTCTACTTCGAGGTGAACATGAACAACCCACTTTATCGCGTCGCAGTGGTTTTGTCGTTTGCGCTATTTGCTACCTCTGCTTCCGCGGGTAGTGTCATTTGGGGCGCGGACAAGGGCCTCGCCATCGATGGTTATGATCCAGTGGCTTACTTTACCGAGGGTAAGCCAGAGAAGGGTCGGACCGAGTTCACGCTAGATTGGGCCGGAACCACATGGCGCTTTGTCAACGCCGAACACCGCGACCTTTTCAAACAGATGCCGGAGAAATATGCGCCCCAATATGGCGGGTACTGCGCTTACGCCATGGCCAGCGGTAAGGTCGTTGCGGGCAACGGCAAGCGTTGGCGATTGGTCGACGATAAGCTCTACCTCAATAACAACTGGCTCGCCCAGAAACTTTGGGAAAAGGATATCCCCGGCAAGATCAGCGAGGCCGATAAGGAATACCCGCCGGTGAAGGCCAAGCTGGAAGCTGGAAGCTGAGTATGTCGTCAGTGGCGACCGATGTGGTCAAGGCCAATCGCAGTGGCTTCGCAGGCGCCTGCTTCGCATCCCGGCGCTGGCAGATCCCTGAGTCGCGCTCAATGCTCGCCATGCCGCCCGCAGCGGCGCAGGCGCTTGCGGATCTCATGCCGTTGTTGTTGTGCGGGGAAGAATCCGCCGAGTTCGTGTTTGCAGCGGCGGTCCCTGAATTGCCCAAACGCGTTGATCCCGTGCTGCCTATCGAGCTGGCGCGCATCGCCGATGACGAACGTCGACACGGTATGTACTTGTCGGCGTTGCGTAGTCGCCTGCCGCCACCGGCCGATCGTGGCGCAACGCGACAAGCGACACGCTTTCTGCGCAAGCTGGCGACGACCGACCTCGGTGTGCATCTGGCACGCGTGGCGGCGCTGGACGCAAGTTTTTGCCAGGTATTGGCTGAGATCTGCCGTCCTGGAACCGAGATTGCGGCGGTGCCCGAGCTCGCGGAGCTGTTCCGCCGTATCCGCAGCGACGAAGGCCGCCACGTGCGCGTGAGTCGGCGATGCGCCGCGGCGCTCGGCGTCACCGCTCAAACCGAACACGCGGAACGAAGCTGGGTCGTGCGCGAATTTGCCGCCCTGATGACCGCGGCAACGCCGGCATTCGCAGCCGTCGGCGTCGACATGCAACGACTGCTCGACAGGCTCGAAAGGACAAGTACCAGGAGCGCCGCTCGGGGTAGTGGATGACAGCGCGCCTCGCCGCCGGCTGTGTGCGCGTGCTGGGCACCGGCCGTGCCCTACCAGGGCCGCCGGTGAGCAGCGAAGAGCTGCTCGCACGCATCGAAGCCAACTTCGGTGTATCGGTGAGAACCGGCATGGCGCTGGCGCGCCGTCTTGGCGTGGCGAGCCGTCACATCTGCCGCGACTTCGCTGCGCGTTTCGAGTCACCTCGTACGGGAAGCCGCAACCCCGAGCTCGCGGCCGATGCCGTCGCCGGCGCGCTGGCACAGGCAAAGCTGCCGGTTGCACGCTTGCAATACCTGATCGGACACACGACAACACCGGCACGTTTGCTGCCGCCGAACATCGCGGAAGTCGCCGACCGGCTCAACCACGCCGGACCTTACAGCGAGTTGCGCCAGGCCTGCACTGGCTTCGCCAACGCGTTGCAATGGGCCACTGGCCTGCTCGGCGTTCCCAGCGCCGCGCCGGTGGCCATTGTCGGGAGCGAAACGGGTTCGGTGTATTTCGATGCGTTGGCATTGGCCGATGACCCCGGCCAATGGGTGAATCTCATGCAGATGGGCGACGGGGCGGGTGCCATTGTGCTCGCGCCGGACGACGGTACGCCGGGGGCCCGGGTGGAATCGGCATTCTTCGGTCACATCGGGCTCGGCAAGCGTCCAGGTTTCTCGCTTGATGAGGGTGGCTCGGATTACCCGGCTGTGCGCGCGGACCATTCGGTCGTCACCTTTCGCCACGATTACGAGGCGGTCAAGCGCGACGGTGCCAAGCTGTTCGATGCCGGCCTCAGGGCGGCGCGAGACGCCGGCGTCGACCTCGGTGCGTTGGCAGCGATTGTGCCGCATCAGGCGAACGGCAAGATCGGTAACTGGCTGGCGCGCAAGCTCGGTCTGGCAAGAAGCTTGTTCTACGGCAACGCAGAGCGCGTCGGTAATCTCGGCAGCGCCTCCATTTGGGTAGCGCTACACGATTTACGCAGCAGTGGCCAACTCAGGTCCGGCGACCGTGTGCTGGTGCTTGGCGCCGAGGCGACCCAATATCTTTATGGCGGTTTCATTTATGTGCATGGCTGACACGGTGCTGGTCGCGCGCGGGTTGCATAAACGCTTTGGCGCGGTGACCGCGCTTGATGATCTGTCGCTCGCGCTCAGGCATGGCGAGATCTACGGTTTGCTCGGGCCCAATGGTGCTGGCAAGACCACGGCTTTGCGCATCATCTGCGGCTTACTCGTGGCGGACGCCGGTGACGGACACTGCCTCACGGTCCCGCTCGGCGAGCGGCCGGCCGGTCTCGGTTACCTGCCGCAAGGCGGTGGTCTGTATGACGATCTCACAGTTAGCGAGAATCTGCGCTTCTTCGCGCGGGCTCACGGCCTGTCGCGTCCGGTAGATCGAGTGAGCGTTACCTTGACGGCGCATGGCTTGACCGAACGCGCGCGCCAACGCGTGGGCACCCTCTCGGGTGGTTGGCGGCAACGTGTCGCGCTCGCCGCTGCCCTGATGCATGCGCCACAGTTGTTGTTGCTCGATGAGCCGACGGCCGGACTCGATGCACAGGCACGCGAGCGTTTATGGCAGCAATTGCGCACGCTCTCGGCACAAGCAGTAACGATTCTCATCACCACCCACTATGCCGATGAGGCGGAGCGCTGTGACCGTATCGGCTATCTCACTGCCGGGCGATTACGCGCCGAGGGACCGCCCAGTCGTCTCTCTCATAAGCTTGGGTTAAATGTCTGGCGCATCGGTGCGAGCGGCGAGCCATACGAGACGCTGCCGCAGATCGATAGTCTGCGTTTCATCCGCGATTCGGATGGCTGGCGCGCAGTGGCGCGAGCGATCGATCTGCCGCCAGCGCTGACCGAATGGTGTGCGCAAGCAGGCGTGAGACCCGAGCTGACAGCGCCACGCCTGGGCGATGCGCTTGTGTGGCTCGCAGGCGAGCAGCGATGAAGGCATTTGTCGACGGCCTGTTCGCGGTCGCTGCCAAGGAGACGCTGCACATGCTCCGCGACCGGTTGACATTGGCGCTGTTGCTCACCGTGCCGTTGGTGCAAATTCTGCTATTCGGTTATGCGATCGAGTTGCATCCCAAGAATCTGCCGACCGCGCTGCTGGCACATGAAGACGACGAATTCGTCGCTCGTGCGGGGCGCGAGCTCGAGGGCCTCGGCTACTTCCGTATCGTCGCACGCACCAGCGATGCGCACAAAGCCGACCGCTGGCTCGCGGAGAGCCGCGTGCAATTTGTGTTGCGTGTGCCGCGAGACCTGGGTCTTAAAGTCTTGAGTGGCGGTCAAGCACAGCTCACGCTGATCGCCGACGCGACCGATCCCGTGGCCTCGATTGTGGCGACGCAGGCGGCGTCGGCGCACTACGGCATGGGCACAGCAGAGGGGTCGGCGCCTCTGGTGAAACTCCACATCGAGCGGCGCTACAACGCCGAGGGTGCCTCACGGTTGTTCATCGTGCCGGGTCTGCTCGGTGTGGTATTGACGCTGACATTGGTGTTGCTGGCTGCGTTGTCGTTCGTACGCGAGCGCGAGCGCGGGACCTTCGAAACGCTGGCGACATTACCGATCCCGCGCAGCGCTTTGCTGCTCGGCAAGCTAGCTCCCTATTTTGTCCTAGGCTGCCTTTTGTTCGTCGGCTTGCTCGTAGCCTGCACCTGGCTGATCGGCTTGCCATGGCGGGGTGTGACACCGGCGTTGGCGACCACCGCAGCAGGCTTCGTCGCCGCTAACCTGACGCTGGGGATCGCGTTATCCCTGATCGCGCGCAATCAGATGCAGGCAATGCAGTTGGGCGTCTTTTTCTATCTGCCATCGATGCTGCTCTCTGGTTTCATGTTTCCGTTCCACGGCATGCCCGCTTGGGCGCAGAACTTGGGTGAGCTACTGCCGCTCACGCATTTTCTACGGGTTGTGCGAGGCGTGTTGTTGAAGGACCTGTCCGATGCCGCGGTTTGGCCACTTGTCTGGCCAATCGCTGCATTTGCGGTGGTTGCCGCCTTGATCGCCTTCATGCTCTACCGCAAACGCCTTTTGTGACAGCCTCTAGGTGAGGTGGCTAGCTGCTGCCCGCTGTCGCCGTGGGCCAAGCGATTACTATGGCCGCAGCGAGTAAGAACAGCGCAAGCACGCGTCGCAACAGCTCGTCGTTCACATGCTTTGCAAGACGTACCCCCAATGGAGCGCACAAAGCGCCAGCTGCGCTCAT
>QKEI01000244.1 GCA_003251795.1 Candidatus Muproteobacteria bacterium
TCCCAGTGTCTAACGAAGGCGTGCGCGCCTGTAGGACGCTCACGGACGAAGGTCATCGCGTCAACGTACATCTGATCTACACCCTCAATCAGGCGTACATGGCGATGGCCGCGGGGGCGGCCTTCGTTTGTCCCTTGGCAGGACGGTTGCAGGACCAAGGGCATGATGCGATCACGCTGTTCGAGCAGTGTGTCAACGTGACCCAGAAACACAACTATCCCACCAAGATCATGTTCTCGTCTGTACGCTATCCCGAACACGTGCGCCAGGCATTACTCGCGGGCGCGCACGTGTGTACGGTTCCATGGAGCGTGCTCAGTCGGTTGTGCGACAACTCACTCACGACCGTCGGCGCCAATCAGTTCCTGGAACATACGAGAATGATGACCGTGAAAGTGAAAGAAGTGATTCGCCCGGCCAACCCGGTGTGCAAGTTGTCTGAGACCCTCAACCACGCCATGGTCAAGATGACGGAATCCAGGCTCGGTGCCGTCACCTTAATCGATGATAAGGGCAAGATGGCGGGTGTGTTCACCGACGGTGACTTACGCCGCAAGCTGCAGGAGCAGGGTTGGAAGATTCTGGAAAAAAGCCTCGCCGACACCGGTTTTTCCGCGCATCCCGTCACAGTCCCGGCCGAGGCACTGCTTTATGAGGCAGTCAATCTTTTCAATAAACACGAGATCGATACCATCGTCGTTCTGGAGAACAACGCTCCCGTCGGCATGTTGGACATTCAGGATCTCGTGAAATTGGGCGTGCTTGGCTAGCCGATCTTCTTTTGCCGTGGGCAACGCAGACGTCGCCGTCGGCGCCATTACCAGGCACTTCACTGATGCCGGTGGCGTGTTTGTGACCCCGGCGACAACGATAGCGACAAGGCTGCGGCACATTCGTGCCGTGCTGTTCGACTGGGACGGGGTTTTCAATAGCGGGGTCAAGGGCCAAGGCCTGCCCAGCACGTTCAGCGAAGCGGATTCCATGGGCAGCAACATGCTGCGCTATGCGTTCTGGCGCCAAGCCCAACAGTTACCGATAGTCGCGGTGGTCAGCGGCGAAGACAATCGCGTTGCGTTGCAATTCGCCAAGCGCGAACGCTTTCAGGCCGTCTATATGGGCGTGCGCGACAAGCGCCTGGTGATCGAGCATCTTTGTTCCCGACATAAGCTCGAGCGCCACGAGATCGCTTGTGTCTTCGATGACATCAACGATATCGCTATGGCCGCTTTGTGCGGATTACGCTACCTGGTGCGGCGCTCTGCAAGTCCGCTGCTGACCCACTACGTTATCGAACGCGAGCTGTGCGATTACATCAGCGCCAATGACCCTGCACGGCACGCCGTGCGCGAGCTGTGTGAGTTGTCACTGGGACTGCTGGGGATGTTCGACCAAGTTGTCGACTCACGTGCCGCCTACGATCCGAGCTACCAGCGCTACTTCAGTGAGCGCCAGAGTGGGCGCACGAACTGCTACACACAAAAAGCGCAAAAGATCACCACCTTGCGCGGTCGCCAGAAATAAAGCGTAGCGACGCGCAGATCACCTGACGATCAAAGACTCAGCTGCACTCGATCGAGTGAGCGGTATTGAACAGCCTCCGCTAGGTGGGCGGTGGCGATGTCGGCCTCGCCTTCCAGGTCGGCTATGGTGCGCGCCACCTTGAGTACCCGATGATACGCGCGCGCGCTCAGCCCTAAGCGCGCCATCGCCTGTTCCAGAAAGGCGCGCGCAGCCTCGCCAAGCGCGCACAGCTTTTCCACCTGCTTGTTGCTGAGCGCGTGATTCGCGCAATCGCTGCGCGCGAGCGCGCACTCGCGCGCCGTTTCCACCCGTTGTTGCACGACTGCCGAGCTATCCCCGGGGGTAACGTGCTTGTGCAACAGCTGCTCGCGCGGCACTGCCGGCACTTCCACATGCATGTCGATGCGATCGAGCAAGGGTCCTGAGACACGCTGGCGATACTGCCTGATGCGATCGGGCGAGCAGTGGCAGCGCCCGGAACCATCGCCGAGGTAGCCGCAGGGGCAGGGATTCATCGCCGCCACTAGCTGAAAGCGCGCCGGAAACTCCACATGGCGCGCCGCACGCGAGATGTTGATGGTGCCGGACTCGAGCGGCTCGCGCAGCACCTCAAGCACGCGGCGATCAAATTCCGGCAGCTCATCCAGGAACAAAGCGCCGCCGTGTGCGAGCGATATCTCACCGGGGCGCGGATGACTACCGCCGCCTACCAGCGCCACTGCCGAGGCGGTATGGTGCGGTGAGCGAAACGGACGCTGTTTCCAGCGCTGCAACGAGAACCCTTTGCCGGCAATGGACTGGATGGCGGCTGCCTCCAGCGCCTCATCATCACGCATCCTTGGCAGGATGCCGGGTAGGCGAGCCGCGAGCATGGTTTTGCCGGTACCCGGAGGGCCGATCAGCAACAAGCTGTGGCCTCCGGCGGCGGCGATCTCGAGTGCGCGCTTGGCATGGTGTTGGCCGACGATATCGCTCAGATCCGGCGCATCCGCTGGCGGTTGATCAACCGTCTTGATCAGATGGTGCTCGAGTGTATGTCCGTCGCGCAGATGCGCCGTGACCTCGAGCAGATGCTTGGCGCCGAGCACGATAGCACCGTTGGCTAGCGCCGCTTCGTCCGCATTGGTCGCCGGCAGGATCAGCGCGCGCCCGTTCTTGCGGGTTTCCAAAGCCACCGTCAGGGCACCGCGGATCGGTCGCAGCTTGCCAGTTAGGGCGAGCTCGCCCAGGAGCTCGACGCCATCGAGCGCTTTGCTCGGGATCTGCCCCGACGCCGCCAGCACGCCGATGGCGATCGGCAGATCGAAGCGCCCGCCTTCCTTCGGCAAATCGGCCGGCGCCAGGTTGATGGTGATACGACGCGCGGGGAACTCGAAATGCGCATTTAGCAAGGCGCTACGCACGCGATCCTTGCTCTCTTTCACCGCGGCCTCGGGCAGACCGACGATGGAGAGGTTCGGCAATCCAGGTGCCAGATGCACTTCGACGGTGACCGCCAGGGCATCGATGCCCATCTGGGCGCGACTATGGACCACGGCCAGTGACATGGCACCCTCCTCCTGAAGCGGCAGCTAGCCGGGTGGCTGCTTCTGTTCGAGCGCTGTGATCTTCTTTTCTAGTTCCTGCAGTTTCTGGCGGGTGCGCGCCAGCACGGCTTCCTGGACTTCGAGCTCTTCGCGCGTTACCAAATTCAAGCGATCCAAGGCCGCTTGTAGCGCCGCGCGCATGTTGCGCTTCACATCGCTAGCGAGTTGCTGCGGTAACACGCTGCTAACGGCGGCGGTGAGCTGGTCCAGTGTCTTCTGATCAAACATGGTCTTGGTCGCAGTATAACAAGGGCTCAGCTGTCCCGGTGCGAGACCCTATTGATACAGCTACGCTGCCATATGCACCTTTTCGGTGCAACTCATCGATACCATTCTCCACGTCGGTGCACCGGAACGATGCACGGCCTCGCGCAAACGCGCTAATTGCTTGTTTTTCCACGACTCCAGGTAGTGGCATGGGAACTGCAATAGCAGCGTCGCACGACCAGGTCGCGCAATTCGCGAGCTGGCTGCGCTCGCGACAATGGGCGTCTGCATGACAGGAGATAGATAAATGAAACTAGTCACAGCCATCATAAAACCTTTCAAGCTCGACGACGTGCGCGATGCGCTGTCGACAGTGGGCGTGAAAGGTATCACGGTAACCGAGGTCAAGGGCTTCGGTCGGCAGAAGGGTCACACGGAGCTCTACCGGGGCGCGGAATACGTGGTCGACTTCTTGCCAAAGGTGAAGCTAGAAGTAGCGGTCAGCGACGACATGTTGGAACAAGTGGTCGATGCCATCACTAAGACCGCCCGCACCAACAAGATCGGCGACGGCAAGATCTTTGTTTTCGATCTCGAACAAGTAACACGTATCCGCACAGGGGAGACCGGCAATGATGCTTTGTAAGAACTTGGCAAAACCCACGATTGGGCAACGCTTGAAACCGCGTTTGGGTGCCGCGGGCGTCGCATTGTGTGCACTGGCACTGTTTCCGCAGTGGGTGCTGGCGCAAGAGGCACCCAAGCTGAGCGCCGGCGACACCGCCTGGATGTTGACCGCCACGGCCTTGGTGCTGCTGATGACCATACCAGGGTTGTCGCTGTTTTACGCGGGCATGGTGCGGGCGAAGAACGTGTTGGCGACGATGATGCAATGTTTCGCCATTACCTGTTTGGTGACGGTGTTGTGGACCATCGCCGGTTACAGCATCGCCTTCGGTGGCGAAGGCGTTTTTTGGGGCGGACTCGGCAAGGCCTTTCTCAAGGGCATGCCGGTCGATGGCCTGAGCGGCACCATACCGGAGAGCGTGTTCATGACGTTCCAGATGACCTTCGCCATTATTACTCCAGCGCTGATCGTCGGCGCCTTTGCCGAACGCATGAAGTTTTCAGCGTTGTTATGGTTCATGGCGATCTGGTTGTTGGTGGTGTATGCACCGATTGCCCACATGGTGTGGGGCGATGGCGGTTGGCTCAAGGGCAAAGGCATATTGGATTTTGCCGGCGGGACCGTGGTCCATATCAATGCCGGTATCGCCGGCTTGGTTGCTGCGCTCGTGCTCGGGCCGCGCAAAGGCTATCCGCGCACGTTGATGCCGCCGCATAACCTGACGCTGACGCTCATCGGTGCGGCCATGCTCTGGGTCGGTTGGTTCGGCTTCAACGCGGGCAGCGAGCTCGCGGCTGACGGGGTTGCCGGCATGGCTATGGCGGTTACTCAGATCGCCACGGCGGCGGCGGCACTGGCGTGGATGTTTTCCGAGTGGATGTCGCACGGCAAGCCAAGCGCCCTTGGCATCGCCTCCGGCGCGGTCGCGGGTCTGGTCGCCATCACCCCCGCCTCCGGATCGGTGGGGCCGATGGGGGCGCTTGCCATTGGCATTGCCGCCGGCGTGGGGGCCTTTATCGCCTCGGTCAAGATCAAACGCGCTCTCGGTTATGATGATTCGCTCGACGTCTTTGGTGTGCACGCTATCGGCGGCATCATCGGCGCGTTGCTCACCGGTGTCTTCTGTGCGCCCGCGCTCGGGGGCGCTGGTTTTGGCGGTGAGATGCAAACCATCGGCGCTCAGCTGAGCGTACAGATACTGGGCGTGCTGACGACGTTGGTCTACACAGGGATCGTGAGCTTCATCATACTCAAGATCTTGGATGTGATCATAGGCCTACGCGTGAGCGACGAGCAGGAAACCGAAGGGCTCGATTTGGCGCTGCACGACGAAAAAGGCTACAACTGGTAGCCGTAAACAAACAAAAAGGCGGGCCAGCGGCCCGCCTTTTTTCTTTCTTTTGAGAATGCCTAGCGACTACGACGCCGACAGCTGCATCAACGGCTGCGGCAACGGCCTGCCATTGATCAATAACGTGCCGTCCCGGAAAGCCGCGGTGATGCGGTAAAACGGGCCCGCCGGCACCAGCATCCTGGTGAAACTGTTCCTCGCCAAGTACTGTGGGTAGGCCTTGTCAACGATCCTGGCCATGACCTCAGGCGTCAGCTTGGCGGCCTCGGACGACGACAAGGCGCCGGTTCGGGTGTAGGACTCGACGTCCCGGCGAATGCTTGGCGTCAAGATCGCCTTGACCATGCTCGGCGGAATAGATAGCTCGGCGTCGCCGCGCAGCGCCCGTAGCGCCAGAAAGGGATTCGTGGCGATATCCAGATTGCTGCCGTCGAGCACCAATTTGGCATTACCCGTGAGCTCACCCTCTTTGGTGGTGAAGCTGAGCTTGGTCACCTCGACCTCGGGCGCTTTCTTCGAGAGGCTCGCGACCAGCTTCATCATTTCCGCCGCTGCCATCATCGATGCCTGCTCTTGCGGCAAGCCGCGCTTGGCTATCTGGCCGTATTGCTGGTTGAATTTCTGCAAGGCCTTGGCATCGAGATTACGCGCCACTAGCGTGAGTTGTCCTGGGCCATATTCATCGACACCGCTCTTGATGCCCTGAATGCGATAGTCGACCGTTGCCGTAACGTTGGCACCGGCTGGTTTCGCCTTGCTCGTCAAGCGCAGACCCTTGACCAGGAAGTCGGGTCCGATGCTGAGCTGGCTTAGCTGGAGCGTGCTGTTGCCAAACAAATAGCCCGCCATACCGGCGTTACTGCTAAACCGGTACACCAAATTTTTCAGGGTGAAGTCGCTGTCCGGTGATTTCAGCGACAACGCTGGAACAGTCAGCTCCACCTCAACCTGTTGCCCCCCCTCGCGAAAAGCAAGACTGCCATTCATGCCGCGGGAGCTAAACTCGGTGCCGTCCCGGCCTTTGTCTCTAGAGGGAGGCAGGTTTAGCGTGGTATCCACGTTGCCGTTAAACTGAACAACCGTGTCGGCGTTGAGCGCCGCCAAGTGTTTGCTGAAGTCCTTAAGCCATGCCTGGTCCGATCCCCTCTTAGGCACCAACCGGATCTCGCTGTTGATAAACGCCATGGCCGGGGTCAACACCAGATCGCCCTGCAGCAACCGGTCGATGGGCAGCGGCCCATGAGCAATGTGGTGCACCATGGAGAATTCCACTGGCGACCCCGACAGCGCGACCGTGGTTTCCGCGGTTGAGCTGAGCCAGCCGCGCTCATAGCGTTTGCTGCTGATGGCAGCGCTGCTACCGAGTTGCTGGACGATATTGTTGTAGGCCTTCTCGGCCTCCATACCGAACCAGAAGGGGGCGGCCGCGGCCGCAGCAATAATGAGGATCACTACGATGCCGATAAGGGTTGCGATTCTTTTCACGCCGATCTCCGTGTGTTGCGCCCGTTGCTTTCAGTTAAGTATAGGAAAAATCGCCGCATTTACAGCCCCGCCGGTGGGTTATGCGCCCGTGCCCGCGATTGCCCGCTGCAGGAATGGCGGCAGGGCCATAGCACCGCGGTGGGTCAGATGGCTGTAATAGCGGGTGCTGAGGGCCGCAGCGGCCGCGTCGGTCTCGCGGAAAGCCGATACCGGGGCGTCCTTGCAGGCCAGAGTGGCGCTCCACCAGCCTGAGGGATAAGTGCACTGGGGAAAGTGCAGGCTAGCGATATCCTGGAAGCCAGCCGTGGCCATGGTAACGTGCATGGATTTGATCAGCTGCGGGTGATACAGCGGCGATTCGCTCTGTGCCACGAGGATGCCGTTGCTGTCGAGGGCACGATAACAGTGGCGATAAAAACCCTCCGCATAGAGCCCAGCCGCCGGACCGACCGGATCGGTAGAATCGACGATGATGACGTCGTAAGTACCATCGACAGCGTCGGCTGCCCAGCGAATGCCGTCCTGGAAATGGAAACGCGCGCGCGGGTCGCTGTTGCCTTCGCACAGCTCGGGAAAGAAGCGCTCTGCCACGCGCGTAACGCGCTCATCGATCTCGACCAGCACCGCCAGCTGTACCTGCCGGTGCTTTAGTACCTCGCGCAACGTACCGCAATCGCCGCCGCCGATGATCAACACGCGTCTTGGCTGGGGATGGGTAAATAGCGCGGGGTGCGTGAGCATTTCGTGATAGATGAAATTGTCGCGGTCGGTCAGCATGACCAGTCCGTCCAGCGTCATCAACGTGCCAAACGACTCGGTCTCGTAAATCTCGATCAGCTGATACGGTGATTGTTCCTGATAAACCTTGTCCTTCAGCTTCAATGAAAACGCCGAGCCGTGTTCACGGCATTCCTCCGTATACCATCCGTTATCGATTGTCATCGCGCTACTCCGGGCGGCAGGTCAGACGGTCAAGATACAAGATACCCTTCATCGCCGGCAAGTCGGCCGCTGAAGAGTTTTCTTATAAGGTTCGATCCTCCATAATCTTGCTTGCCAATGATTTCACGCTGAAGCATGACTGACTGGAACATAGAAGAGGCGCGTCGCGTCTACAACATCGCTCACTGGAGTGCCGGTTACTTTGACGTCAACGCCGCCGGACATTTGATTGCGCGCCCTTTTCGTGAGACAGATGGCGTCGCTATCGATCTCTACCAGCTGACACAAGAGATCCAGCAGCTTGGCCTAACGCTGCCGGTGCTGGTGCGCTTTTCCGATATCCTGCGCGATCGCGTGCGCGAGTTGAATCAGGCATTTGCGCAGGCGATCGCCAACGACGATTATCGCGGACGCTTCGCCCCGGTCTATCCCATAAAGGTGAACCAGCAACACAGCGTGGTCGCGGAAATCCTCGCGCGCAACGACGATCGTGTTGGCTTGGAAGCTGGCAGTAAACCCGAGCTGATGGCGGTGTTGGCACAGTCACACCCTGGCGGCGTGATCGTCTGTAACGGCTACAAAGACCGCGAATACATCCGGCTCGCGCTGATCGGCAAACAGCTGGGACATCAGGTCTACGTGGTGGTAGAGAAGCTTAGTGAGCTCGATCTGTTAATCGAGCAGGCAAGGGCGCTCAAGGTCGAGCCGCTGATCGGTGTGCGCGTGCGACTCGCATCCATTGGCGCCGGCAAGTGGCAAAACACTGGCGGGGATAAGTCAAAGTTCGGTCTTTCGGGAACCCAGCTGTTGCAGGCCATCGAGCGCTTGCGTGCTGCCAATATGTTGAATGCGTTACAGATGATGCATTTTCACATGGGCTCGCAGATCCCCCACATCGGCCACATCCAGGTAGGGATGCGCGAGGCCACGCGGTTTTATGCGGAATTGTGCGCGCTGCAGGTGCCGATCCGTTGTTTCAACATCGGCGGCGGACTCGGCATCGATTATGAGGGGTCCAGGTCGCGCAGCTTTTGTTCGGCCAACTACAGCGTGCAGGAGTACGCCAATAACATCGTGCATGCACTTTGGGAAGCCTGCAGCGAGCAGGATCTACCGCATCCGGATATCGTTTGTGAGTCTGGACGGGCGATGACCGCACACCACGCAGTGCTCGTCACCAATGTCATCGACGTGGAGCATGCCCCGGGTGCGGAATTGCCTGAGCCACCAGTTGCGGAAGACGCGCAGATCATCACAGACATGTGGGAGGGGCTGCAGAGCCTGTCGGAATGCTCACCGATCGAAGCATACCACGATGCTACCTATCGTCTGTCACAAGCGCAGGGAATGTTCAACCACGGTGTGATCACGTTGGCGCAACGTGCCCGTGCCGAGCAGATATGCTTTGCCACCTTCGACAAGGTGCGCGAGCGGCTGCAGCCCGGGGTCAAGGCGCACCGAGAGATCCTCGACGAGCTCAACGAAAAGCTGGCAGACAAGTACTTCTGCAACTTCTCACTGTTCCAATCGGTGCCCGATGTCTGGGCAATCAGTCAGATATTTCCCGTGGCACCGCTGCACCGCCTTAACGAACGCCCGTTACGGCGTGGTGTATTGCGCGACATCACGTGTGATTCGGACGGCCGCATTGATTTGTACGTGAACACCGACGGCATCGAATCGAGCGTGCCATTGCATGCCCCGCGCGCGGGCGAGGCGTATCTCCTCGGTATTTTTCTGGTGGGTGCGTACCAGGAGATTCTTGGCGACTTGCACAATCTCTTCGGCGATACTGACTCCGTGCACGTAGCAGTGAACAGCGCCGGTGGTCATCGCCTACTGCAACCATTGCGTGGCGATTCTGTCAGTACAGTGTTGCGCGCCGTGCATTTCGATCCTGAGCGGATCCTGAGCATCTACCGCGAGAAGACCGTGCAGGCCTCCTGGTTGAGTGCGGCCGAGCGTGAGGCCTATCTGCAAGAGCTCACTTCCGGGCTCGACGGCTATACCTACCTGGAGGATTAGCATCCTTTCGTTTGCTTCGGCGGCGTGCTGCGCCGGCGTACCACGAAAAGAGGTGGCTAGCATGAAGACTGGAATCATTGGATTGGGGGCAATGGGTGCGCCAATGGCGCTCAACCTGTACCGGGCCAGTCTGCTGCACGCAGCCTGGAACCGCACACCCGGGCGCGCTGCCGCATTGGCGCGCGAGGCTCCGGGTTTGCCGCTCGTAACGCAGGCGCAAGCGCTGGTGCGCGAGTGTGAAGTGGTTCTGATCAGCGTCGCCGACGACGAGGCGCTAACGCAGGTGATGGAACGCATGCAACCGCATCTCGGCCCCGGCAAAGTCGTGGTGGACACCTCAACCGTGAGTGCCGAAACGGCGTGCGCGGTTGCCACGCGCGTGGCTGCCGTCGGTAGCGCATTCCTCGATGCGCCGGTATCTGGTGGTGTCGAGGGTGCGCGCAATGGCAGTCTCGTGATGATGGTCGGCGGTGATGCGCAGGCACTCGAGCGAGTGCGACCGGTGTTGTCCGTTATTGCCTCGCACATTGCCTACATGGGGCCGGTCGGTAGCGGCCAGGGGACCAAGGCCGTGGATCAGGTCATGGTCGCCGGCATCAACCAGGCCGTGGCGGAGTCATTGGCCTTCGCCCAAGCGCTAGGGTTACCGATGGGGCGAGTGCTGGAAGTCGTTAGCGCCGGTGCCGCGGCAAATTGGTTTCTCAGCAATCGCGGTGCACGCATGGTGCGGCAACAATACCCAGCGGGATTCAAGGTGGCGTTGCATCGCAAGGATCTCAACATCTGTAAGCAAATGGCTGCCGCGCTTGATGTCCAGTTGCCGACCGTGGAGATGACACTGATCCACTACAAGCGTTTGCTCAATGCAGGTCTGGGTAACGAGGATATCTCAGCACTGTACCACCTGAAAAAATCCATGTTTGATAAGGATCGTGCCTAGCCATGCCTATTGCCCGCTGAACGCGAACTTGCAGTGCTCATCCTTCACGCCTCAGTTTTAGTCGCAGACCACGTATGCCGAGCGCGCGCAGACGCTGATCGGCGGCATCGAGCTCATTGAGATTGCTATAAGGTCCAAGGCGCACGCGGTGGTACTCGCCTTTGCCCTCGATCGCCACTTTCTGGATATGTGCCACCAGCCCGTTGAGCGTCAACTTCGCCTTAAGACGGTCGGCGTCTTCGAAGCGCGCGAATGAGGCCGCCTGTAACACGTAGCTCACGTCCGCCGGTGTGGCAGCGCCCGCCGGCTTGCTTGTCGCAGCGCTTTCCTTTTCTGGCAACACGGTCTCGATCTCCGGCAGGATCGTGTAGAAATCGTATTTCGGGATTCTTGCTGCCGGTGCCTCCACGGTCGGAGCTTTTTCAGTGGCGCGCTGGGGTTTTTCGGCGCTGCTAAACAGCGTGTTCAGGCCACTGCCGGGTGCATTCGTGCGGTGCGCCAAGAGCTGCAGCAGTACCGTGAGCGCAATGCCCACGGCAAGCCCGAGCGCCAGCAGCGACCACGTAGGCCACGACCCAAGCCTGAGTTTGAGCTTACGTTTGCGCCTGACGGTTTTTCTGCGCTTCTTGCCCATCGACCCAGTTACATGCGCTCCGGTGCGGAAACACTCAGCAGGCCGAGCCCGTTGGCGATAACCTGGCGGGTAGCGTCGATCAGATTGAGGCGGGCGTCGCGCAAATCGCTGGCCTCAACCAGGAACGTGTGGGCGTTATAATAAGTATGGAACTCGTTTGCCAGCTCACGCAGGTAATGACACAACTGGTGCGGCTCGTGGGCCAATGCCGCTGCCTCGACGACTTCGGGATAACGCCCGAGTGCAGCGAGCAACTGCTGTTCGTGCGGCTCGGTCAGCAACGGTAGATGGGCGTTGCCGTTTACGCGATCGTGCCGCAGGCCTTTCTCCTTTAGCTGACGGAATACACTGCATACGCGCGCATGCGCGTATTGCACATAATATACCGGATTGTCGGCGCTCTGTGATTTTGCCAGGTCAAGGTCGAAGTCCATGTGCTGTTCACACTTGCGCATGACGTAAAAGAAGCGCGCCGCGTCTTTACCAACCTCCTCACGCAACTCGCGCAAGGTTACGAACTCGCCGCTGCGCGTCGACATTTGCACGCGCTCGCCGCCGCGGTAGAGGATGGCGAACTGTACCAACAGTACGTCGAGCCGCGAGGGATCGTCGCCCATCGCGCTCAACGCTGCTTTAACCCGCGGCACATAGCCGTGATGATCGGCGCCCCAGATATCGATTACCCGCTCAAAACCGCGCTCCAGCTTATCCATGTGGTAGGCGATGTCTGACGCGAAGTAAGTGGTTTGTCCGTTCTCTCGCACGACCACGCGGTCTTTCTCATCGCGGTAGTCGGTGGAGCGAAACCAAAGCGCCTTGTCTTTCTCGTACACGTGTCCCGAGGCGCGCAGACGCTCTATCGCCCGCTTCACCGCCCCGCTTGCGGTAAGCGAATGCTCGGAGAACCAGCAGTCGTAGGTGACGCCGAACTGTTCCAGGTCTTCACGAATATCCGCCAATATGTCGGTCAGCGCTCGCTGGTATATGAGTTGGTACTGTTGATTGCCGAGCAGCGTCCGGGCGCGGTCGATCAGGGCGTCCACATGGACCTCGGCATCACCGCCTTGCGCGGCATCGGCCGGTAGTTGCATGGCGACGTCCGCGGCGCTGCGGCACAGCGACGCTCCGAGCTCGTGCTTCAGAGCGGCGGCGATATCGCGTACATAGGCGCCCGCATACCCGCTCGCGGGAAACACCACCGTCTCGCCGCACAGCTCCAGGTAACGCAACCACACGCTGGTTGCCAGGATATTCATCTGACGGCCGGCGTCGTTGACATAGTACTCGCGGTGCACGTTGTAACCGATCGCCTCCAGTAGGTCAGCGACGGCGGCGCCGTAGGCGGCGCCGCGTCCGTGACCGACATGCAATGGCCCCGTGGGATTGGCCGACACGAACTCCACCTGGATGCTACGGTGGGCGCCGATATCGCTGCGCCCGAAGCTGTGGCCGGCCTCGAGGATTTCCTCGACGATGGCCTGGAAGGCGTTCTCGCTCAGGAAAAAGTTGATAAAGCCAGGGCCCGCGACCTCTACCCGCCGCACGAGCGCCGACGCCGGCAAATGCTCAACGATGCGCTGAGCCAGCTCGCGCGGCCGCATGCTCGTCTGGCTCGCAAGGGTAAGGGCGACATTACTGGCCAAGTCGCCCTGCCCTTCGTGTCGCGGGCGGTCGAGCTCCACGTTGAACGTTTCCTCGACCGGCAGCACGTGCTTGGCCTGCAGCGCTTTCAGCGCTTGCGTGAGCAAATGTCGCAGTTTTTGTTTCACCGTTTTTCGTTTTCCGTGATCGCGCGCGCGACGAGGGCAGCAGATTCTACCGGGATTGATTGCGCCACGGAAACCGGCGCTGTCGCATCAGCGAATCAGGCAGATAGATGTTCGCGGCAGTAGTGCATGTGATAGCGGCTAACCGGATCCTGTACGCTTGCGCTCAACTGCTCGAACAGCGGCAATGCTTCGGTAAAGTTGTCCGCACGCATGAGCGCATAAGCGCGCTGAAACTGCGGCAGCCAATCCAGGGGGTGTCCAGAATTGGCCGGTAGCAACTCGAATATCTTCACGGGTTGCCGACGACCGCGCACATGCGCCAGGTCGATCTCGCGGATATGGGCAAACTCGCTACGCACCTGTTCGTAAGTGAACTCGCTCAACAGTATGTGGGTGCCGTAGGTCTTGTTCAGTCCCTCGATGCGGGATCCGAGGTTGACGGCATCGCCGATGACCGTGTAATCGAAGCGATCCCTTGAACCCATGTTGCCGACCACCATGGGTCCGGTATTGATGCCGATACCGATCTCCAGCGCCGGCAACCCCTGCTCGCGCCACTGTGCCTGCAACGCGCGCAACTCCTCGAGCATATCGAGGGCAGTTCGGCAAGCGAGCAACGCGTGATCATCACGGTAGATCGGGGCGCCGTAGACGGCCATGATCGCATCGCCGATGTACTTATCGAGCAGACCGTCGTGTTTGAATACCTTTTTGGTCATCCTTGTGAGATAGACGTTTAGCAATCGCACCAACTCTTCTGGCGGCAGCGACTGCGACACCGAGGTAAAGCCGCGTATATCGGAGAACAGCACGGTAAGCGTGCGTTTCTCGCCGCCGAGGCGCAACCCGCCGATGTTATCGACGATCTCGTCGACAATCTTAGGTGCGACGTAGTGTTGAAAGGCTGACTTGATTTGGCGCTTGCCGGTTTCGGCGGTGACATATTTGGATATAGTGGAAGATACAAAGACCACGAGAATGACCAAGGAGGGATAAACCATGTTTAGCCATATCAGCTGCACGCGAAACAGGGCGATCGCGACCACCACGTAGGTCGCAAACAACGCAAGTGTCAACGCCGTACCGCCCCAATACCCCATGCGGGGCAACACCCAGGCGAGCAATCCACCGAGCAAGACGATGGCGGCGACATCCACATTAGCCATCCATCTAGGACGGTTAATGAAATCGTCGTCGAGCAAATTTTGTATGACGGTGGCACGGATCTCGACCCCGGGAAACGTGGGGCCATAGGGGGTGACGCGAATGTCACCCATACCCTTGGCGGTCGCCCCGATCACGACGATCTTGTCCTTGATCTGTTTTCTGTCGACGCTGCCGTCTAGTACATCAGCAATGGAGAGAGTCGGTATGGTTTTTTCCGGGCCGTAATAATGGATCAGCGCCCGGCCACGCTCGTCGGTGCCGATCGATCGCCCGCCAATGCTGAGACCGGTAATGCCGTCACTTGCCACGTGCAAAGCAAGATCATCGCTGCGCTCAAAAACTCGCACAGCCTGTACATCAGCGGAGGGAAAGAAACTTCCGCGGTAGCGCATGACCAGCGGCGCCCGGCGTATCGTGCCATCCTCGGGATCGGGCAAGCTGGTGATGTGGCCGCTGAACCTGGCCTGCGAGCGTATTTCGGGAACGTTGGCGAGTAGACCCGCCGGCTCATCCATGGGGAAATCCAGGGTGATCGTGCCGCTATCGCTCACTAACGGCACGGCGTTGCGTTTCAAGTCTTCGAATGCCTGGTCGGCACCGGTTTTGGAGAGCGCGCTCGCTTCGTCCGGCGACATGAGAAAGACCATGCTCAACACGACGCGGCCACTGTCGGCGATCGCCCGCCCCAGCGAGGTGTCCACTGTCAGTTGTTCCTTTAGCGAGGCATAAGGGCTGTTGGTGGTGGCAAAACCCTTTTCCGCCTCGAGGCGCTCGATGTGCTCAATGAGTTTCTGGTCTTGGGACTCGGGAAAAAATACGTCCATTGCGATAACCCGTGCCCCCATATCATCAAGTCGCTCTATTAGCGCCGCGTACGTTGTCCGAGGCCAGGGCCAGCGGCCCAGTTTGGCAAGACTTTTTTCGTCGATGGCAGCAATGGTCACCTGCCCTGCTGGCACGCGCGTTGCCCCGGAGCGCAGGCGCATGTCGTAGGTCTTGAGTTCCACCACGTCCAGCAACTCGATGTGCAACAGGTACATAAGGAGAACAACGCCCGTCAGAGCAAGACCGATCCTACTGGCGGTGGTCATGGCTGGTAAGACGCTCATACGGATACGGCGATAAGCATCAAGTTACTGTAACCAAGGGCGGGGGAACATTTTCGCACGGCGGGTTGCTGCGGTCTGGTGCCCATCGCAGCATTGGGAAGCGGCTCATTCACCTGATATTGGCGCATCCGCCGGGTGCAAGAGCGCGGACAATTCCTTGATACTCGCACGCTTCATCGGTTTGCCGTCAACTGGGCTCAGCGGCGCTTCCCGTATGCTCTGTCGGTTGAGTACATACAACTCGATCGTGGCGGCATCGACTGTGAAGCGATAAATCGGGCAACTCTGTTGGCGCTCGCCGCCATAACGCAAACGCCTATCGCTCTCCTCGTACGGGATGCGGTGCTCAGCCAGCAACAAGCCGATCTCCTCTGGCGTGTCGGCGCACACATGCAGCTGGATCACTGACTGCGCGGTTACAGTGCCGCTTAGCACGGGCCCCACCAGACGTGGATCGAATGCCCGGAAAAAGCGCATCGCCTCCAGGGCGATATGGCGCAAGTGCTGCAGTGTCGTAGATAGACGCTGGGCGTGGAACAGTTGCAGATAGTCCCGCAGCGCCGCTTCCACCTCTTCGTTGCTCGGCAGATGTCTGGCGTTGGGTATGTTGAGCCGGAGTGCGGCCTTGCGCTTGGCCGTATGGAAGTCGCGTACGCCTTCAGCCGACATGATACGCGCTGCCTCGGCACAGATGCGCTGACGAATCTGCATCTCGCCGCGCGGCGACGGGCCGTTCGCAACGCGCGATTTACCGGCCATTAGAACAGATCTTTGGGGATGGGCTCGACCTTAGGTGGCGCAGCCGTAGCGGTTGTCGCCCCGGCGTCCTCGCCTGGTGCCGGCGCCCCGGCCACCGTCGGTTCGGTGCCGGGGATAAAGTACTCGACGATTGCCAGTGGGTCCTCGGGATCCGTCGGGTCGCCGGTATTGCGGTCAACGCTCATCGCCACCACGTCTTTGGGTACAGGCAGCTGGTGTTCCGGCACGCCCTTGAGGGCGGTTGCCATGAAATCGATCCAGATGGGTAATGCCGCGCGTGCGCCTGCCTCGCCCGGGCCAAGCGAGGAAGGCTGGTCAAAACCGATCCAGGCCGTGGCCACCAAATCGGGGGTAAACCCGGAAAACCAGGCATCGCGAAACTCATTCGTGGTTCCGGTCTTGCCCGCCAGATCCGCGCGCCCAAGCTCGAGTGCACGTCTGCCGGTACCGCGCTTGATTACATCCTGCATGATACTAGTCATGATGAAGGCGTTATCTTCGCTGATCACGCGGGGCGCAATGTGCAGGCCGTGTGCCTGTACGAGATCGGTAACCGCGCCGTTGGTGGTTGGCGAGCCATCTTCCTTCTGTTCGCATTCGCGACAGATTACGGCTGGGTTTGCCTGCTCAAGGATGTTCCCTTCGGAGTCTTCGACCCGGGTGATGAAATAGGGTTCGATCTTGTAGCCGGTATTGGCGAACACGGCGAATGCGGTCGCCATCTGCAGCGGCGTCGCTGACGCCGTGCCCAATGCCAAGGACAGATTGCGTGGTAGCCTGTTACGGTCGAAGCCGAAGCGCTGCAGGTAGTCGACCGCGTAGCTTGGATCAATCGCGCGCAGCAGCCGCACAGACACCAGATTGATCGACAACGTAAGGGCCTTGCGCAAAGGTGTCGGTCCGAAGAACCGTTCGCTGTAATTGTCCGGGCGCCACAACTCCTCGAGCCCTGGGTCCTTGATCACCACCGGTGCGCCGCTTACCGGGGTGGCAGCAGTGAACCCTTTCTCCAGCGCGGCGGAGTAGATGAAGGGTTTCAAATTGGAGCCAGGCTGCCGCTCGGCTTGAGTGGCGCGATTAAACTTGCTTTCGTGGAAATCGAAACCGCCGGTTAAAGCGAGGATCGCGCCGTCAGAAGGCCGCAACGCCACCACCGCGCCTGCGACCTGCGGAACTTGCGCTAGCAGCCATCGACCTGGCTGTTGCTCCGGTGCCTCCTTCTCCGGAGACTTAGCGGGTTCGGCATCTGCGTATTGCAGATAAACAATGTCGCCGGGGGCGAGGACATCTGAGGCCTTACGCACCGGCGGACCGAGGTTGGATTCGTCGATGTACCCGCGTGCCCAGGAGAGACCATCCCAATCGACCTCGACAATGTAACCGTCTTGCGTGTAGACGCGCGCGCTTTTCTCTTGGAGCGATAACACGATGCCAGGCAGTAGATCACCGATGACACGGAAACCCGCCAACGCCTCATCGAGGTCCGTTTGCGCCACCTCGCTGGCGTCAACGTTGACGCGACTGGCCGGACCGCGATAGCCGTGTCGGCGCTCATAGGCGTGTAATCCCTTACGCAAGGCGAGATTAGCCGCCTGCTGATAGTCTGCCCTGATGGTTGTATAAACATTGAAACCACCGGCATAACTCGACTCGTCATAACGATCGACCATGTATTGCCGGACCATCTCGGCGATATAGGGCGCTTCCACATCGAAGCGCAGCGCGTGCTTGCTCGCGGTCAGCGGCGCGGCCTTCGCCACGTCGAAGGTTTCTTCATCAATAAAATCGAGCGCACGCATGCGTTGCAAGACGTAGTTGCGCCGTTCCAATGCGGTATCGGGATTGCTCAGTGGATTGTTGCGTGATGGCGCCTTGGGTAATCCGGCCAGCATGGCGATTTCTGGAAGCGTCAGGTCATTGACCGACTTGCCATAGTAGATCTGCGCGGCGGCCCCGAAACCGTAGGCGCGATGACCGAGGAAGATCTTATTCAGGTAGAGCTCGAGGATCTCGTTCTTGCTGAGCTCGCGCTCGATCTTGAAAGCCAATAAGATCTCCTTGAACTTGCGGCTATAAGTCTTCTCGGGGCTCAGGAAGAAGTTTCGCGCCACCTGCATGGTGATGGTACTGGCGCCTTGTCCGGAGCTGCCGGTGCGCAGGTTGTGCCACATCGCCCGCAGGATGCCGGTGAAATCCACGCCGTGGTGACCGTAAAAGTCGCGATCCTCGGCGGCGAGCACCGCATTGATCATCAACGGTGGCACGTCGTCTGGTTTCAGCAGAATGCGCTTCTCTTCGCCGAATTCTGCTAGCAGGCGCCCTTCGGTACTGAAGACACGCATCGGCACTTTCAGCGGCTGCTCGGCCAGCGACTCGATGGAAGGCAGCGAGGGGCTCAAAAGCACGACGGCGAGCAGCAAAACGCACACGCCGCCGACGGCCGCGGCGGCAGCCCCATATAACAGAAAGCGCACCGGCTTGCCGAATCTAGACCTAATGCTGGTCATGGGCTACATGAACTAAGAGAGTTTCCAGTGAGGTAGCGGCATTGCCGCCGGACGGTTCTAAAGTATAAGGTGAATCGACGCAAGCGGCCAAAGGCGTATTTGTCACTTCCATTTGCCATAGTCTATATTTGGGTGTAGTACTTAAGGCGCGTTTGCATCTATACAACATAACTATCTGAATTTAAAGGTATTATAGTGGGCGCACTGGGCAAAATTTTCAGTCGCAGCCATCAGGCTGTGATTGGCATCGACGTCAGTTCCTCTGCCTGCAAAGTACTGGAGCTGAGCCAGCAGGACGGGCACCTGCGGGTCGAACGTTACGCGGTGGAACCACTGCCACAAAACTCCGTTGTCGAGCACGCCATCACCGAGGTGGAGCAGGTGGCGCAGGCGGTGGAGCGGGCGGTGAAGCGCTCTGGCACACGCTGTAAATATGCGGCGGTTGCGGTCGCGGGGGCACACGTAATTACTAAGACTATCAGGATGCCCGCTAATCTCAATGACGCCGATCTGCAAACCCAAATCGAGATGGAGGCGGATCACTACATCCCCTATCCGCTCGACGAAGTGAACATGGACTATCAGGTTCTCGGTCCGGCCGAGGACAACCCCGAAGAAATCGAAGTGCTGATGGCGGCCTGCCGTAAGGAGATCGTCGATGACTATGTGGCCGTGATCCAGGGGCCCGGGCTGTCACCGGCAATCGTCGATATCGAGACCTATGCCATGGAAAACGCCTATGCCCTTATCGCCGAGCATATGCCGGGTGGGGGCATGGAAAAGACGGTCGCCGTGTTGGACGTGGGCGCCACCACAACTAATATTAATGTTATTCACAATAACCGCTCGGTCTACAGCCGCGACCACACCTTCGGCGGGCGTCAGCTCACCGAGGAGATTCAGCGGCGTTACGGTCTGTCGTACGAGGAGGCAGGGCTCGCAAAGAAACAGGGCGGCCTACCGGACAACTATCAGACTGACGTGCTTCGCCCGTTTATGGAGGCGATGTGCCAGGAAGCGATGCGTGCACTACAGTTTTTCTATTCGTCGAGCCCGTTCAACAGCGTTGACCAAGTGTTGCTTGCCGGCGGTTGTGCGCAGATACCTGGGATTGACGAAATGGTGGCCGCGCGCCTCGGTGTGCCGGCGATGGTGGCAAACCCGTTTGCCAGCATGTCACTTGCGTCCCGTATCAAACCACAGATGCTAGCGAATGACGCGCCTTCGCTGATGATTAGCTGCGGGCTTGCTATGAGGAGCTTCGACCAGTGACGACTCGCCTGAATCTGCTGCCGTGGCGCGAAATCCGCCGCAAGGAACAAGACCGGCAATTGCTCACGGTGGCCGCGGGCGCCTGGGTATTGATGGTGCTCGCTGTGTTCTATGCGCACTTGCACGTCACGCATCTCATTGATGATCAAAATCGCCGTAACGAGTTTCTCAAGGGAGAAATCGCCAAGGTCGAGAAGGAGATCAAGGAGATCAAGGAGATCAAGAAACAACGCCAGGCGTTGATTGCCCGCATGAATGTCATCTACCAACTGCAGGGTGACCGTACCCAGATCGTCCACATATTCGACGACCTGGTACGCAAGTTACCGGAGGGCGTGTACTTCAACAAGTTGAGACAACGGGGCAAGCACTTCGCATTCGATGGTATCGCACAATCCAACGCGCGCGTGTCGGCGCTGATGCGCAACCTCGATTCATCTGAATGGTTCGCCAATCCCAATCTCGACATCATCAACGTGCAGCAAAAAGGCGGCGATCGCATCAGTACGTTCAAGCTACAGGTCAATCAACAGGCCAAGACACCCGAACAGAAGGAGCAAGACGCCGAAGTGCAGCCCAAGAGCAAGCCAAGGCGCAAAGGTAGCTAGCGATGACCTTGGATGATCTGAGAAATATCGATCTGAATAACATCTCCGGTTGGCCGCTACCGGTGAAGATCGGCGGCATCATTATCGTCTGTCTGATTATTCTGGGTGCGGGCGTCTGGTTTATCGTCCAGCCTGAATGGGAAGATTTCAAGCGCACGCAGGCGCAGGAAGAGCAGCTGAAGACCACCTACAGCAGCAAGGTCGCTTTAGCCATCAACCTCGATGCGTACAAGCAGCAAATGGAAGAAATGCGCCAAACCTTCGGCAGCCTGTTGCGTCAGTTACCCAATACCACCGAGGTTCCGGATCTACTGATCGATATTACCCAAGCGGGCCTGGGGCGGGGGCTGGAGTTCGTGCTGTTTAAGCCGGAGAAGGAAGCCCCGAAGGACTTTTACGCAGAGTTGCCCATCAGTATCAAGGTAAGGGGCACCTATCACGAGCTGGCCAATTTTATCAGCGACGTAGCGGCGCTGCCGCGCATCGTAACTTTTGGCGACATCGACATTGGGGCGGAAAAAAAGTCCAACAAGTTGCTGATGACCGCCAAGGCCAAGACCTATCGCTATCTCGATGAAAACGAGATCGCCGAGATCGCCAAGGCAAAAAAAGGCAAGCAAAGGTCTAGACGTAGAAGGTAATGAAGTCGTCAGCGATCATCACGACCGTGTTGTTCTCCTGCGCGCTGCTAAGCGGTTGCGGCAGCAGCGGCACCGCGGATTTGCAACAGTGGGTGAAGAACGAACGCAACAGCCGCAAACCACGGGTCGAACCTTTGCCGGAAATAAAGACGCACGAGTCCTTTATCTACACGGCGAGCGATCTCACCGACCCATTTGCACCGTTCAATCTAAAACCCCAGGGAGTGGCGACGGGTGGGCCGCGACCGGATCCCAATCGTCGCCGCGAGCCGCTTGAGGAGTATCCCTTGGACTCGCTGAAGATGGTCGGCACACTAACACGCGCGAATCAGTCCTGGGCAGTAGTACAGGCTCCGGATGGTGCCGTGCATCGTGCCAAGATCGGCGATCACATGGGTCAGAATTTCGGGCGGGTTAAAAAGATTACTGAAAATCGAGTCGACCTAGTTGAGCTTATTCAAAATCCCCTCGGTGAATGGATCGAACGCGAGGCCAATCTCGCGCTCGCAGAATGAGAATCAATGATATGAACGGACAAGCATGGCGCACAGCGCTAACTAGAACAGCCACTCGTTACGTAACGGCCGTGATCCTCGCGTGCACTTCGTTGCTCTCTTCCGCTGCCTTTGCGGCACAGGTGGAGTCATTGGCCTGGGAAGACGACGCTGGCTCGGTGTTGCAGATACGTGTCAGTGGGGACAGCAGCTACACGACCACCAGCCTGGAAGGCGGACAAAGACTGCGTATAAGTTTCCCCAACACTACCCTGGGGGCCTCGGCCGGCGAGCTCGAGCGTCGCGGCAAAGTCAAAGGTGTGTACCCGTATCTGGCCGACAATGGCGCGGCCGTTAATGTCGACCTGCTATTGACTGAACCCGGCTGGCTTAACGTCGAGAAGATCGCCACTGGTTATCGCGTCACCGCGTTACCTGGCGCGCAAGCACCGGCCGCCGCTGCCGAGCCCGAGCCGAAGGCACCCGCGGCAACGACTCCCAGTGCTGCCGGTGGGGGGCCGGTGATCGAAGAGATTCGGCATGCGACGCTGCCCGGCGACCGTGTGCAAATAACCTTGAAGATGTCGGGGCCGCCACCCACGCCAAACACGTTCAGTATCACCAATCCACCGAGGGTAGCTCTCGACTTTCCTAACACTCGTGTCAATCTTGCCAACAAGAACGTGCGCGTCGCCGCTGGCGCGGTATTGAACGTGACAGCGATCGAAGCCGGGAACCGTACCCGTGTCGTACTCAGCCTGGTGCGCCCGGTGTCCTACAAAACATCCGCCAAAGGCAACGAATTTGCCATACTACTGGAGACCCCGGTGCGCGCGATCGGACCCGCGGAGACACGGCAGTCGACGCGCTTCGCCGCCGCGAAACAGGCCGGTAGGTTCAAGGTCTCCGATATCGATTTTCGCCGGGGTGCGCAGGGCGACGGCCAGGTGAAGGTCACCCTTTCTGACCCCAGCATCGGTGTCGACCTCAGTGAGCAGGCGGGACAAATTATCGTCGATTTTATCAATACTGCGGTGCCGGCGGGGCTGCAGCGCCGTCTCGATGTAGTCGATTTCGCCACGCCGGTGCAGACCATCGACGCATTCAACGTCGGTCGCAACGCACGCCTGGTTATCACGCCCAAGGGACGCTTCGAGCATTCGGCGTTTCAAGCGGGTGATGTGTTTACCGTCAGCGTCGTGCCCATTCTGGAGAAGGAGGTCGAACGCAAGGTCGATGAGTTCGGCTACTCGGGTGAAAAGCTGTCGCTCAATTTCCAGAACATCGACGTGCGTGCGGCGCTACAGGTGCTGGCCGATTTTACCGGCTTGAACTTCGTTGTCGGTGACTCGGTGAAAGGCAACCTGACGCTGAGGCTCAAGGATGTGCCGTGGGATCAGGCGCTCGACATCATCGTCGACAGTAAGAACCTGGCGATTCGTCGTCTCGGCAACGTCATCACCGTGGCGCCGGCGGCGGAGGTGGCGGCCAAGGAAAAGGCCGCGCTCGAGGCCACCAAGACCGTGCTTGACCTGGAACCGTTGGTGTCTGAGTTGATTCAGATCAACTACGCCAAGGCCGAGGAGATTGCTAATCTGCTGAAATCGATCAAGGCGTTGCCGCAAGCGGTGAGCGATCCGTTGGCACACCCCGTATTCGGCCCCTCCGGTACCGGCGAGTCGGTCGCACGAACCCAGGTCGATTCGAACACTCTGTTGTCGCCGCGCGGTCAAGTTACCGTGGACACACGTACCAATTCGCTCCTGATACAGGACACCCGTCAGAAAATTGGCGAGGTACGAAAGCTGATCGCCCAGCTCGATCAGCCGGTACGGCAGGTGATGATCGAGACGCGACTGGTGGAGGCGACGGAGAACTTCAGCCGCAACCTAGGCGCCAAGTTTGGTGTCCAGAGTAATGCCACCAGGTCTAACTTCCAAGTAGACCAGCGCTCCACGCTGGATACCACCGGCTTTCTTTCCGCCGATGGTTTGAACGTCAACTTGCCGGCCGATGTTATTGGCACGAGCAACCCGGCGAGCATCGCTCTCACCCTCGCGCGCATCGGCACGGGTAATTTGCTGAGCTTAGAGCTCTCGGCGTTGCAGGCAGAAGGGCAGGGCAAGATCATCTCGAGCCCGCGTCTGATCACCGCTAATCAGAAGAAGGCCTCGATCGAACAGGGCGAGGAGCGCGTGTTTACCACGACCGTGCTCGGTGCTGGATCGGTGGTCACCAAGAAGGCGGCGCTCAAGCTCGAGGTCACCCCGCAGATCACGCCGGATGATCGTGTGCTGATGGACGTGATCATCACTAAGGATAATTTCACCGATCCTGTAATTGGCCTCTTGAACATCAAGGAGATCCGCACACAGGTATTGCTCGATAACGGCGAGACCGTCGTCATCGGCGGTATTTATGAACGTGACAAGAACACGAACATTACCAAGGTGCCCTGGTTCGGTGACGTGCCGGTGCTGGGTTGGCTATTCAAGAACAAATCGGTCGGCGACAACAAGACGGAGCTGCTGATCTTCCTGACGCCACGCATCCTCTCCGAGGAGCTCACCCTGAGCTAATCGAAAGACGGCGCGCCTGCCTTGGGGGCGCGCCGGCTTGATTTCTTGTCGCCGTGCTGGCATACCTGCCAGCGATGAGTGTCCCCGGAAACATCTTTTTGATCGGTCCCATGGGGGCTGGCAAATCCACCATCGGCCGTCAGCTGGCGGAGTTGCTGGGCAAGGAGTTCTACGACGCCGACCACGAGATCGAGCAGCGTACGGGTGCGAGCATAGCCTGGATTTTCGACATCGAAGGCGAACCGGGTTTTCGCAAGCGGGAGACCGCCGTGCTCGAAGAGCTGACACGGCGTGACAATGTCGTGTTGGCAACCGGCGGCGGCGCCATCCTGAGCGAAGGCAATCGCGCCCTGTTGCGCAGCCGTGGCACCGTGGTCTACCTTGCGGCCGACATCGACACCTTGAGCCATCGTACGCGACGCGATCGCGCCCGCCCGCTACTACAGAGTCATAATCGGCGACAGCGCATCGAGGAGATCATGCAGGAGCGCGAACCGTTATATAAGGCGACGGCCGACCTGACCATCGCTACTAGCCGACGCTCGCCCATGTCGGTGGCGCGCAAGATCGTGACAGCGCTGCAATCGTTGCCCGCCCATGAAGACGCTTGAGCTTGATCTCGGGGAACGGAGCTACCCGATTCACATCGGTGCGGGGTTGCTAGCGCGCGCCGACTTGCTGACACCTCACATCAGCGGCCAGCGCGTGGCGATCGTCAGCAATGAAACAGTGGCGCCACTTTACATGCAGATGTGCTTGACTACGCTGCAGGCGTACGCGCCGTTGCCGATCGTGTTGCCAGACGGTGAGCAATACAAAACGCTTGAGGTGTTGGAAACCGTCGTCACCGCGTTGCTGAGCGAGGGTCTCGATCGGCAGACGACGTTGTTTGCGCTCGGCGGTGGCGTGATCGGCGATATCACGGGTTTCACCGCCGCTTGTTATCAACGTGGTGTGCCGTTTATCCAGTTGCCGACGACGCTGCTGGCCCAGGTCGACTCATCCGTCGGTGGCAAGACTGGGGTCAACCATCGATTGGGCAAGAATATGATCGGCGCCTTTTACCAACCACGCTGTGTCATCATCGATACCGATACTCTGAAGACGCTGCCCGACCGAGAGCTATCGGCAGGACTGGCGGAGGTGATTAAGTACGGGGCACTACAGGATCACGCGTTTTTCGCGTGGCTCGAGGATAGTATTGACAAGCTTCTCAGCCGTGACACTCAGGCGCTCACCTTTGCCATCCAGCGCTCGTGTGAAATTAAGGCAGCCATCGTTAGTGCCGACGAGCGCGAGGCCGGCATACGTGCGTTGCTCAACCTGGGACATACGTTTGCCCACGCCATCGAGGCGGGGCTGGGTTATGGCACGTGGTTGCACGGCGAAGCGGTGTCCGCGGGCATCATACTGGCTGCCGATCTTTCCCATCGGCTCGGCTGGTTGCCAGGAACCGATGTCAAGCGTATCGAAACCCTATTGAGCCGTGCCCAACTGCCAGTGCGGGCGCCGGCGGCGATCGAACCGGAACGTTTACTCGAACTCATGTCGGTCGACAAAAAGGTACAGGGGGGACGCCTGAGGCTGGTGTTGCTGAAGGGCATCGGTCGGGCGTTGTTGACCGATGAATTTGACCCCGCGTTACTTACGGAAACGCTGAACCAATGTCGCGCGCAGCCGTGACGGCGATGTTGGCGCCCTACGCCGCCAACGAGGTCAATTCTCGCGGCCGGACCCATGTAGAGCCGCCACCATTGTATCGTGGGGAATATCAGCGCGATCGTGATCGCATCATCCACTGCGCTGCTTTTCGACGTCTGGAATACAAGACGCAGGTATTTGTCAATCACGAGGGTGACCTGTTCCGTACTCGCCTGACGCACTCGCTGGAGGTGGCGCAACTCGGTCGTTCGGTGGCCCGCGCGCTGCGACTCAACGAGGATCTCACCGAAGCGATCGCGTTGGCGCACGACCTGGGCCACACGCCCTTCGGCCATTCGGGGCAACATGCACTGAACGAGTGCATGCGCGAACACGGTGGCTTCGAACACAACTTGCAGTCGTTGCGCGTGGTCGATGTGCTGGAGGAACGCTACGCGGAATTTCCGGGTCTCAATCTCACTTTCGAAACGCGCGAGGGCATACTGAAACACTGCTCACGCGAGAATGCCAAGAAGCTCGGTGAGCTGGGTGAACGTTTTTTGCACAACAAACAACCGAGCCTGGAGGCGCAGCTGGCCAACGTCGCTGACGAGATCGCCTACAATAACCATGACGTCGACGATGGTTTGCGCTACGGTTTGCTCGACATCGAGCAGCTCATGGATGTAGAGCTATTTGCCAGCGAATATGATGCGCTCGGCAAGCGCTACCCACAGCTGCCGCTGCGCCGCCGCGTGCACGAAACCATTCGCCACATGATCAACCGCGTGGTGGTAGATCTGATCGAGCATAGTAGCGAACGCTTGACTACGCTGAAGATCAAGACCATCGATGATGTACGTGGCGCGAAGCAGCCGTTACTGGCGAACACGGAAGAAATCGCCGGGCAGGCACAGACGCTTAAGCAATTCCTCAGAGAAAATCTCTATGACCATTATCGGGTGCGACGCATGAGTCGAAAGGCCGCACGCATCATCAAACAGTTGTATAGCGCCTTTATCGAAGATACGCGCCTGTTGCCGACTCAATACCAGGAGAAGCTTGCGACCGACCCTGCCCTCAGGGCGCGGGTAATAGCCGATTACATTGCCGGCATGACCGACCGTTACGCCATCCACGAGCACGCGCGGCTGTTTGATCCAGCCGAGCTCACGTGGGGCGGCGAGCCGCCGGTCTAGCCGGCAACGCCCTTTTCCACACCGATATTCATTTGAACGCCTACAGGGCGGTCTGTATACTCCTTCGGGTTCTGCCCATATTTTGGCCAATTCTAGGCCAACTGGTTGTTATCTATGCCCTTTCCACCGAATCTGACAAGCGGGCTTTATCGCCCTGAGTTCGAAAAGTTTCGGACTCATGGCACACATGGACGGCAGTACCAGCCACTGGTTGGTGCAGACCGCCATTGGCTCGCTCGCACGCCTCACACACCGCGGCGCCATCGCCGCTGACGGCAAGACCGGTGATGGCTGCGGGCTGCTACTGAAGAAGCCGGACGGTTTCCTGCGCGAGGTGGCGCGCGAACAGCGGCTCAAGCTAAAGGATCTCTACGCCGTCGGTATGGTGTTTCTCGATCGTGATGCTACGCGCGCCAAACGCGCACGCGAGCGCCTGGAGCAGGAACTCAAAGCCGAAGGTCTCGAGGTCTGCGGCTGGCGCGACGTGCCAACCAACCCCGATGCCTGCGGGGCCGAGGCACTCAAGACCTTGCCCGCTATCCGTCAGCTATTCGTCAATGCCCGCGCAGACATGGATGAAGCCGCCTTTGAGCGCCGCCTCTATGTCGCCCGACGCCGATGCGAGAAGGCGCTTGAGCCTGAAGACGAGCGTTTCTACGTGCCGAGTCTCTCGAGCAGAGTGATCTCTTACAAGGGGCTCGTCATGCCGGCCAACCTGCCGGTGTTCTATCGTGATCTCAATGATGAGCGCATGGAATCCACGCTGTGCCTGTTTCACCAGCGCTTTTCCACCAATACCTGGCCGCAGTGGCGTCTGGCGCATCCCTTTCGTTATCTCGCGCACAACGGCGAGATCAACACCATCCAGGGCAATCGCCTGTGGGCGCTGGCGCGCGCCCCCAAGTTCCGCACGCCGCTGATCCCCGATTTCGAGGACGCCTACCCGTTGACATCCATGACCGGCTCCGACTCCTCGAGCCTGGACAACATGCTGGAGGCATTGCTGGCCGGTGGCATGGACATCTTCCGCGCCATGCGCATGTTGATTCCGCCGGCGTGGCAGAATGTCGATCTCGATCCGGATCTGCGCGCGTTCTACGAATACAGCTCCATGCACATGGAGCCGTGGGACGGGCCCGCCGGTATCGTGCTCACGGACGGCCGCTACGCTGCTTGCGTGCTCGACCGCAACGGGCTACGGCCGGCACGCTATGTGATTACCCACCGTGACGGTGCCGCTGCCGCCGAAGCAGGCGATTACAGCGGTTGCGTGATCACGCTCGCGACCGAGGTCGGCACGTATGACTACGCGCCGCAGGAGATCGTCGCCAAAGGACGCTTGCGTCCGGGGGAGATGATCGCCGCCGACACGGCAACCGGAAAGCTGCTGTTGGCCAAGGATATCAACCAACTGTTAAAGGTGCGACATCCCTACAAACGCTGGTTGCGCGCGCACGCTCGACGCCTGGAAGCGACCCTGATGGAGGAAGAGTCGGCGAGTGTGGCAATGGAGCCGAAAGAGCTCGCGGTGTACCAGAAGCTCTTCAATATTACCTTCGAGGAGCGTGATCAGATTCTACGCGTGTTGGCCGAGGCAGGTCAGGAAGCCGTAGGATCAATGGGTGATGATACGCCGTTATCGGTTTTTTCCAGGCTGCCGCGCTCGCTGTTCGATTACTTCCGCCAACAGTTCGCCCAGGTCACGAACCCGCCGATCGATCCACTGCGCGAGCAGATCGTGATGTCGCTCGAGACCTGTTTTGGTCGCGAGCACAACGTGTTCCAGGAAACCCCCGAGGATGCCGCGCGCCTGGTAGCCGATTCGCCGGTGCTGTCGGTTAGCAAGTTCAACCGACTGCTGGCCGATAACGACCCGAACTACGCGCATACCGTGATCAATCTGAGCTACCCGCGTGACGGTGACCTGCGCGCGGCCATCGTCGACGTTTGCGACCAGGCGGTAGCGTCGGTGCGCCAAGGCAAGACCATGATCGTGCTCTCTGACAGGGAGATTGCCGAGGACAAGGTGCCGATCCATGCATTGCTCGCCACTGGCGCGTTGCACCATCGCCTGATCGAGGAAGGCTTGCGTTGCGATGCCAACATCGTGCTCGAGACGGGCACCGCGCGTGACCCGCATCATTTCGCCGTGCTCATCGGCTACGGTGCCACGGCGGTCTTCCCTTACCTTGCTTATGATTCATTGCGCGGCATGATCGCTACCGGCGAGATCGGCGCACGCGACGCCGTGCGCGTGGCGCACAGCTATCGCAAGGGCATCAACAAGGGCCTCTACAAGATTATCTCGAAGATGGGGATCTCGACCGTCGACAGCTACCGCGGCGCGCAGCTGTTCGAGGCCGTGGGGCTGAGCCGCGAGGTCGTTGACCTTTGCTTTGCCGGAACCCCGTGCCGCGTGCAGGGCACCAGCTTCCGGGACTTGCATGAGGATCAGGTGCGTCTCGCGCAGGCGGCCTGGAACCCGCGCAAAGCCATCGACCAGGGCGGGTATCTCAAGTTCGTGCACGGCGGCGAGTACCACGCGTTCAATCCGGACGTAGTCGCGGCATTGCACGCGGCCGTGCAGTCGGGCGAGTACGCCAAGTACAAGGAATTCGCCAACCTGGTCAACGGGCGCGCACCGATGGTGATTCGCGACCTGTTCGGCTTGCGCGCCGATACCCAACCCATCCCGATCGAACAGGTGGAACCGATCGAATCGATCCTGCCGCGCTTCGATTCCGCTGGCATGTCGCTCGGCGCGTTGTCACCGGAGGCCCATGAGACGCTTGCGGAAGCGATGAATCGCATGGGCGCGCGCTCCAACTCCGGCGAGGGCGGTGAGGATCCGAAGCGCTACGGCACCGAGCGCACCTCCAAGATCAAACAGGTGGCATCCGGGCGTTTCGGGGTGACGCCGGCCTATCTCGTCAGCGCCGAGGTGTTGCAGATCAAGATCGCGCAAGGCGCCAAGCCCGGCGAGGGCGGCCAGCTGCCTGGTCACAAGGTAAACGAGATGATCGCGCGCTTGCGCTACGCACGCCCCGGCGTCGCCTTGATCTCGCCGGCGCCGCATCACGATATCTATTCGATCGAAGATTTGGCACAGCTGATCTTCGACCTGAAACAGGTGAACCCGAAGGCGCTGGTGTCTGTGAAGCTGGTTTCCGGACCGGGGGTCGGCACCATCGCCGCTGGCTGCGCCAAAGCCTATGCTGATCTGATCACCATCGCCGGTTACGACGGCGGCACCGGCGCCAGCCCGTTGACCTCGGTAAAGTATGCCGGCACGCCCTGGGAGCTCGGGCTCACGGAGACGCACCAGATACTGCGCGCCAACGACCTGCGCAGCAAGGTGCGTGTGCAGGCCGATGGCGGCATGAAGACCGGTCTCGATGTGATCAAGGCCGCCATTCTCGGCGCCGAGAGCTTCGGCTTCGGTACCGCGCCCATGATCGCCATGGGCTGCAAGTACCTGCGTATCTGCCACCTGAACAACTGCGCCACTGGCGTCGCCACGCAAAACAATGTGCTGCGTCTGCGCCATTTCAAGGGCGAAGTCGAGCTCATCATGAATTACTTCCATTTCGTGGCGCAGGAGGTACGGGAATGGCTGGCGCAACTTGGCGCGCGCCGTCTTGAGGACCTTATCGGCCGAACCGATTTGTTGACAACACGTGCCGGCGAGACCGAAAAGCAGCGGCGTCTCGACTTACGGCCGATCCTGTCCGACGCTGGCGTAGCGCGCGAGAAGCCGCAATACTGCCAGGTCGCGCGCAACGAGCCGTTTGACAAAGGCGAGGTGGCGGAACAAATGGTTCGGGACGCACGCGACGCGATCGAACGCAAGCTCGGCGGCGAGTTCAGTTATCGCGTACGCAACGTCGACCGTGCCCTGGGTGCGCGACTGTCGGGCGAGATCGCGCGGCGCCACGGCGATCACGGCATGGCGGATGCGCCGATCACCTTGCGCCTGCAGGGCACGGCGGGACAGAGTCTCGGCGCGTGGAACGCCGGCGGTCTGCATATTGTTTTGGAGGGGGATGCCAACGACTATGTCGGCAAGGGCATGGCCGGTGGCAAGATCGTTATCTATCCGCCGCGCGACTCCCAGTTCCGCAGCAATGAAGCCGCGATCATCGGCAACACCTGCCTATACGGGGCCACGGGCGGCAAACTGTTTGCTTCGGGGATCGCCGGCGAGCGCTTCGCCGTGCGCAACTCCGGTGCCTACGCCGTAGTAGAGGGCGTCGGTGATCACGGTTGCGAGTACATGACCGGCGGCGCCGCCGCAGTGCTCGGCCGCACGGGTTTGAACTTTGCAGCGGGCATGACCGGCGGTGTCGCCTTCGTACTCGATCTGAACAACACCTTCGTCGACCGCTACAACCACGAGCTGGTCGAAATCCACCGCATCACGACTGAGAGCATGGAGGCTCATCGCAATTACTTGCTGCGCATGATCGGTGAGTTTGTGGCGGAGACCGGCAGCGCTTGGGGACAGTCGATTCTCGATGATTTCTACGACTTCGTCGGTAAGTTCTGGCTAATCAAACCGGTCGCCTCGGACCTCAACACCCTACTCGATACGCTGCGTGCCGCGGCATAGGCGCTGGCGCTTTCGGGGTAACGGATGAGCAGACCTGTGGACAGCGCGCGCACGGCAAATGTGTGACATACGGATTACAGCCCGCATGTCAGTTGTTACGAATCAATCATGGCTACGATCAATCTCCTACAGTTCATCGAGTTACCGCGCCAAGATCCGGACAAGCTGCCGACGGAGACGCGCGTCTGGAGCTGGAAGGAGATTTACGGTCAATACGATGCCCCGGGTGCCGCGGCACAAGCGGCCCGCTGTATACATTGCGGCAATCCCTACTGCGAATGGAAGTGCCCGGTACACAATTACATACCGAACTGGCTGAAACTGATCGCCGAGGGCAATCTATTCGAAGCGGCTGAGCTATCTCACCGCACCAACTCGCTGCCGGAGATCTGCGGCCGCATATGCCCACAAGACCGTCTATGCGAAGGCGCGTGCACGCTGAACGATGGCTTCGGCGCCGTCACCATCGGTGCCATCGAGAAGTACATTACCGACGAGGCGCTGAAGGCGGGCTGGCGCCCGGACATCTCCGACGTCAAGCAGACGGGCAAGCGTGTAGCCGTGGTCGGCGCCGGTCCTGCGGGCCTGGGTTGCGCCGACGTGCTGGTACGCAACGGCGTAAAGCCCATTGTGTTCGATCGCTATCCGGAGATCGGCGGACTACTGACCTTCGGTATTCCGCCGTTCAAGCTGGAGAAGGAGATCGTAAAGACCCGGCGTGCGCTGATGGAGGAGATGGGTGTGGAGTTCGTGCTCAATACGGACATTGGCCGCGACATCCCGTTCGCGCGTTTGCTCGATGAATACGATGCCGTGTTTCTCGGGCTCGGCGCCTACACCTATATGAAAGGCGGTTTTCCCGGGGAGGACCTGCCTGGCGTCTACGAGGCGTTGCCCTATCTCATTGCCAACGGTAAGCGCGTCATGGGGCTCGAGCAGAACCCAGAGGATTACGTGGACCTTCAGGGCCGGCGGGTAGCGGTACTGGGCGGGGGCGATACGGCCATGGACTGCGTGCGCACAGCGGTACGCCAAGGGGCCGCCAGCGTCACCTGCGTCTACCGGCGCGACGAGGCCAACATGCCGGGTTCACGGCGCGAGGTCGCCAATGCCAAGGAGGAGGGTGTGCGCTTCCTGTGGAATCGGCAACCATTGGAGATCACTGGCGGTGATCGTGCCGAGGGTGTGAGGGTGGTGACCACGCAGTTAGGGGCGCCGGATGCGCGCGGTCGCCGGATGCCGGAACCCGTGGCGGGCAGCGAGGCGATCGTCGCCGCGGACAGCGTGATCATCGCTTTCGGTTTCCGTCCGAGTCCGGCGCCGTGGTTTTCCGAATTCGGCATCGAGGTCGACGATAGCGGCTTGGTCCGGCCCAGCGGCCAGTTCAAGTTCCAGACCAGCAATACCAAGGTGTTCTGCGGTGGCGACATGGTGCGCGGCGCCGATCTGGTGGTGACCGCAGTGTTTGAGGGTCGCGAGGCGGCACAAGGTATCGTCGACTACCTGGGTGTTTAGCCGCCTCCACTCTCACACTAAGATGCCCGAGCTGAAGAACGATCGTCTGCTGCGGGCCTTGTTGCGAAAGCCCGTCGATGTCACACCGGTGTGGATCATGCGCCAGGCCGGACGCTACTTGCCAGAGTATCGCGCAACCCGTGAGCGTGCGGGCAATTTTCTTGCGCTCTGCACGACCCCCGAGCTCGCCTGTGAGGTTACGTTGCAGCCAGTACGCCGCTTTGATCTTGATGCGGCGATTGTTTTTTCCGACATACTTACTATTCCGGCTGCCATGGGCTTGGGTCTTTATTTCGCCGAAGGCGAAGGGCCGCGCTTCGAGCGCCCGCTACACGGCGAAGCCGATATAGCTGCGCTGCGCGTACCCGATCCGGAAAACGAGCTGCGCTATGTTATGGATACTATTCGCCTGGCACGCCGTGAGCTCGCCGGTCGCATACCGCTGATCGGGTTCGCTGGCAGTCCATGGACGCTCGCGACCTATATGGTCGAGGGCGGGTCGACGCGAGATTTCGCGCGCGTGAAGGCGCTCATGTACCGTGAGCCCGCGGTGTTGCAGAAGCTGCTGATGACGCTCGGCGAGGCGATCACCGACTATCTAAACGCCCAAATCTCGGCGGGGGCGCAAGCGCTGATGATTTTCGACACGTGGGGCGGGGTACTGACTCCGCGCGATTATGTACGCTTCTCCGTGGATCCCATGGCACGCATCGTCGCCGGCCTGCAACGCGAGGCCGAGGGTCGTCGCGTACCGGTAATTCTTTTCAGCAGGAATGCTGGGGCGTCGTTGGAAGCGCTGGCAGGGAGCGGCTGCGACGCGATCGGCGTTGATTGGACCGTCGATCTGGCCGAAGCGCGCCGCCGTGTCGGGGAACACGTGGCGCTACAGGGCAACATGGATCCGACCGTGCTCTATGCCCCAGCGCAACGCGTGCGCGAGGAGGTCGCGGCCGTGCTGGTGAGCTACGGCCGGGGTAGCGGCCATGTGTTCAATCTCGGGCACGGCATTGCCCCAGATGTAGACCCGGACCATGTCGCTGTCGTGGTCGATGCGGTGCATGAAGAAAGTCGTAAGTATCATCGATAGCCCTCGAGTTTGTTTCAGATCAAAACTTGGGCGGGTTGTCTGGGGTAGCATTTTGCGTTGAAATAACAATACAAATAGCAAGCCATAAGAATGAGCATCGGTATCCCCAAGGACACTCGGTCAGGCGAGACCCGCGTCACCGCCACACCGGAAACCGTCAACAAGCTCCGTGCCAAGGGGTTCGAGATCCTTATCGAAAAATCCGCCGGTATCGACTCTCGTCGTTAATCAGCTTCTTGAGTTCGACTAGGAAGTGGCTGTCGAATCCGGCGCTGGGGGGCCGCGGTCAACTACAGCGACCAAATACTATACGGACGCCGGCGGTGAAGTATTGAACGAACTATCCTTCTTAGACATGGGCGCCAGAACACCATCGAGACAGATGTTCATGTAGTGCAGTTTGCTCAAAGCAGGGAAATATCCAGCAGTCTCAATGCAACGGAGTAAATGACGATGAAAATCGGAGTCCCCAAAGAAATTCACCCGGGTGAAAAGCGTGTTGCAACAACACCGGAAGTCGCGGAAAGACTGCGAAAACTGGGGTTCTCAGTTGCAGTGGAATCCGGTGCGGGTGAAAAAGCCAATTTCTTAGACGATGCCTACCGAGAAGCCGGTGTCGAGATTATCGATGACGCCAAATCACTATGGGAGTCATCTAATCTGATTCTCAAGGTACGGGGTCCTGAGAAGCATCCGGAGCTCGGCATCGATGAAGTCGAATTACTGCAACAAGGTAAAACCTTGGTCAGTTTTATATGGCCGGCGCAGAACAAGGAGCTGATGCAGCGTCTGGCTGCTAAGAAAGTCACTGTGCTGGCAATGGACAGCGTACCTCGAATATCCCGCGCGCAGAAACTCGATGCCTTGAGTTCCATGGCCAATATTGCTGGCTATCGTGCTGTGATCGAGGCATCTGAGCATTTTGGCCGTTTCTTCACAGGTCAGATCACCGCAGCCGGTAAGGTGCCTCCTGCCAAAGTCATGGTGATCGGTGCGGGCGTCGCAGGACTGGCAGCTATCGGCACAGCAAAAGGACTAGGTGCCATTGTCAGGGCTTTTGATACACGGCCTGAAGTGAAAGAGCAAATTGAAAGCATGAATGCCGAATTTCTCGAGCTCGACTTTAAGGAAGAAGGTTCAGGTGTAGGCGGTTATGCGAAGGTGATGAGTGATGAGTTTATCAAGGCAGAAATGGATCTTTTCGCTCGCCAGGCTATGGAGGTCGATATCATCATCACCACGGCTCTGATTCCGGGTAAACCCGCCCCTAAATTGATAACGGAAGCCATGGTCGAGACCATGCGAGATGGGAGTGTGATTGTCGATCTCGCCGCCGAACAAGGTGGTAATTGTGCGCTGACCAAACCGGGCAAGGTCGTTGAGAAGTACGGCGTCACCATTATCGGTTATACCGATATGCCCAGCCGAATGGCAGCCCAGGCTAGCCAACTCTATGCAAGCAATCTATGGCACCTGCTAACCGACCTGTGCCCGGAAAAGAATGGCGAGCTCGTAGTTAATATGGAAGATGAGGTCATTCGGGGAACAACCGTCATCAAAGAAGGAGAAATCACCTGGCCGCCTCCGCCGCCAAAGATCTCTGCAGCACCGCCCAAACCTGCCGAAAAACCAAAGGCGGAGCCCGAAGAGAAGAAGGCGCCACTGATTACACCAGCTATGAGAGCTGCCCTGACGGTCTTGATCGGGGGATTGCTTTTCTATGGCATCGGTATGAGTGCACCACCTTCATTTATGCAGCACTTCACGGTATTTGTATTGGCCTGCTTTGTCGGCTACATGGTGATCTGGAATGTAACTCCTGCTCTGCATACTCCCTTGATGAGTGTCACTAATGCGATCAGCAGCATTATCGTAATCGGCGCACTCATACAAGTCTCGTCAGCAAACGCATTGCTTGCGGGTATCGCTGCTTTCGGGATACTCATTACCAGCATCAATATCTTTGGCGGTTTTGCAGTTACTCAGCGCATGCTGCAAATGTTCAGGAAGTAGGAGAGATAGCCATGCCACAAGGATTAGTAACAGCTGCATATATCGGCGCTATCATCCTGTTCATCCTGGCCTTGGGCGGATTAAGCCATCCAGAGACATCACGCCGTGGCAATGCCTACGGCATCACTGGCATGGCCATCGCGGTCGTGGCGACCGTGTTAGGACCGCAGGTCAACGTCATCGGGATCATTATTGTCTGCATGCTCATCGGTGGCACGATCGGTTTCATCCTTGCGCTGAAGGTGCAGATGACCCAGATGCCGGAATTGGTGGCAATTTTGCACAGCCTGGTCGGTGTTGCCGCAGTGCTCGTTGGTTTTGTGAATTTCATGGACCCGAATGCGGCACTGCACTTTACTGATAGCGAAAAGTTTATTCATGACATAGAAACGTACGTCGGGGTATTGATCGGCGCCATCACTTTTTCCGGTTCGGTCATCGCTTTTGGCAAACTGAGCGCCAAGATTTCCGGTAAGCCAGTCTTGCTGCCGGCACGCCATTGGCTGAACCTCGGTTTACTCATTGCTTCAATCTGGCTTTGTTTTGAATTCGTGAATCAGGCCGAAACCGGTGGCGGTCTGATCCCGTTGCTGATCATGACTGCTATTGCGCTGGCTTTTGGTGTCCACATGGTGATGGCAATTGGCGGCGCGGATATGCCTGTTGTTATCTCCATGTTAAACAGCTATTCAGGCTGGGCCGCAGCAGCCACCGGATTTATGTTGTCCAATGACCTGCTAATTGTTACCGGTGCCCTGGTGGGTAGTAGTGGCGCAATCCTGAGCTACATTATGTGTCGCGCCATGAACAGGCATTTCCTTTCGGTAATAGCGGGCGGTTTTGGTACTGAATCCGCTGGTACTGCCGGCACTACAAGCGACGAAGGTGAAGTATTTCCCATCGAGTACGAAGAAGTTGCTCAATTGTTGCTAGCCGCCAAAGAAGTAATGATTATCCCCGGCTATGGCATGGCAGTGGCACAGGCTCAACACGCGGTTCGTGAACTTACCGACGCGCTACGTTCAAAGAGCGTCAATGTCCGCTTTGGAATTCACCCGGTAGCGGGCCGAATGCCTGGCCATATGAACGTACTGCTGGCAGAGGCTCGTGTGCCCTATGACATCGTGTTCGAGATGGATGAGATCAATGAGGATTTTCCTGACGTTGACGTATCTATCGTCCTGGGCGCCAACGATATCGTCAATCCGTCTGCACAAGATGACCCGCACAGTCCCATCGCCGGCATGCCGGTGCTGGAATGCTGGAAAGGTAAGACCACGATTGTAATGAAACGTAGCATGGCATCTGGCTATGCAGGGGTGCAGAATCCGTTGTTCTTCAAAGAAAACACAAGAATGTTCTTTGGAGATGCAAAGGATAGTCTGGAGAAAGTACTAAAAGAGATAGCCAAGTAGTTCACTGATGACGCTCCCCTCATGAGAGGGGAGCGTTCAGCCAGGTAGCTTTCACACTTCCTAACGTTAGCTCGGCTATTTGTAGCGTTAGCATTGCGGCATCTTCCGCGACTAGCCCTCTTCCACCTGAGAAATTGCGCCGATATGGCTTTCCACGAGGCGCCATAGCGCAAGTTAGGAGCCGGGCTGCTCAACGCAAATCGGCGACCTATACTTATCTGGGTATGACACGAACGGGAGGCACTCCTTCCTCCCGCGAAGTTAGGTGGCGAATATGGCAATCGAGGCGTCCCAATCAAAGTTTGATCCAATAGCACTCGACACGGCGGTAGAGAAGGCGCTTGCTATCGCTCGCACCGCCGAAGCGGTCGCGTCGCGCAGCGTCAAGAAGGTCCAGCTCCTATTCTTTATCGGCATCGTCTCGGCCGTATGGCTCACATATTACGTCGCGCATAGCTTTGAGCTGACGTTGGTAAGCGCCTTTTGGGTCTTACTGGTGTTCGCGCTGCCGCCGCTGGTGCTCGGTAAGCTCTATGGCACCCTGCGAAGAACTATCGGTTTGCCGCAGCGATTGCACGAGCGCATTGAAAGCATCAGGGGTAAGACGGCGGAGCTCGGCAGCAGGTTGAAGACGTCGACGTCGTCTGAGCCAGCGAACAACGCGGCGAAGTTATCGGAGCTCTGGCGGAACGGGAAGGTGCTGCTGGAACTGAAATCGTTAGGCGGCGAGGCGCAGGAGATCGCCTCAGTGCTGGGCGAAGCGCTGATTCTCGCCAACCCGGTATTCGCCGTGTTGTTACTGGTCTCGACCGCCTTCACGCTTTCGCTGCTGCTCGTCGCCATCGGCACCTGGTTTGCCCACGTGCTGTGAGCCACCAGGTCGCCGAACCCGTTAGGATTTCGCACCCTCAAGCCTGACGTTCGGCCTAATCTGGTCACGGTTGCTTTGTTTTCCGGGTGCCGACATCATGGTAATGATGGCGGCGATCGTCCCTGTCCTGCTTCTCAGCTCAGTGTTG
>QKEI01000236.1 GCA_003251795.1 Candidatus Muproteobacteria bacterium
GCTGGCGGAGAAAGACAGTGAGGTCACGCAGGAAGCACTGGAAGTGTTGCGCGAGTTCGGCCTGGCGAGCAAGCGCGACGTGTTGGCCGGGGGGCTGGCACAAGGAGAGCGCAAGCTCCTGGATGTAGCGGTCGCACATGCGTTGCGCCCGAAGCTGCTGTTCCTCGATGAACCCACGAGCGGGGTCAGCACACGCGACAAGGCACAGATTATGGATACCGTATCCTCGGTGGTGCGAGCCGGAAAGATCACCGCCGTTATCATCGAACACGATATGGACGTGGTCTTCAAATATTCCGATCGCATCGTGGTGATGCAAGACGGATCGATTTTGGCGGACGGGTCGCCGGACGAGATCAGACAAAACAGCGAAGTGGCGGCGATGTTGCTCGGTGCGCCGACACCTACTTGAACACGCTCGCGAGGTGATTGTTTCATGCTTGAAGTAACACAGATCAATACCTTTAGAGGCCCAGCGCACATTCTGCATGGATTGACTTTGGGCGTGGAAGAGCAGGAGGTCGTGTGTCTAGTGGGAAGAAACGGCGCAGGCAAGACCACGACCATCGACAGCATCATGGGCCTACTGCCACTCAAGTCCGGGCAGATCGTGTTTCATGGAGAGAACATTACCGCCCTGCCTGCGCACATACGGGCCCGACGCGGCATGGGCTATGCTCCCGAGAACTGCGGGCTCTTTCCCGAGCTTACCGTGGAAGAGAATCTCATGATCAGCCGTTGGCTGGCAAACGCTCCGGGGCGGGTAAAAGAAGCCGCCTTCACCGGTGGCGACGCGCAAGAACGGGCCTTCTCTGTGTTCCCAGAGGTACGCGCGCTCACGCACCGCGAAGGATTGCATTTGAGTGGGGGGCAAAAGAAGATGGTGGCAATCGCCCGGGCGATGACACTTTCGCCATCGTTGCTGTTATTGGACGAGGCATTTGAAGGGCTCGCTCCGGCGGTGGTGACGCGTTTCATAGATGCCGTCATCAAGATCAAAGAAATGGGCATTTCCATCCTGATGGCTGAATCCAATCTGGCCAACGCTTCGCGTATCGCCGATCGCCTGTATGCGATCGACCGCGGCGAAATCATTTTTCATGGCGACCCGAAAGAAGCGCTCAAGAACGAAGAGGTGATGAAGGCGCTGCGCGGTTAACCATGCAGCAGCTACAGGGTCTAGGCCAAGGCCGTGCATGACACACGTGCCCTAGCAGCACGAGTCGTGGTTCTCGTTGCGGCAGGGGCCTGGGTCCTAGTTGCGCCGGCTGCGTTGTCACCGTATCTGCTCATTATTTGGTCCTATGCACTGATACTTTCCATCGCTTGCTTGGGATTGAATCTCGTTTTTGGAACTACCGGCCTGCTGTCGCTAGGACACGCTGCCTATTTCGGTGCGGGTGCTTACGCCGGCGCATTCCTTTACCGGTTTGCTCACGTCAGCTCGTTCGAAGTCTATCTTCTCGCCGGTGTACTTACGTCCACGTTGCTAGCAGCCGTCATCGGTTTTTTCTGCGTGCGCGCTACAAAGATTCATTTCGCCATTTTGACCCTTGCCTTTTCCCAGATTCTTCATTCGCTTTTTATCGATGGCGCCATCTTTCGGCTGTTTGGGCCGTTGGGATGGTCGCTATACTTACTTGGCGGCGGGAGCATGTATATTCCCCGCTTGACGATCCTGGGAATCGAATTTGGGCCCGGCGAATTTATCCCAGTCTTTTACTATGTGATCGTTCTAGTGTTTTGCGTTTCCGTGTTTCTGTTATGGAGAATAAATCACTCGCCCTTTGGCAAAACACTGCGGGCAATTCGCGACAATCACACAAGGGCCGCCTACATCGGTATCCCGGTACGACGGTACCGCTGGTACGCGTTCATCATTTCGGGCGTTTTCTTGGGCCTGGCTGGGGCGCTCTATGGACAGCTAGACCGGCAAATCACGCCCCAACAGCTCGATTGGTTGTTCTCCGCCAAGCTCGTACTCGCGACCGTGCTCGGAGGCACGCGAGACTTCGTCGGACCTATGCTGGGCGCATTCGTGTTCATAGGCTTAGATGCGATCGCCGCGCGTTGGGCAGTCGGGCACAACATGATAATGGGTCTATTGCTTATGTTTGTGGTCTTTGTCTTTCCGCGCGGGCTCGTGGGCGCACTGACTAGCCTCACGCAGATGGCGAGAAAGGCCCGGGCTCCTATGAGACTCGGGCAGAAGTGAGTCACGGAACACCGGTTCACAGTCATGTATGATTGGTCGATTTACCCCGGAGTTCTTCGATGAAGAAATTCTTTGTGGGGCTCGGCTTGCTTGGCACATTAGCGGTCTTTACCGCGACCTATAGTGGGCACGAGATACCAATTTATCCTTCCTATTATCCGCAAGAAATTCGCATAGAGTCGATCGACCCGGCCTCTGCAGGGCGGTTGCTCGAACAGGCCAAGATCCACGCTTACGTCGGCGATGAAACGGTCTTCGCGCATGCCCCGCCAAAAACGATTAGCCATGTGGAGTCACTGGGCACGTATGTGGTGCTCACCCTGAACCCGGTCTCGCCACTGTTGGTGGACGAAGCATCCGGCTGCTCGCTAATTCAGACTGTCGCTCGCACCCTAGCAACAGAGCGGGAGCATCGGTTTTTCTTCCACCCTTATCCGATAACCCCGTTCCATGGCGACTACCTGCATTACTTCGATCTTGCTGAAGCCGCTAATAAGCACTACTCCACAGGGGAGGTCGCATCGATGTCGCTGAAGGGCGTCAAGCTCAGGGTTGAAGGCGATTTGGCGAAGCGGTTGCTGCCAAGAGCCGGGCACCAACCCCCATCTGAGTGGGATGTAACGCTCGAGCAGATCGATGTGGGCAATCTCATCGCGCCCTCCAACATTGACTTGAACGGCTGGCTGGGACCACCAGCGTTGAAGCAAGGCTGGTTTCATTCCTATCTGCTGCTTGCGCCGCTGCTATCTGGCGACTCGGTAAAACAGAGCGCAGAGTCAACTTTCCAACGGCTGCGCACAGGCGAGTACCGCGACGCCACCGAGCGGCTCAATCTGCAGCGGCAGTTGCTTACCACATTGACCAGTCAATGCCGTCGGGTGGTCATGGGCTATACGCTGAGGCGGGAGTATTACAACTCTGAGTACACGGCCGGCATCGAGAATGTCGCCTATGACTCGCAATCCGGGTTGAACTCGCCGATCTTTCTCCGCACGGTCAAGCTTAAAGACTTACCGTGGAACGGCTGGTTACGGCTCGGCATCAAACAAAGGCCGGTGGCGGCCTGGAATCCGTTCGGCGGCTTCAGTGATGAAACCGGGCGCCTGATATGGTTCGCGCTGGGCGACCCAGCGCTGTTTCCGGAGCCCTACAACGCGAGCTGGCTACTGAACCGCATGGGCGATGTGAAATCAACACCGGTGCGGTGACGCCTTGAGCGAGAGATTTTCACACATGTGCTCGCAACGGTATTCGCGCCAGAAAATGCCCATGTGCAAGGCACATCGTTGCGTTTCCCTAGCACTGGCTTGCATAGTAATGGGCAGCAGTGCTTCTGCCCACGCGCACGCCTTTGGCCAGCGCTATGACTTGCCCGTTCCACTTACACTCTATCTGATTGGAGCAGCGGCGGCGGTGCTTCTGTCATTCGTCGTCTTCGCTGCCTTTGTTCGCTACACACCCTGGCGCCAGAGTTACCCGCGCATAAACTTGTTGCGCTACGCGTTGGGCCGCCTGCTGGCCCATGCGGCCGTCATCTCCACCCTGCGTCTCCTCGGCGTCGCCTTATTTACCTTAGTCGTGCTAACAGGGTTCTACGGTGATCAGCGGGCACTCTATAACCTGGCTCCGACGTTTATCTGGATCATCTGGTGGGTAGGGCTCGCTTATCTTTCGGCCCTAGTGGGAGACTTGTGGGCGTTAATTAACCCTTGGGGCACGACCTTTTCCTGGATGGAGGCCGTGTACCGTCGCGTGCTCCCGGGGCGTGAATTGAGCCGTAGCCTTCCCTACCCCGAGGCACTCGGCGTGTGGCCGGCGACGGTGTTGTTGCTGATGCTCGCCTGGCTGGAATTGGTGTTCCCAGGCGCGGCCGTTCCAACCAATATTGCGGCGATGCTCGTCGTTTACACGCTGATCACATGGACCGGCATGTTCCTATTCGGCCGCGAGCGCTGGCTCCGACAAGGAGAAGCGTTTTCGCTTGTCTTTGGCGTGCTGGCTCGGTTTGCGCCAACCGAGATCCAGGTGACGCGTCCCGAGGTGTGCACTACCTGCGGCTTCGATTGTCTCGATGACGACGGTCAGTGCGTGAATTGCAGCCGCTGCCTGCGCCTGGCGAATACAACAGACCGGCAGTGGAATCTGCGACCCTACGCGGTGGGTCTGTTGCGCAACGAAGCGGTATCGTTATCGATGATCGCCTTCGTGCTGCTCATGCTCTCAACCATCCTGTTCGATGGCTTCATGGCAACACGGCAATGGGCGCAGATCGCTACGGCACTCTATGGCCTGCTTCCGGATATCGCCGGCACCCGGGCGATGCTTGTTCAGAGCATCGGTCTACTGTACTTCTGGCTATTGTTCGTGACGATTTATGGCGGTGTCTGCTGGCTGATCGCCGCTGCCAGCGGCTGGCGACTCTCCACGTGGGAGTCAGCTACGATTTTTATCTTTACCCTAGTGCCAATCGCCATTGCCTATCACCTGGCGCACTATCTCACCTATTTACTGATCCAGGGGCAGTACATCATCCCGTTGCTGTCTGACCCGTTCGGTTACGGCTGGAACTTGCTGGGAACTGCCGGGTACCGAGTCGATATCGCGATCGTCGGGGCGCGCTTTGCCTGGTATACGGCGGTGCTTGCTATCGTCAGCGGACACATCATCGCCGTCTATCTAGCCCACGTGAAGGCTGCGCGGAGGCTGCAAGATCGCCGGGCCACGCAGCGTAGCCAATATCCAATGACCGCGCTGATGGTGATTTATACCGTGTGCGGTCTGTGGATCATCGCGCAACCAATCGTCGAGGCACCGATTGCCGCGCCAGCCTCTGCTGAGCAGGTTATGACAGCCGCAACCGTTGATGTGCCGGCCGACGCCCTGATACCACAAGCGGGTAGTGGCGGGCTACGTGAAGTGGGCGCCGGCAAGGTGGCCGACGTGAAGCTAACCTACCGCGCTTTGCTATCTACATTTCACGACGGCACACGCATGTCCGTGGCCGATGTGCTTTACCCCTACGTCGTAGCGTATCGCTGGGGCGTGCCAAGCTCAGTTGCATCGCCCCACTATGATTCCTATATAGACAGGGCTACAACTTTGATCCGGCAACACCTCGTGGGCCTGCGAGTCGTTGGCCTCGATAAGACATCGAAATCAATCAGGTTCGGTGATCTAAGCCTAGAGCGAGACCAGTTGATCGTGGAAGTTTATGTCAATGCGGCGCCTACTAACACAGAACAGGCCGCCGCCATTGCGCCGCCCTGGAGCAGTGTGCCCTGGCAAGTCATGGCTTTGATGGAAGAGTCCGTGACTCGAGGTTGGGCGGCGTTTTCACAAGCCGAAGCGAGGCAACGGCAAATCCCGTGGCTGGACCTCGTGCGCGATGAGCGACTCCAGCAACAGCTGCTGTCGCTGGTCGAGCAGTTCGAGCGCGACGGTTACCGCCCGCAGGCACTGCATCCGCTGGTGAGCGTCGATGAAGCACGGGGCCGGTGGCATGCGCTCAAGGCATTCTATCAACAACACCACCACCTGCTCGTCAGCAACGGACCGTATCTGTTGAAAAGTTGGTCTGATGATGCGACGGTGCTACAGGTCTTCCGCGACCCAGCTTACCCTCTTGGCATCGGCTCATTCGATTCGTATCCGATTCCGCGCCGGGCCTTTATCACCAAGATCGATCGACGGAATTCTGGTGTCAGCATCTCCGCCGAAGTGGAACGTGTCGACAAGGCCGGACGCAGCTTCGAGATCGTTCGCGAGCCGCTTGGCCAGCGTCCTTTCGCCACCTGGAAGAAAGACGTTATCGTGTGCCGTTATCTCGTGATTGATGGCCGTGGTCGGGTGACGCTCACTGGGCTTGGTCGTCAGCAAGAAGATAGTACGTTTACCATCGACCTGAAGGACAAGCTCGCACCGGGTGTCTATAACATCGTCACCGCGCTTTACGTAAACGGTAACAGGATGAACCCAGACATCAAGCAGATCCGCTACCGTGTGCCCGGTGGTTCGTGAGTAGTTGACAGGCAAACGTATACGACTGGCGCTCGACGCCAGCCACATGAGCGTCGCGGAAAGATGATGAAGATCGTTACTTGGGTCTCGCCCGCGGCAAGAAGGCGTAGGCCTCCCAGATATCGTACTTCGCACGAAACGCCGACAAATCGTCCCACACCTTCTTGAAGAAGGCGTCCTTGCCGGCCTCCTCTCGGGCGACCTCGTTCCACGTCTGCTGAAATAGCGTCAACATATCATCTGACCAGTAAAGGTTCGTCACGCCATGTTGCTCGACGTTGCGTTTCATCACGTCGAACTGGATCGCCTCGGTATAGGCAAAGGAATCGGCGGTGGCTGCCCTGCACAGGACGTCAAGGGTCATTTGCTGGCCTTGGCTCATGCCATTCCAGGTCTCTTTGTTTATTAACAGCTCCAGCACCGAGGCCTGCTGATGCCAACCCGGGTAGTAGTTGTATTTGACTATCTTGTAGAAACCCAGTCGTTCGTCGATCGCGGGCATGGAAAACTCGGTGGCGTCGATTGCCCCTTTCTCCAGCGCTGGGAAGATTTCCCCGGCCGGCAATAGGTTGGTGGAAGCTCCCAACCTCTGCATCACCAAACCACCGAGGCCGAAAAACCGCATCTTTAGACCCTTCAACTCTGCGGCACTGCTAATCGGCTTAGCGAACCAGCCCGAAGTCTCGGGGGCGATGATACCGCACGGGATCACGTGCACATGGTAGCCCGCCTGGTCGTACATCTCCTGATAGAGCTTGCCGCCGTTGCCATACCACAGCCAGGCGAGATACTCGCCGGCCTCCGGGCCGAACGGGATCGCAGTGAACAGGGGTGCGGCCGGAATCTTGCCTGCCCAATAGCCAGCGGCGGTGTAACCGGCATTGACCTTTCCCGTGGACACGGCGTCGAGCGTCTCGAACGGCGCCACGAGCTTACCGGGCTCGTAGAGCTTCATCTTGATGCTGCTGTTGCTGACCAGCTCGACGCGATCGGCGACCCACTTCATCGTCGTACCCAGTCCGGGCAGCGTGGTAGGAAAAGCGACGGGCACCTTCAGTAACACCGGCTTAGCGTCGGCGGCAACGGCTCCGCTACCGACGACGACAAGACCCAACAAACAGGATACGAACAGACGTCGCATGGCCTCATCCCCCTCCCGACGGGTCGCCTTATGGCTCCCGTCGACTTTTGTCAAACGACCCCGGCAGCCTGCTGGTCAGCGTGGTAAGACGAGCGTACCAGCGGGCCGCTCGCCACATTGACGAATCCCATTGCACGGCCGCTGCGACCGAGCTCGGCAAACTCGGCCGGTGTCGCGTAGCGCTCGACCGACAAGTGATGCTTGCTCGGCGCAAGATACTGTCCAATGGTAAGCATGTCGCAGTCGTGCGCGCGTAAGTCACGCATCACTTCGCGCACTTCCTCCATATGCTCACCCAGACCCAGCATGAGACCGGACTTGGTGGGAATGTGCGGATGACGCC
>QKEI01000175.1 GCA_003251795.1 Candidatus Muproteobacteria bacterium
CAGCGCGGCCCGCTTCTCCTCCAGTTGGCGTGCATCCCCTTGCACGCTCTTCATGGTCGCTACCAGCTCGGCGTTGAATGGTTGCTGCCGCTCATAATAGAGGTAGCCGGCGTAACCGCCCGCTGCCAACGCGAGCACCGACACTAGCAAGGCGAACACGGCAATCGCTCTACCACCGGATGCACGCGCAACCTTGGCGGATGCTGCGGTCTCGACTGCGCTTGTGTCAGCGGCTTCAGTCGATGTCTGCTGGGCGACGTCAGCGGCGCTCGCTGCAACCGTTGGTTCTTTGTCTGGTTGCGTGGATTTGGATTGTTCTGGTTCCATTGAAAACCGTATGGCGTTACCGGACGGTCGATTATACGGGCTTTTGTAAGGTGCGCCACGCCTTGATGGCTTCTACCAAGCCTTCGTCGCTCGCTTCCTCGGTGCACAAACCCGTAGCGCCGGCACGCTTCGGCAATGCGATTGCTAACAACGATGAGCGGTGTGTTTAGCAAGTACGACCGCCCTGATTCACCGACCATTGCGACCAGGTTGTCCAACGCCTCGACGCTGGTGATGGTGACAAGATCTATCAGACCGTCTTGCCAGCGGCGCAGCAGCGGCGTGATATCTGTTCGCGGTCGTGCTCGCCGGTAACACTCTGCGTACTGTACCTCGGCGCCACGTGCGCGTAGCGTTTGTGCGAGCAACTCACGGCCACCTTCTCCGCGAAAGATAAGGATTCGTTTGCCGTTTACATCTTGGAGCTCGGGTAAAAGCAGCAAGCCTTCACTGTCGAAGCGAGTCGACGGCAACAGCGGTGTGTGGATGCCGAACTGCTTTAGCGCTCGCGCGCTTGCGCGCCCTACGCACGCGACCAGCAAGTGCGCGGGCAGGCGCGGGTGGCGCGCGTTGATCAAGGGCATCGCCTGATCGACCGCATTTGCACTGACAAATATGATCATGTCGAAGCGATCGAGCTGCTCGATCAGTTTGTACAAAGTGGCAGCATCGCGTGGTCCGGTGATCTCGATGACCGGGAAACACACGGCCTCAGCGCCTGCGGCTGCGATCAGTCGATCCAGCTTGTTTGCCTGATGTGCCGGCCGCGTCACCAGCACGCGTAGACGTGCCAGGCTTTGCTCATTGCCCATGATCACCGCGTTCATAAACGTAATCGAGAATCTCCTTGGCGCCACGGGACAGTAGCTCGCTGGCGACGCGCATGCCGAGCACCTCTGGCTGCTCGGCCGGCCCCTCAGCCTCTGCCCGGATAATCTCGTGCCCGTCAGGATAACCAACCAGGGCGCGCAGGTGCAGCTTGGTGCCCTTGATCTGCGCATAGGCCGCGATCGGCACCTGGCAACCGCCTTGCAGGCGCTCGTTGAGCGCCCGTTCTGCCGCCACGCAGTGGTGCGTGACGACATGGTCCAACGGCGCCAGTAGGTCATTGAGCGCATCGTCGCTGCGGGATTCCACGCATACCACCCCTTGTCCTACCGCGGGCAGCATTTCCTCTGGCTCGATATAGGCGCGTATGCGTTGTCGCAGACCCAGGCGCTTTAGGCCGGCGCTCGCGAGTATGATGGCATCGAACTCGCCGGCGTCGAGCTTACGCAGGCGCGTATTGACGTTGCCACGCAGGTTGCTCACTGCCAGCGCGGGAAAGGCGGCACGCAATTGACACTGTCGCCTCAGGCTAGAAGTGCCAACACGGGCGCCTGTTGGCAGGCTGCGCAAATCGGCATAGTCGTTTGATACGAAGGCGTCACGCGCATCTTCACGCTCGCACAACGCAGCGATATGCAAACCTTGCGGCAGGCTCACCGTCATGTCCTTTAACGAATGCACGGCTATATCGGCCTCGCCGTTCAACAGCACATGCTCAAGTTCCTTAATAAAGAGCCCCTTGCCACCGACGCGGGCGAGCGGTGCATCGAGTATCCGGTCACCCTGGGTGGTGATTTTCACAAGCTCCACCGTCAGATTGTCATGCAGGCCTAACAGGCGGGCGCGCACGTAGTTGGCTTGCCATAAGGCCAATTCACTCTTACGGGTTGCGATACGTATCGTCGCCATGGACACACTGGGATTGGCAGATTATTAACTCTGTTGGAAGCCGGCAGCCAAGTCAAATCGCCGGACGGCAAAACGAAACCACCCGCCCATTGGCGGACAGGCGCGTGGGTTAACGAAGGTAATCGCTGGTACTAAGCGGGATTCGGCCGATTGCGTGCCCAACGGCGCACGGCGGCGGCGTGACGGCGGCTGACATCGAGACGACGGTCGATACCCTTGAGCGTGATTTGCCAGGTGCCCGAGGGGCTTTTCTCGATGCCCTTGATGTATGCCGTTGATACTAGGGCGTTGCGGTGGATGCGCAGGAACTGCTCCGCAAACTCGCGTTCCAGATTAACCAGCGAGTCCTCGATTAGGTGTTCTTCACTAGCAGTGCGCACGGCAACGTATTTGCTGTCGGCCAGGAAGTACACGATCTCCGGCACCGGCACCAGGCGTATATTACCGCGCAGATGTACGCTGATATGGGTACGTGCCGGGGACTCTGGCCGCGCTTGACTGAGCTCATGTATCTGTTTGGTGGTGAGCTTGCGGGCTTTGCCCAGGGCGTTCGCCAGCCGGTCCTTACGGATGGGTTTTAACAGGTAGTCGACGGCATTGACCTCAAAGGCATCTAGCGCATGTTGGTCATAGGCAGTCGTGAAAATAACGCTCGGCGGGCTGTCCATTCCACTTAAGTGCATGGCTGCCTCCAGACCATCCATGCCGGGCATACGGATGTCCATCAGCAGTATGTCAGGGTTCAACTCCGCGGTTTTCTCGACCGCCTCGTTGCCATTCATCGCCTCACCTATGACGTCGTATCCCCCTATATCCGACAGCAGCTCCCGCAGGCGGTCGCGCGCCAGCTTTTCGTCGTCTACGATTAGTACCCTCACGGCTTATCTCCACGAATCGGCAACACCGCCGTTACTATAAAGTGATCCCCTTCCATGCCGTATTCTAGCTGCGCCGCGTCACCGTAATGGTTGCGAAAACGCAAACGGATGTCCTCCAAGGACATGCCCTGGCTGCCATCCGTCTTTTTTGCCCGCGTGCGCGGAATCGGGTTCATAACCTTAATATAGATCCTATTTTCGTGTTCCCACAGGCGCACATTGATGGTTCCGCCCGTGGGTACGGGCTCAATCCCATGGCGGATGGCATTTTCCAGCAACGGCTGTAATGTCAGCACCGGCATGGCCGCCTTACGCGGAAACGTACCGATGTCCCAATTGACCGTCAGACGGTTGTCCAGACGCAGCTTTTCAATGGCCAGATACTTTTGCGCTAGGTCAATCTCGTTTTTGAGCGGCACCAGCATTTCGTTCTGGTTCAGCATCATGCGAAACAGATCGGCAATGTCCTCGAGCGCTGACTCCGCCTTCGGCGGGTCGCTACGTATCAGGCTCGCGATAATGTTCATGCTGCTAAAAACGAAGTGTGGACGAATGCGAGATAGCATAGCCTGGATGCGTGTGCGTTCTTCGGAAAGCGTACGCCGTTTAAGCTCGTGCTTGGCAACCAGGAAGCGCAACAGCAGCGCATAGACAAAGGCGCCGATGGTGATCGTGACGATCATCAAATGTGTCGCCCATTGCGGTCGCGGTGATTCGATCTCCCCGGTGGCCCATAACAACAGGATCGTGACCTCTGTTACTAGCCAGGTCGTCGCTAGCAGCAACAGATAGGCCACGGCCAAAGCCTGCGTGTTCGGTAGCCGGTTGACGTACTTGCGAGTCAGGCATAGTACCGCCGTACCGCTGAGAGCGACCCACTGGACGAAAATCGATATGAGCAGCAGGTTTTGCAGAATGAACGGGGAGATGATATAGCGCGGTACCACCAGCGTAATGACGATCGCCAGCATCTCGGCGATGACGATGACGTTGAACACGATCCAGCCGCTGCAAAAGTCGGGGAGGAACTGGCCATCTTCTACAACGGCGCCGTCCGCTGGGGTAGCGACTTCGAGACGCTTGCTCAGGTTCTTGAGCCAGGATGATAGCGACACTTTGCGCGAAAGTTCCATCTCAACCCCTGACCACGGGCATGATGAGCTTAACGTGATACTGCCCACCCTGTTCAAAGGCCTGCATCGTGGCGCGGTCGCCAAACTGAGTTACCAGGCGCTCGCGGATATTATCCTGGGCGATCTTGTTGCCCTGGCTGGGCGCGCTGGCGGCCACATCAGGCAGAGGATTGCTGATCAACACGTTCAGCGTATCGCCCTCGCTCCACAACTCAATGCGTAGCGTGCCGCCGGCGAATCGCGGCTCGATGCCATGGTAAATCGCGTTTTCCAGCAGCGGTTGCAGAGTTAACGCAGGGATCATGGCATAACGCGGCACATTGCTAACGTGCCAGCTAACCCTGAGCCGGTCACCGAGGCGCATCTTCTCGATCTCAAGGTACTGGCGGGATATCTCGCGTTCCGCCGAAATCGGCACGAGCTTGCGCGCGTCGGCCAGCAGTACTCGAAACAGATCGGCAAGGTCCTGTAGGACCGACTCTGCCTTTTGCGGATCGCTGCGTGTCAGGCTGGCAACACTATTAAGACTATTAAACAAGAAATGTGGTCTTATGCGCGACTGTAGCGCCTGCAGCTTGGCGTCCTGCTGCGCTTTGGCATCGGCTTCAGCACGATGATACAGAAACAAATAGCGCAAACCGGGGATGCCTATGGCTGCAGCAATAATGAGCGCGCGGATTATCATGGAATCGTGCCAAGCGGGCCAGCGTGCAGTGATCATACCCAGGTCAAACAACACAAAGATCATGACCTCTGTCGCAAGCGCCGTGGTCGCTAACAGCAGTACGAATACGACAAGCGCACCTAACAGTGCAGACATGCGTCGGATGAGCGGCGCGGCGACTTTGAGCACGATGATGGTTATCAGGGAAACCAACAGTGCGAATGCCGACAACAGCCTGAGGTCCTGCAGGGCGTGCGCGTCAACTACGGAATTGCGGCCAACGGTAATGATGATGGCGATCAATTCTGCCAGCAGAACTAGGCGGATAGCGACGCCAAACGATCCGAAATCTGGCAGGAAGTTGCGTTGATCAGCCACCATCCGCGAAATTTGCGAAGCTGCTCGCGAGCTCATTGTATGCATGCCTGCTTAGTAACGTTCGAGGAGAGCAAGGCTTTCGGGCGTTCGGCGCCCTGGCTTGGAAGGTATCCAAAGGATGCAGTTGACAATTCTTATGCAAAGCTCCTTGCGCCAGCAAGACAAGGCAACCCGGTATTGTTATTTGGTTCACCGGGGTAGCGCTTCTTCCGTCGGTTAGCTCATCCTGGGCGGTGCATTTGCACTGTCCCGCGAAGCAACGACTCGTACCTGGCGGCCCACCGTCCAACTAAGATAATAGCCGAGATTTGCCTTCGTCTAGGGTGTTACCAGCATGTATACTGCTGGCACAAGAAAAAACCCCCCTAACGGGGGGTTCAAAGTCCTGATCCGGTATTCGGGGTGGGGGTGCACAAAAGGACAAACCGGACCAGGTGACGTAAACATACCGTGGGACTCGGGCTACAACAACGGATTACAGGGCAAATACCGACAGCCGGGGCGCCGTTGCAGATGGGCGGCCTGCACCCCAAGCTGGCGGCGAGTGGCTGCAACGGAAGGTGGAAATAGCAACGGCCCCGGCAGGTTTGGTCAGCAATTCGGCAGGCAACAACACATCATGGCCAAGGACAAACTCTGGGGCGGACGCTTTACCGAATCAACGGACAGTGCGGTAGAGGCATTCACGTCTTCGGTCAATATTGATCGCAGGCTCTATCCCTATGACATCGTCGGTTCCATTGCGCATGCGCGTATGTTGGCCCATGTCCACGTGCTCACTGATAAAGAGTGCGAAACCATTGTCTCCGCTTTGGAGGCGATCAAGGTGGAAATCGACACTGACCAGTTCGCGTGGCTGCCAGAGCTTGAAGATGTGCACATGAACATCGAGGCGCGTCTGATCGACCGCATCGGTGAGGTTGGTAAGAAGCTTCATACCGGTCGCTCGCGCAATGATCAGGTGGCGACGGATCTGCGACTTTACCTGCGTGATGCAATCGATGCGTTATCGGAATCCTCAACAGCACTGCAGCAAGCATTGTTAGATATCGCTGAGCGTGAAGCTGACACATTGATGCCCGGCTTTACCCACCTGCAAGTGGCGCAGCCGGTCACTTTTGGCCATCACATGATGGCCTGGTGCGAGATGCTTGCGCGTGACGGCGCGCGGCTGCGGGAGTGTCGCCAACGCGTGAATATTATGCCGCTCGGCGCCGCTGCTCTTGCTGGCACCAGTTACCCAATCGATCGAGCTTACACGGCGAGTCTCCTGGGTTTTGCGGCGCCGGCGGAAAACTCCCTCGACGCAGTAGCCGATCGGGACTTCGCCATTGAATTTGTCAGTGTCGCGGCGTTATTGATGACCCACTTGTCGCGCTTCTGCGAGGAGCTCGTACTATGGGTCTCACCGGCTTTCGCGTTTGTCGAGCTCGGCGATGCCTTTTGCACCGGCTCATCGATCATGCCACAAAAGAAGAATCCCGATGTTGCCGAGTTGATACGCGGCAAGAGTGGCCGCGTCTATGGGCATCTCGTGACATTGCTGACGCTGATGAAGGCGCAGCCGCTGGCGTACAACAGAGATAACCAGGAAGACAAACAGCCGGTATTCGATACCGTGGATACGGCACTGACATCGCTTCAGGTGTTCACGCGCCTGATCACAAGCATGCAGTTACGGCGCGAGAACATGTACCAAGCCGCGACACGGGGCTACGCAACGGCGACCGATCTCGCCGATTATCTGGTACGAAAAGGGATGGCGTTTCGTAGCGCCCATGAAGCGGTAGGCAAAATCGTGCGCCACGGTGTTGATACAGGCAAGGATCTCTCGCAACTGGGACTCGACGAGTTACGGAGCTTTTGCAAAGTCATCAACAATGACGTCTACGATGTGCTCACGATCGAGGGTTCGGTGAAGGCGCGGGACCACGTCGGCGGCACGGCGCCGAACCAGGTGCGCAAGGCAATTGCGCGGGCGCGCAAGCGACTGTCTGTCGGTGACGAGAGTTAGTGTGGCGACGCACACAACGTTACATGATTTGACGCAACGGCTTCGGGCCTTTGCCGATGCACGCGATTGGCAAAAGTTTCACTCGGCGAAAAACCTGGCGATGGCGCTTGGCGTCGAGAGCGCTGAGCTGATGGAGCACTTTCAATGGCTCACGGAACAACAGAGCCTGACGCTTACGCCGGCACAGCGTGAGGAGGTAGCGCTGGAAATGGCCGATGTGTTTCTCTATCTGTTGCGCTTGGCGGACTGCCTCGATATCGACCTGATGAGTGTGGCGGAACGCAAGATCGGGCTCAATGAAAAGAAGTACCCGGCGGAGCAAGTCCGCGGGTCAGCGACTAGGCCGCGTCGCGACTAAAAACCCGCCGCACCGCGAGTTATCGCACCGCGCTTACGCTGTGAGGGGACTAACCGCGCCGCTGCGGTTCAGCGCCGTGTAGCCTTGAGAGCGGTCTCTATACGTCGCAAAGGCACCACGCCCCCGCGGCCGATGCCTTCGCAACGCAACGCCTCGGCACGCCATGACCAGCGGTTACGTAGGACCTCCGGCCAAAAGGGGTAGGCGCGACACTGGCGGGGACGCACCGGGTAGATGCGGCAGCGCATGGCCTGGTCCAGGAACACGCAGCTTCCGCCCTCGGCGCTAGCCAGACCCTCAGTATGCTGACCCAGCCTTAGAATATAACGGCGTCGAAACCACTTTTTCGAAATGCCTAGCCAGACTCTGATTTTTTCCTGCTCTACGCGATCGACGGCGACATAATCCTGCGGGCTGCCCGTGCAACAGGCGCCGCAACCCGTACACTCGAAGCGTAGCGCGCTGCGGTGATAAAAGGGTGTTTTGGCCATGTTTAGATCGGTGCCTAGGTGTGCCGTGGTGGGTTACTGGCGAGTATCACCATTGCGGACCCGGGCGGCAAGGGCTGGGCAAGCTGAGCCGTGCCTTGAATGTGTGTCATGCGCCCCCAATGTTCTAGCCTAATGAGACAAGCCGAATACGAAGAGAAATCGCTGGAAGACGGTGTAGTCGCCGAAGCTGGTGAGCTCATCGAAAAAGGGGAGACCGCGCTGGCTCGACCTTCAGAGGTGCTGCCAGGAGTTTTGCATATTCTACCACTGGCCAACCGGCCGTTTTTCCCGGCGCAGATCGCCCCGATCGTGCTCGACCAGGACCCCTGGCAACGTACCGTCGAGGCGGCGATCGAATCAGGTCAGCACATCATCGGTCTTGTGCTCGTACGCAATGACGAGCCCGTGCAAGCGCGAGCGGACGATTTTTGCCACATGGGAACCGCGAGCCGGATCCACAAGGTGGTGAAAGTCGAGGACAAGTTACAAATCTTCGTCGAAGGCTTGCAGCGCTTTCGTATCGATGAGTGGGTGTCGCGTGAGCGTCCATTCGTAGTACGGGCGCAATATTTTCCCGAGACCAGTTACAAGGAAGTGACTGAGCTCAAGGCCTATACGGTCGCGGTTATCAACACCATCAAGGAGCTGCTGCCGTTGAATCCTCTCTACGGCGAGGAGTTGAAACTGTTCCTCAACCGTTTCGGTCCCGAGGAGCCTTCACGCTTAGCGGACTTCGCGGCCAGTCTGACTACGTCCAGCAAGACCGAATTGCAGCAAGTATTGGAGACCGTGCATATCCTCGATCGTCTCGAGAAGGTGTTGGTACTGCTAAAGAACGAGGTCGAGGTCGCCAAGGCGCAGATGCACATCCACAAGCAGGTGGAGCAGAGCATTGAGACACGGCAGCGAGAGTTCTTCTTGCGCGAGCAGCTGAAAGCGATACAGAAGGAGCTCGGTATCGCCAAAGACGATCGCACGGCCGAGCTCGAGCGGTTCGATGCGCGCCGCAAGGATATGGTGCTACCGGAGGAGGCGAGCAAGCGCATCGATGAGGAAGTGCAGAAATTATCGGTACTGGAGTTGGGCTCACCCGAGTATGCGGTAACCCGCAACTACCTAGATTGGTTGACGTTGTTACCGTGGGGCAAATATTCCAAGGACAATCTCGATCTCGAGCACGCGCGCGCCGTGCTCGATCGTGACCATGACGGCCTGGAGGACGTAAAACAGCGCATTGTCGAGTTTCTGGCTGTAGGTGCCATGAAGGGGGCGGTTGCGGGGTCGATTCTGTTACTCGTGGGCCCACCGGGTGTCGGCAAGACCTCAGTCGGACGGTCGGTCGCGGCTGCGCTTGGGCGCCAGTTCTACCGATTTTCACTCGGCGGTATGCGTGACGAGGCCGAGATCAAGGGGCACCGCCGCACCTACATCGGGGCGATGCCGGGAAAGTTCATTCAAGCGATCAAGCAGGCGACCACAGCCAACCCGGTGATCATGCTCGATGAAATCGACAAAATCGGTCTATCTTTTCGCGGTGACCCTGCGTCGGCGTTGTTGGAGGTACTAGACCCGGAACAGAATCGGGATTTTCTCGACCACTATCTCGATGTGCGCTTCGATCTCTCCAAAGTATTGTTTATAGCGACAGCCAATCAGCTCGACACGATCCCGGCACCGCTACTCGATCGCATGGAAGTAATTCGGCTGAGTGGCTACATCACCAGTGAAAAGATCGATATTGCGCGCCACCATCTTATTCCACGCCAGCTACTGAAAGCAGGCCTGAAGCGCGGGCAACTGCGAATCGATAAGAACGCGATACGCGAGATCATCGAGCGCTACGCGCGTGAGGCCGGGGTGCGCGAGCTCGAGAAGCGCATCGGTGCCATCGCGCGCAAGGTCGTGGTCAAGATGCTGGGTGGTCAACAGCCACCCATTCGGGTGGGCGTCAAGGATCTGCAGCAGTACCTCGGTAAACCCGTGTTTCGTTTCGAGCGGCCGCTTACCGGGGTAGGGATCGTAACCGGCCTCGCCTGGACCCCCATGGGTGGTGCCACGCTCGATGTGGAAGCGACGCGAGTACACGAGAACACGCGCGGTCTGAAGCTCACCGGCCAGCTTGGCGAAGTGATGAAAGAGTCTGCCGAGATTGCCTACAGCTACATTTCGGCGCACGCCGAGGAATTTGGGGCGTCAGTATCCTTTTTTGAGCGGGCGTTTATTCACCTGCACGTCCCGGCCGGGGCGACACCGAAAGATGGTCCGAGCGCGGGTATTACTATGGCAACTGCATTGCTATCGCTTGCGCGTGGCAGCAAGCCGGCACGCGCACTCGCTATGACGGGAGAACTGACTCTGACCGGTCAGGTATTACCCGTGGGTGGGATCAAGGAGAAGGTGATCGCCGCACGCCGTGCGCGCCTGTCAGAACTCGTGCTCCCGGCCGCAAACCGCGGTGATTTCGAAGATCTGTCCGAGCATATACGCAAGGGTCTGCAGGCACACTTCGTCAGCCATTTCGGGCAGGTTGTGCCATTGGTATTTCCAACGCGCAAAGCCTGAGCGCCACCCTCTTCACGCGCGACGGTTCACTGCTGGTTCGTGCCGCGGCAGACCGCGAACCCTGAACGATCGTCTGGTATCATAATCGCAAGTGGGCAGGCGAATCCTGGTATTGGGAGATGATGCAAGCGGCCGACACATCGGCGCGGTGCTGGCGGCGTACTGGGACATCGACTGCGTAATCGGCACTCGCGATCCAGAGGGGACCCGAGAATTCGCCGAGGACATCGGCGCCGACGTCGTAGCGGTGAATGTTGATGATGTCGCCTCTCTTGGTCGTGCCCTCGATGGGGTGTTTGCGGTCGTTAACACCACTGGTCCATTTGTCGCCGGTCGCTACCCGGTAGCACAGCGATGCGCAGCATGTGGTGTGCACTATGTGGATATTGCCAGCTCCCATCCCTATCTGAGCGGCATGAGCACGCTCAATCGCCGGGCCAAGGCCAGCGGCAGCTTGATCGTAACCGGGGCCTCGATCGTACCAGCGGTGTCGACGGCGTTGGTCGACTATGTTGCCAATGAATTTGATCGGGTAAGCGAGATCCATACCGCGGTGGCACCGCTCGACAATGGTAGCGATTGGTTCGCTACCGTGCGCGCACTGCATGGCTTCAGCGGTCGGCCCATGCGCGTTAGGGAAGCGGGGCGCTGGCGTTATACCTTTGCCTGGTCGGAGCCGGCACGCGTCGATTTTCCGGAGCCCGTAGGGCGACGCCGGGCCTATCTATGTGATGTGGCCGATCTCGCGCTGTTTCCTCAGCGTTACGGTGCGAGAACCGTGACTTTTCGCGCCGGCTTCGCGAGACCTCTAGTGAACTACGCCATGGCGCTTGCCGGTCGTGTCACCCGCCGCCACGCCAACCGGGAGGGCAGGAACGCAGGAGATACGCGCGAGCTGAACGGATTACAGGACATGCTGCAGAGCACGACTGGAATTCAGGTGGTCGTTCGCGGCCATAGCCAAGGTCGAGAGACCGTGCACACCGTTTCGCTGGTCTCGCGCGACCAAAGCGCAGTGGCCATTGCCTGCAGCCCAGCGCTAGCATTGCTTAAGACCTGGGCCCGGTTGGGCATAGCGCAAGCGGGCGCGGGGGCCTGCGTCGATCTGCTAAGTCTCGATGCGATTAAGCAGGAGCTCATGAGCCACGACATTGTATTGGTGCGATCCTGAATGAGTGGAGGAGACGAGCGACGCGCCGACACTAGGACCTGGCTGGGTGCAGGGCATACAGGCTCTGTAACTGTACGCATTATGCTCTCGCTACTGCTTGCAGGGATATTGGTCGCGGGCGCCATGCTCAAGGGTTGTGGTTTGAAGGGCCCGCTGTATCTGCCAGACACCGCAAAGCAACCAGCGGCCGATAAAGAGTCCAAGAAGAAGTCGAAGCAACAGAACTAGTTCCATGGATCCCTTTTGTTACAAGGACGGACGGCTGTTTGCCGAATCCGTGCCATTGTCGACTATCGCCGAGAGCGTGGGAACGCCTTGCTATGTCTATTCGCGCGCTATGATCGAGCAACAATGGCGCGCGTTCGATAATGCTTTTGCGGGACGCGATCACATGGTGTGCTATGCCGTCAAGGCGAACTCTAACCTCGGTATCCTGAACGTGCTCGCCCGCCTGGGCTCCGGCTTTGATATCGTCTCAGTCGGCGAGCTCGAGCGGGTGCTGCGCGCAGGCGGTGATCCGGCCAAGGTTGTTTTTTCAGGTGTCGGCAAGGCGGATGCGGAGCTGCGTCGCGCACTACAGGTCGGTATCCACTGTTTCAACGTTGAATCGGAGGCCGAGCTATTGCGCCTCAACGCGCTCGCCGGTGAGGCCCGCCGGCACGCGCGAGTCGCGTTACGTGTGAACCCCGATGTCGATGCTAATACCCATCCTTATATCGCCACCGGATTGAGGCGCAATAAGTTCGGAGTGCCCATCGACACTGCGGCCGCGCTTTATGCACACGCGAAGACGCTTCCGCACCTCGAGATGAGTGGTGTCGCTTGCCATATCGGCTCGCAATTGCTCGAGCTCGATCCGTTTGTGGACGCGCTCAAACGTGTCGTTGCTTTGGTTGAGAATTTGCGCCACCAGGGCCAGCGCTTGCAGCACATCGATCTCGGCGGCGGTCTTGGGATCCGTTATCGCGATGAACAACCACCGAGCCCGCAAGATCTTGTGCGGGCGTTGATCGAGCACGTGGACAAGGTGCCCGGCTGCCGCGACATGAGAATCATGATCGAGCCCGGCCGTGCGCTAGTGGGCGAAGCGGGCGTGTTGTTAACGCGCGTGCTGTATCTGAAGCACGGTCAGGAGAGAAACTTCGCTATTGTCGATGCCGCTATCAATGATTTGTTGCGCCCTGCGCTCTACGATGCCTGGCACGAGATCGTACCCGTCACTCCGCATGGCAAGCACGAGACGCGCGTTTACGACGTAGTCGGGCCGGTGTGTGAAAGCGCCGATTTTCTTGGCCGTGAGCGCAAGCTTGCGCTCACGGCCGGTGAGCTGCTGGCAGTGCGCAGCGCCGGTGCCTACGGGTCGGCGATGAGCTCACGTTACAACACGCGCGCGCTGCCGCCTGAAGTGATAGTCGACAAGGACCGCATTCACATCGTGCGCCGACGCGAGACGATCGACGAGATGTTGGAGACGGAATCGGTGTTGCCTGACTAGTCGTGATTGGTGATATCGGCCTCGCCGACGTCACCGCGCGGCTCCAGCTTCGCCCTGTTTCGCCTGCGCTCCGGCGCCTCCCGACGAGACATCCCTGTCTCGGCGGTCGGGTGCGGCATCCTGTCCGCGCCCCCTTACGGGGCGTCACCCGGACCGCAGGCGGGGCTCGCCAGTCGCCTTGCGTTGACGTCGGCGGTCCACGAGTGGTTACGAGTGGTGTTATGAGTGTTTGCTTGCATCTTGAAGCTTGTGTCTTGAATCTGGTGTTATGAAACGCATTCCCGAACCGGAGCTGATGGACGATCCCGAGCAGGCACGGGCGTATGCGCTGGCAGATTTCTCGGAACCGCATCAAGCATTCATCGATCACTTTGCCCGTTGCTTTCCGCGACACCGGCCCCGGCGGGTGCTCGATCTGGGTTGCGGGCCGGCGGACGTCACCATCCGTTTCGCGCGCGCCTACCCCGACTGCGAGATAACCGGTGTCGATGGCGCCGAGGCAATGCTCGCTTTTGCCCGCGAGGCGGTTGCAGCGACGGGGGTAGCGGGGCGGGTGCGTCTGTGCCACGCGTACTTGCCCGCGACGCTTACCGGTGTCGAGACCGTTGATACAGTAATCAGCAACAGCCTGTTGCATCATCTCGTAGACCCGGCGGTGCTATGGCAGACGCTGACGCAGTTGTCGGCGGCGCGTACCGCTGTGTTTGTCATGGATCTGATGCGCCCACCGAGCGAGCAGACGGCGCGCGAGCTCGTGCAGCAGTACTCTGGCAAAGAACCGGAGATTCTAAGACGCGATTTCTATCATTCGCTGTGTGCCGCCTACCGACCCGATGAGATCGAGGCGCAATTGCGCGCGACGGATCTGGCTCGACGCCTGCAGATCGAGGTAGTAAGCGACCGCCACCTCATTGTTTGGGGTGAGCTGGCTTGTTAAAGTGCCGGGCCGCATCAAAGCGAGCGGGAGTTCGCGCTTTGCTTATGTGGCGCGAACAGGTAACGTTTACTTATGCACCTACCATTCACTAAGATGCATGGGCTTGGCAATGACTTCGTCGTGCTCGATGCTGTCACCCGCCAAATCGAGCTCTCGCCGGCGCAAATCCAGTGGATTGCCCGGCGTCGCTTCGGTGTCGGCTGCGACCAAGTGTTGGTACTGCAAGCGGCGGAGCGTTCGGGTGTGGATTTCTCCTTCCGTATCTTCAATGCCGACGGCAGCGAGGCCGAGCAGTGTGGCAATGGCGCTCGCTGTCTTGCGCGGTTTGTGCATGAACGCGGCCTTGCTGATAAAACGCAGATGAAGCTAGCAAGCCTAGGAGGGGTGATCTCACTCAGACTTGAGGCAAGCGGTCAGGTCACCGCTGACATGGGGATTCCGGTTTTCGAGCCGGTGCGGGTCCCGTTTGAGGCAAAAACGCAACAGGTCGTCTATGATTTGGACATAGGCGCGAGGCATGTACAGGTGAGCGTACTGTCCCTTGGCAATCCCCACGCAGTACAGGTCGTTGACGAGCTTAGCGATGCCGTTGTGTCTTCCCAAGGGCCGCTGATCGAACGGCATCCGCGCTTTCCCAGGCGAGTCAATGCCGGCTTCATGCAAGTGCACGATCGCAATCATGTTGGACTACGCGTGCACGAACGTGGTGTCGGTGAAACCCTGGCCTGTGGTTCCGGCGCCTGTGCCGCGGTCGTGGCAGGTTGCCAGCGGGGCCTGCTAGCGGATAGTGTGGAGGTTGTGCTGCCCGGGGGTTCGCTATGGGTCAGCTGGGCTGGGGAGGGCGAACCCGTATTCATGACGGGCCCAACCGTTACCGCCTATGAAGGTATAATCGACCTAGACGCGATATGAGCCAGAAGTTGCCCAGCGAGGAACAACAAAGAGAACTGACGTGGGAGGAAGCGGTCGCCCGCTACCTCGAAGACAACCCGGATTACTTCCTGCGCCATGGCGAGGTGCTGGCCACGCTCAAAGTGCCGCATCCCGAGAGCGGCGGCGCTATCTCACTGGTGGAACGCCAAGTACACGTGCTACGCGAGCAGAATCACCGTCTGCAGCAACAGTTACGCGAGCTCGTCACCATTGCCAGGGAGAACGATGTGTTAGGTGAACGATTGCATCGTTTCGCCCAGGCGATGATCGATGCCGCTTCGCTCGACGATACCCTGAATACGGCGCAGGATCTGCTGCGGCAGGAGTTCAAGCTCGATCAGGTGGTAATCCGGCTTCGAGGGGGGACGCCAGAAGCCGCCGGGCGACCCGAATTTAGCGAGGAGAATCACCCTCAGCTTGCGCTTTTGCTCAAACAGTTTGTCCGCGGCCGCCCGGTCAGTGGCGGTACATACGACGATACGATGATGACGTACCTTTTCGGCGAAGCGGCCGCCGAGATCAAGTCCACGGCCGTGATCGCCTTGGGGGGCGAAGGCCCCCAAGGCGTTTTGTGCCTCGGTAGTCAAGACCCACTTCGTTTCCACCCGGAGATGGGCACCCTGTATTTGGTGCGTCTCGGTGAGTTGCTGATGCAGGCGCTGCGGCGATATCTGCCATAACCAGCGCACCCGCTTACGCATGGAACAACAGCTCAGGCGCCAGGTTGACCAGTTTCTCGATTATCTGCGCGATCAGCGTCGCTTCTCAGAGCACACAGTCTCCGGCTACCGCTACGACTTAGCGCAGTTGTCCGACTTCTGTCAGTCCCACGGTATCAGCAGTTGGCAAGTGCTCGATCCGTCGCAGGTGCGCGCTTTCGTCGCCATGGTGCACCGTCGTGGTGCAGCCGGTCGGTCAATACAACGCTGCCTTTCCGCGGCACGCACTTTTTACCGCTATCTCCTGCGAGAGGGCGCGGTGAGCGGCAATCCATTTGCGGGCGTTCCCGCACCCAGGGCCAAGAAAACCCTGCCAAAGACGCTGACCGCGGAGCAGGCCAGTCACTTGGTTGCGATCAGCGGTGACGACGCCCTCGCGGTGCGCGACCGGGCCCTGCTGGAACTGCTGTATTCGTCCGGGTTGCGTGTCGGCGAGGTGGTCGCCCTGGACTTGGCGCATCTCGACCTGAAGGCGGGTATCGTGCGAGTGAGCGGCAAGGGCGCGAAGACGCGGGTCCTTCCCGTCGGGCGCCAGGCGCGCCAGGCGCTTAGCCGGTGGCTGGTGGTCCGCAGTCAGCTTGTCCGCCCCGATGAAATGGCACTTTTTACCAGTCGCGATGGTAGTCGGCTCGGCACACGCGCCGTGCAGCTTCGCGTGCGCCGCTGGGCCCGTCACCAGGGCCTCGGGGTGCCAGTACATCCGCACATGTTGCGGCACTCCTTTGCCAGCCATTTGCTGGAATCAAGTGGCGACCTGCGGGCGGTACAGGAGCTTTTAGGGCACGCCGACATCTCCACCACCCAGATCTACACCCACCTCGACTTCCAGCACGTGGCTAGGGTCTACGACAAGGCGCACCCCCGTGCGCGTCGCCAGACCCACGGCAAGCGCTCGCCGTAAGGGCCGTTGAGCCGATCAAAGGGTGTGCCCCGCCCTGGCGTTCGGGAAGCCGTGTGCTACACTGGAAAAGCTTTTGACGAAAAATTCGGGGTATAGGACCTCGTCGATAAGCGGAATTAACTAACTAACTAACTAACTAACTAACGAAATCCAGATGCTAGAACACTATCCGAATAGACCGACTTGGTCGGTGCAAAAGGACTTGCATGGCCATCGCGTCTAACTACCGGCAACGCACCCTCAAAAACGTAATCAGAGCTACCGGTGTCGGGCTACACACGGGGCAGAAGGTCTATCTGACGCTGCGGCCAGCGCCGGTGAACTGCGGCATCGTATTTCGCCGTACCGATTTGCCCACCCCCGTGGAGATCAAGGCGCATCCCGACTGTGTCGGCGATACAAGCCTGTCGACCACGCTGGTTAAGGATGGCGCGCGGATCTCGACCGTCGAGCACCTGCTCTCGGCCCTCGCTGGTCTCGGCATCGATAACGCATACATCGATGTGAGCGCCTCCGAGGTGCCGATCATGGATGGCAGCGCCGCGCCATTCGTCTTTCTCATTCAGTCGGCCGGCATTACCGAGCAGAACGCGGCCAAGCGCTTCTTACGGATCAAGCGCAGGATACGCGTCAAGGACGGCGACAAATGGGCGCGCTTCGATCCCTATGAAGGGTTCAAGGTGGCTTTTAGTATCGACTTTGACCATCCGGTTTTTAAAACTAGCCGCCATAAAGCTGAGCTCGACTTCTCCTCGACCTCCTTCCTCAAGGAGGTGAGTCGCGCCCGCACCTTCGGTTTCATGCGCGAAATCGAGTTCTTGCATGCCAACAATCTCGCTCTTGGGGGTAGTCTAGATAACGCGATCGTCTTGGATGACTATCGCGTGATCAATGAAGAAGGGCTGCGTTACGAAGACGAGTTTGTCAAACACAAGATCCTTGATGCGATCGGGGATCTTTATTTGCTGGGACACAGCCTGGTCGGCTCATTCAGTGCCCATAAATCCGGCCACGCGTTGAATAACCGTCTGCTTCGAGCGTTACTGGCCAAAACCGATGCCTGGGAACTTGTCACTTACGATCAACGTCGGCCAGCGCCCATACCTTATCTGCAGCCGGTTGAAGCCACCGTCTAGCACCATTCCTTCATATTTGAACGTGCCGATCGGGCGGATGCTATGCGCCGCTCGGCGGTTGTCTAGCGCTGCGTGTAGCGCGCTCGTGCAGGTAGGTCTCTCAGGGTGCCGATAGGCGGCCCGCTGGTGCGGCAAACATTCGATATTTAGGATTCGCGATATAGGTGCATCCTGTTCCAGGGAATGTCGTTATTGTGCGCACGCGTGAATGTCACCTGAAACAGTTGCAACGAGCTTGACGTGAACGCTGCGATCGAGCCCGCCAGGTACAAACGCCAGGCCCTGGCGAACGATGGATCGAACTTCTTACTTACGCGTTCGAAGTGTTTCTCGTACCGGGCGAGCCAGTGTTCGATTGTCTTGGCGTAGTGCAACCGCAGGTTTTCTATATCAAGCACCGAGAAATCACACGGCTCAAAGATCTCTAGCATCTGACGCAAGGATGGCGGATAGGCCCCGGGAAAGATGCGTTTTTCAATCCACGGATTGAGGCGCCCGCGCATGTTGCGACCGATACTGTGAATCAAGCCACGACCATCGCGTGTCAGGGATCGATCGATGACTTTTCCGAGTTCGACGTAGTTTTCACAACCGACGTGTTCCAGCATTCCTACCGATACGAACACATCGTAACTGCCGGAAATATTGCGGTAGTCGTCCTCAATATACTCGACGCGATCTGCCAGGCCTTCCCGCCTTGCACGTTCCCGCGCATAAATAATCTGCTGGTGCGAAATGTTGTACGCCTGTACGCGGGCACCATAATGTCTGGCCATATGACGCGCCAAACCTCCCCAACCACACCCTGCCTCGACAACCCGGTCGCCGGGCTTTAGCTGCAGCTTGCGGCAGACATGGTCCATCTTTGCGATCTGCGCCGCCTCCAGCGTCATGTCAGGTGCCGGAAAATAGGCGCAAGTGTATTGCATCTCATCATCGAGCCAGAGTGCATAAAAATCGTTCGAGATATCGTAGTGATGATGGATGTTGCTACGCGATCCAGCCAGCGTGTTTGTCCTTGGGCGATTGAGTAACAAGCTCACCGGCTTCTTCAAGCGACCGACGTGAGACAAATGGGTCATAGCCGCGTACGCGCTTTCGAGAAAACGCACGAGATCCCCTTCGATCTCGATACGCCCGGCGCTGTAGAGATCACCAAACTGCAGTTCCGGATTGGCGAGTAGCTTGTAAAACGCTTTGCGATCGCAAATGCGCAAGTACGCCACCGGTGGGGAACCAGCTCCCGCAAGTTCCTCACCATTCCACAAGACAAAGGTGATGGGCGGCCTTCCCAAAACGTCGATCACGCGCGCCGCCAGCCACCGGTCGATGGCGGTCACCGGGCCCGCCGCGGGCACCTCGTAGGTACCATTGGCGGTGTCGGCCGGAATGCTAAGAGGTACAGACTTTATCTTCTTCATTGTCAGTTCTCCGGAGAGACCTGGCGCTGGACAGGCGTACCGGGCAGACCTCTATCGTAATGCGAAATGACCGGCCTGACAATTTTGCCGCCGATTACGAGTACGGCTGATAGCGTGGACCGAGGGTCGATGACGGCGTATCCTGCGGCGTATCAGCGCGTTAGCGCGCCGACCACCGCTGCTGGAGCACCCGCCGACAGACGTCGCCGGGGGCGGGGCGCCGTCTTCAATCACGCCTGCTTTTCGCGGCCTTGCTTGATACTGACCGCAGCGACGCCAGTTTTTCGGCCTTGCTTCGGCAGGCAGGTGCACATCCCCCTGTGGACCATAGACCCGGAGGTGATTATGGCTGACGATTGTCTACCGCACGACCGCCATGCGACGCTGCGCGTTGTACCCATGCCGGCGGACACCAACAGCGTCGGCGATATATTCGGCGGTTGGATCATGTCGCATGTAGACGTGGCAGGTGCGATAGCCGCTGCCCGCCGCGCTTGCGGACGCGTCGTTACCGTCGCGATTCACGGTTTGACGTTCAAGAAGCCCGTGTTGGTGGGTGACGTCGTCAGCTTCTATGCAGAGGTCGTGCGCGTCGGGCGTACGTCGATCACAACCAAGGTAGATGTGTACGCCGAGCGCCGACTTGAGGCGCGCGAGTGCGTCAAAGTGACGGAAGCGGAGTTAACCTACGTCGCCATCGATGAACAGCGCCACCCGCGTGTAGTGCCAAAAGAAGGCGCTTGCGCGTAGAGTGCAATTTACGTGGTCGTGGCCCGTGACAAGGGCGCACTGTCTCAAGAATCATCGGATGGCGGTGCGATCCGAGCGACTTCCTCGATTGTTGTCAGTCCTTGATAGTTTGCCGTGCGCCGTTCAGGCGCAACGGCCGCATGCCCTCGTTGCATCCTTTGGCTACGTATACGGTTTTCGGCTTGCTCGCCTTCCATGGGAACAGCAACGAGTGCCACGCACCGTCATCGACCGAGCCAGGCCGCTTGCAATGCGACACAACGTGCGCAACAAACGCTGAGCGACGACTGGCCGTCGCCGATATGTACTTGTATGCTTGACACGTCTGTGTAATCGCGCCGTGTTGATGTCTCCTATGAGAGCCGCCTATCTTCTTGCGCCCGGTAAGATTCAAATACGCGAGGCCACCGAGCCGGTGGCGCAAGCGGGCGAAGTCGTAATACGCGTCGAACGTGCTCTCACTTGTGGCACCGACCTTAAGGCCTATCGGCGCGGCCATCCCTTTATTGCGATGCCGGGTCCGTTCGGGCATCAGTATGCCGGAGTGGTGAGCAGCGTCGCGGAAGACGTGCGCGGGTTCGAGCCGGGCACGCCAGTGTGGGGAGTGCAAAGTGCCCCTTGTGGCCATTGTTCGTACTGTGCCCGCGGACGCTACAGCTTGTGCCCGACATTACAGAAAGATCTTGCGTTTGGCGCATTCGCGCAGTTCATGCGTTTGCCAAGAGGGGTAGTGCAGCACAACTTGTTAGTGCGCCCTCAGGGCATGCCTGCACAGCGCGCAGCCTTTCTTGAGCCGGTTAGTTGCGTGATCCATGGCCTGAACCGCATCGACTGGCGTGGCGTTGAGCGCGCCCTGGTAATCGGTGTTGGGTCCATGGGTTTGCTTTTTTGCCAACTGTTGCCGCGATTCGGTCGCGCCGCCGTTGCCGCTGCTGGTCGCAATCCGCTGCGACTGGCAATCGCTCGCGGTTATGGACTCGAGCGAGTGGTAGACGTGGAGCAGGGCGCGGTTGAGGCACAGCTTGCCGGCGAGGAAGGCTTTGATTGTGTTGTCGAATGCACCGGTCAGGTAGCGGGATGGCAAAGCGCCGTGCGTGTCGTGCGACCGGGTGGCCAGGTGCTCTTCTTCGGTGGTTTGCCCAAGGGTACAACGTTCGAGATCGATAGTTTTCAGGTTCATTACCAGGAGGTGAGCCTCCTGGGCTCCTTTCATTTTGGTCCGCCAGATGTGCGTCGTGCGGCCGAGCTGCTCGGGCATGGGGAAGTGAAGGTTGATGACTTGATCAGCGGTGAGCTTGGGCTTGAGCAGCTCGAGTTTGGCTTGCGGCAAATGGAGGCTGGTAAGGGGATCAAGTATGCTATAGATCCGTGGGTCTGAAAGGTGTCTCGCCGCCGTCAGTGTGCGGCTCCGGCGTTTCGCCTTTTCCGCCTGCACCCTGGGTCCGCGCGCCGGCACGTCCATGTGCCGGCGCGAGGGTGGGGCATCCCGCCCTCGCCCCGTAGGGCGTCCAGGTCGCAGGCGGGGCTTCACGAGTTGCCTTACACTGACGGCGACGTCAACGAACGAGTGACGGAGTTGCGGATCTAGCTTCATGTTGCAAGCAGTCATAAAGACGCCAACGACTTTCGAATTGGCGACGGTGCCAAAACCGACGCTGCAGTCGGACGAGGAATTGCTGCTGAAGACGGCCGCGTGCGGCATTTGTTCTGGCGATCTCATGGAGTGGTACCTGCGGCGCAAGATAAATACGGTGCTGGGTCACGAGGTCGTGGGATATGCCGAGCAGGTCGGTGCCGGCATCGCTCACATCAAGCAGGGGCAACTGGTTTTCGTGCACCACCATGCGCCCTGCATGGAATGTCGCTTTTGTCGCGCAGGCGACCCGGTGCACTGCCAGACGTGGCGTAAGAGCAAGTTGGAGCCCGGTGGCATGGCAGAATACATCCGCGTCCCGCCGGCTAATGCCCGCGGCGATAGCTTTGCCATCGATGATCTCACGCCTCAGGTCGGCGCGCTGATTGAGCCGCTGGCCTGTTCCGTCAAGGCGTGTGCGCGCGTCGACACGCGCCACCGCGCCCATGGCGTGGTCGTGGGTTGTGGCGTGATGGGATTGTTGAATTTAGCCGCCGCCCGGGCCATGGGTAGCGAGCGCCTTTGGGTGGTGGAGCCCGATGCCGTGCGGCGCGAGTATGCCCTGCGGTTCGGCGCGGATCAGGCATTCACCCCGCAGGAACTCGCAGGCAAAATAAGTGCGGGCCAGCTCGACGCTGCCGATTTCGTCATTGTCGGTCCCGGCGACCCGGAAGTGATCGTGCAGTCACTGGCATACGTGCGCAACGGAGGCGTTGTGGTGTTGTTTACCCCGACACCAGCCGGTTCGCTGACGCCTCTTGATTTCGATGATCTCTATTTCCGCGAGATCAGCCTGGTGCCCTCTTACTCGTGTGGACCGCAGGACACGCGCCAGGCTTATGAGCTGTTACGCAGCGGTGCGGTTGACGCCCCTGCGCTGGTTACCCACCAATTCCCCATCGATGAAATCCAAACAGCTTACGATACCGCCAAGCGCGGTGGCAGTGTGCTCAAGGTGCTTGTCACGTTCGAGGACGGATCATCATGAAACAACCTGCGAAGCAATCAATAGCAACTGACTCTCGCATCAGCGGTAGCCAGGTTCTCAAGTACCAGGAGGGCTATACCTGGCAAGAGCGTGTGCGCCGAGTTTACAAGGACGAAGGCGGCAACTGGACCGGCGTGACACGTACCTCGCTAGTCGGAGGATCTGACGAGATCCCGGTACCGTTTCACCTGCGTTATTTCGAGGTCGAAGCCGGCGGCTTTTCCAGCCTTGAGAAGCATGAACATCAACACGTCGTCGTCATCATACGCGGCCGCGGTAGGGTTACTTTGGGTGATCGTGATTCGCCAGTTGCTTTTGGTGATGTGGTCTATATCGCGCCGTGGGAAGTGCACCAGTTTGGTAACCCCGATGGTCCCGAGCCACTGGGTTTCTTGTGCATGGTTCCTGCCGAGCGTGACCGCCCAATGCCAGTCGAACGCAAAGCTACGGATAGCTAACCGATTCTCACTGACCTCGCGTGTCGGGCACGGAACCGGCGGTGCTTTTACTTCCAATCGCCGCGCAGTGTCAACACGACATCCTGTAACTCGCTCGCGCTCACGGCCGATGGCACCAATGGTGCTCCTATAACCAAAGCGATCTTGGACCACAGATGCGTGGGAAATCTGCGCATGGCGGCTCCTCCTTTGCGTGAGAAAAACGTGCCCCACAGGCCGCGCAGTGCCATCGGGATCACCGGCACCGGGTTTCTCTCGATGATGCGCTCGATGCCAGGTCGGAAGGGCTGGAGTTCGCCGGTTGCGGTGATGTGGCCCTCCGGGAAGATGCAAACGAGATCGCCGTTGTCGAGGGCATCACCGATATCGCGAAAAGCGCGTTCCAGCAGTTGCGGATCCTCCTTGGCCGGCGCTATGGGTATCGTGCGGGCGGTGCGAAACACAAAATTAAGTAACGGCAGCTTGTAGATCCGGTGATCCATTACGAAGCGGACCGGACGGCGTATGCAACCGCCGATCACCAAGGCATCGACGAAGCTCACATGATTGCAAACGAGCACCGCCGGTCCTTGCTCCGGGATCTGTTCGAGCCCCTGTTTCTGCACGCGGTAGATGCTGCGAATCAGCAGCCACACGATAAAGCGCATGAGAAACTCGGGTACCAGTGTGTAGATATAGATTGCCACGGCGGCGTTCAGTATCGCGGCAACCAGGAACAGTTGTGGAATAGTGAGCCCAGCGGCCAATAGGGCAATCGCAATCGCCGCCGACACCACCATGAAGAGTGCATTGATAATATTGTTGGCGGCGATGATGCGGGACAAGTGCGCGCGTTCACTGCGCTGCTGCACCAGAGCATAAAGCGGCACAATATAGAAACCACCGAACATGCCAATCAGCAGGATATCGACGAGCACCCGCCAGTTTGTCGAAGAATGCAAGAATTGGCCGCCATCCATGAGGGTCGCAACGCCGGTGCCACCCGTGGGCGAGGCTAAGAACAGATCAATGCCAAACAAGGTGAGGCCAATGGACCCGAAGGGCACGAGGCCGATCTCAACCTTATGACCCCCCATACGCTCGCACAGCAGAGAGCCTGTACCAATGCCGACCGAAAACAAGGTGATCAAAATCATCAACACGGTCTCATTGCCGCCGATGGTCACGCGCGTGTAGTTCGGTAGTTGCGCAACGTACATCGCCCCGATAAACCAAAACCAGGAAATACCCAGAATGGAGAGAAATACGGTGCGCTTGGCGCGGGCAAATTGAACGATGTGCCAGGTTTCGCTAACTGGGTTCCAGTTGATGCGAAGCCCACTGTCCACTGCCGCCACCGGCGGTATCCGGCGACTCACCAAATAACCGAGCACAGCCACCACCACCACGGTGGTCGCGGCGAGCGCAACACCGATGTCATTCATGGCAACCAGATTGTTGCCCGCTATGGTGCCGAGCAGGATGGCTAGGAACGTGCCAGTTTCCACCAGCGCATTTCCACCGACGAGCTCCTGGTCCTTTAGTATCTGCGGCATGATTCCGTACTTTACCGGTGCGAATAGCGTCGACTGGGTGCCCATTAGGAACAGCAAACCGATAAGCAAGGCCGTGCTATGAAACCAGAACCCCACTGCCGCACAACCCATGATAACGATCTCGAGCAGTTTGATGAGGCGAATCAGTCGGGATTTCTCGTACTTGTCGGCGAGTTGCCCGGCCGTGGCGGAGAACAAGAAAAATGGCAAGATAAAAAGTCCAGCACTTAGATTGATCAACGTGTCCGTTCTCATGCTGAGCAAATGGGCACCGTGAAACGCGATCAATGTCACCAATGCTTGCTTAAAGACATTGTCATTGAACGCGCCAAGAAACTGGGTTCCGAAAAACGGTCCGAACCGCCGCTCGCCGAGCAACGAAAACTGACTGTTGGCTGCCATGAATGCAGTCTAGATGTTTGCTGTCCCGGTTAGCATATCAGAAGGCTGTTTGCAGGCCCGCAATTTTGGGCAACACACGAGTTTCCCGGATGGGCTTATCGGTCGGTATAATAAGCTTCTGCGCCACTGCACGCTCAACGACAGGAGGACAACATGAAGAAGAGCCTGGTCCTGATATCCATCGTTTCGCTGGTTCTGCTAACTGGCATCAAGTGGGTAAAGTTGACACCAGAAGGAGAGAAGGTGCGGGTGCTGAACCGGGATGAAGTGACGAGCTGCAAGAAACTCGGATCCACGACCGCGTCGCTTGTGTCGAAGGTCGCCATCTGGGATCGCAACGAGAAAAAGGTAAAACGAGAGCTGGAATATCTCGCGCGCAATAGTGCTGCTTCAGATTTCAAAGATCAGCAGGCGGATACGGTCGTTCCAGCAAGTGAAATCGATAACGGCAAACAGAAGTTTGATGTCTACAAATGTGTCAATCCGTAAGCTGCTCGTCGAGCCCACCCTCTTGTCTACAGAGCACGTGGTTGCATATTTCCGAACTTACCCTTAAGCCTGAGCCGGGGGGCACGTTCATCTTTTTCGCCGACAAGCGCACACCGCAATAGACCGCACGCCCCTTGGGTGAGTGCTACCATAGCCACAAGGTGATGGCCTATTATCAACGGGCAATGGCAAGCGCAGCCCGCGGTCTAACCTCTGTTGCATCGGCCAAGTCACCGAGGACGACCATTGCTGTGCTAGCGACGGAGCTGTCAGCCGATGCCAGCGCATCGGCGTTAGCTCGGGAGCTGAGGTTGCCGTTGGTTCAGCCGGGTGACAGTTCGCGATTTCGCTACCTGCTCGTGCCGTCGCCCCAGGGTCTGCGGCTTTGCGATGGCCGCAACCCGCGGGCGCGACCATTATCCGTTAATGCCTCGTGGCTAGCAGGCCAAGTTGGCGCCATTTCACGCCGCCAGCCACTGGCGCGAGCCGTCGGCCGCCGGGCACGCAACATCGTTGACGTTACGGCCGGTCTTGGTGACGATGCCCTGCTGCTCGCTGCGATGGGTTACCGCGTAACGGCGATCGAACGTTGTTCTATTGTGGGCGCGCTGCTGCGTGACGGGATCATGCGGGCGTGCGCGGACAGAAAGCTCGCAGGGTTGCTCGACCAGCGCTTCACACTAATCATTGGCGAATCCCGCGAACTGCTGGCGGGGTTAGATCCGGTACCCGACACCATTTATATGGACCCGATGTTCCCGCCTAAACGCAAGCGCTCCGCACTTGCGCGAAAAAGCGTGCGCGTACTGCGTGAATTGGTTGGGGACGACGAGGATGCGCCGCAGTTACTGCAGTTCTGCCTGCGACACGCGAAGCAACGCGTTGTCGTCAAGCGTCCGCACTATGCAGCGCCGCTGATGGAAAAACCATCGCTCAGCTACCAGGGCAAACTTGTGCGCTACGATGTTTATCGCACAGGTGTCTGAAGACAGACTGCGCACAAGGTCGATGCGGTACCCCATCAGCGAATCGATGTTTTACTGTCCAGGGCTTTCGCCAGGGGTTGATCGCGCAACCGTGGATGGCGAGGAGGCGCGCCATATTCTGACATCTCGGCGCCTGAAAGTGGGTGATGCCATCTGGCTCTTCGACGGCCGTGGTACTGTCGGGCGAGCGACAATCGTCGCCAGAGAGGGCCGTACGCGCACCCTGCGCGTGCAGGTGCACGAGCGTGAGTTCATACCGCTGGCACGTCCCCATGTGGAGTTGGCCTGTGCTCTTCCCAAAGGGGATCGCCAGGCGGTTCTCCTTGACATGGCTACGCAATTGGGAATGACAGGCTTTCGGCCACTACTGTGTGAACGCAGCATCGTACGCCCGGGCCCACAGGCCGCGCGCCGCTGGCAGCGCATTTGCCTCGAGGCCTGCAAGCAGAGTCGCCGCCCTCACCTGCCCGCCATTCATGCGGAGTTGACGCCGGCGCAAACGGTGGCCTTGGCAGGCAGCGACTGCACAGTCTGGGTGGCTGACCAGAAAGGAATGCCACTGCCGGGGAGACCGTTGCCAGAGAAAGAGCAGTTGCTAATCGTGGTAGGTCCGGAGGGTGGGTTCACCGACGCCGAGATGACGAGCATCGCCGAGAGCGAAGCCCAGGTGATCAGCTTGGGTACTGGCGTATTGCGTGTGGAGACGGCGGCGATCGCGTTGCTCTCCCACATCATGTTGGCGCATAGTTTTTAGTCTTGGCGCGCCGGGCTATTTGCCACTGCGGTAGCCCATTCACTCATTAGCTATCGCCCTTGCGC
>QKEI01000049.1 GCA_003251795.1 Candidatus Muproteobacteria bacterium
GCGTGGTCTACGGGAGCGTGCGCGGCAGTTTTATGTTGATATCCTCGGCTGTAAGGCGTTGGAGCAGCATCCTTACGCGGATCTGGATCTTTACGAGTTCAAAGACGGCTTCGTCGTCGGATTGTTCTTCGTCGAAGATGAAAACGTCCTGAGTGAGGAGGACCAGCTGAAGGCAGCATGGATGGAGATCAAGACTACCGATCCCGTGTCGCTCGAACGCCGGTTGCGTCAGTTCGGTGTAACGCAGGTGGAGTTCGCCAATACGTCAAGGTTCTACTTCCAAGCCCCCGGCGGTCAGGTGTTCCGCGTGGCACCGATGGATGGTGGACTTTAGTATCTTCGGCTGAGGCGTTGGTGTGCGTCAGCGTAGCTGTTTAATGAAATCCACCATCGCTTTTGCTACCCGCGTTTGTTGATCGCGATGCGGTGTATGGCCACAGTTGGGTAACATCACCAGCTCTACCGATCCCGACACCTGCGAGGCGATTGCCTCGACCTGCTTCTTGCTCCCGTATTCGTCGTCTTCCCCCTGCAGGATGAGCACCGGGCAGCTCACGCCGGGTAGGCAGGCCTCGATGTTCCAGGTTCGGAACGCGGGGCTCAACCAAGTGTCGTACCAACCCCAGAACACCGCGTTCGTCTGATCACCGTGATAGCGGGTGAGTCTTTCCGCCAAGTCGGTACTGCGGTAGAGCTCGCCCGTGCGCTTGATACCTTCGATGGTGATGTCTTCGACGAATACGTGGGGCGCCTCGAGGACGAGCCCGAGCGTACCAGAAGTCGCGCTGCTGCTGGCGTAAAGCAGGGCAATTGACGCACCGTCGCTGTGACCGATGAGGATGAAGCGCTCGATGTCCATCGCCCGTAGCACGGCCGGTAACAGCCGCGCCTCGTCATGCACATAGGACGGCGTACGTGCTTGCTCAAGCGGTGCCGAATCGCCGTAGCCCGCTCGGCTGTAGACGAAGGCACCGCATCCCGTGGCGCTCGCCACGCGCGCGGGAAAATCTCGCCACATCGTCGAACAACCGAGACCTTCATGCAAGAACACCAGCGTCGGCGCGGCGTTGGCGGAGGGCCCGACCCATGTGTACTCGAGATGCTGGCCGTCGGCGGTGAGATGCGGCATTAGTGCTAGTGGATACGACTGGCGTACTTGCGAGACACAATGACCACTTGATCAGCGATGTAGACCGATCCGAGATCCTTCTTGCGGGTGCCCATGCGTAGCGACTGCACCTATTCGCTCAGCGCCCGCGCACGTTCCCGCAGTACGGTTTTTTGGATCTTTCCCGTTGCTGTTTTCGGCAACTCACCGAAGACCACTTTCTTCGGTACCTTGAAGTGGGCCATGTGGTCCCGGCAGAACTCGATCAATTGTTGCTCGGTTACGCTTTCTGCATCCGCCTTAAGTGCCACGAAGGCGCACGGTGTCTCGCCCCATTTCTCGTCGGCACGTGCGACGACAGCTGCTTCGAGCACGCCGGGGTGCCTGTACAACACTTCCTCGATCTCGAGGCTCGATATGTTTTCACCACCGGAGATGATGATGTCCTTGGCGCGGTCCTTGATTTCGATGTACCCGTCGGCGTGCATCACCGCTAGATCACCCGTATGAAACCAGCCGTCGGCCAGCGCCTGGTCGGTAGCGCGCGGATTCTTCAGATAGCCTTTCATCACGGTGTTACCGCGCAGCATCAGTTCACCGATGGTCACGCCGTCGGCAGGCACTTCGACGAGTGTCTGCGGATCCATGATGCACAGATCATCAAGCGTCGGGTAACGTACGCCCTGGCGCGCCACACGAGCAGCCTGATCAGTCGGCCCGAGTACGTCCCACGCGGATTGCCAGGCACACAAGGTCGCTGGCCCGAAGCTCTCGGTGAGCCCGTAAAGATGGGTGACGTGGAAGCCCATATCCTCCATCTTGCGGATCACCCGTGGCGACCTCGACGGTTTGGGCAAAACGCCGCTGCGCCGATTGTGGGGCGTGGATCAGCGTGTTCAGCACGATCGGTGCGCCGCACAGATGGGTGACGCCCTGGCGCGCAATGAGATCGAAGATGAGGGTCGGTTCAACTCTGCGCAGGCACACGTGGGTCGCGCCCATCGCTGTTACCGCCCAGGTGTAGGTCCAGCCGTTGCAATGGAACATCGGCAGGGTCCAAAGATAGACCGAGTCAGGACGCAACCCCAGCGCCAGGCAATTGCCGAGCGCGTTTAGGTAGGCGCCACGATGGTGGTAAACCACGCCCTTGGGGTCACCGGTCGTGCCGGAAGTGTAGTTGAGCGTAATCGCCTGCCACTCATCGGCCGGGCGCTGCCATGAGTAATTCGGATCGCCTTCGGCGAGCAGAGCCTCGTAATCCTTTTCACCAAACGACGCGCCGCCTTCACCCAACGGGTCATCGATCTCGATCACCATCGGCGCACGTTTCAGCTTGGCGAGCGCTTTCCGAATGACCTCCGAAAAAATGCGATCGGCGATCAGGAGTTTCGCTTCACCGTGCTCGAGGATGACGGCGACGGTGTCGGCGTCGAGACGGACATTGATCGCGTTCAGCACCGCACCGCACATAGGCACTCCGTAGTGTGCCTCCAGCAGTGCCGGTACGTTCGGCGCCATGACCGCTACTGTGTCGCCGAGACCGATGCCACGCCCGGCAAGCGCCGACGCAAGCCGGCGACAGCGCGCATAAAAGGTGGCGTAGTCGAATTGCTGCTCGCCATGAATCACGGCGGGTTTCGTCGGATAGACCGCTGCCGAGCGTGCGAGAAAGCTCAGCGGCGTCAGCGAACTGAAGTTGGCCGCTGTCTTATCGAGATGGTTGTCATACTTGTTCGCGGTCAAGGCGTAGTACCTCGCAGTTGGGCGTTAATCCCATGACCAGAAATCCAGGCCTTGATCCAGGAGGTTGCGCGACAACACCATCTTGTGCACCTCGGAGGCGCCGTCAACCAGTCGCGCCTGGCGGGCGTAGCGATACATCCACTGCAGTACCGTGTCCTTGGAATAACCACGCGCGCCACAGAGCTGAATGGCGGTGTCGATCGCCTTGTGCAGCAGATCGGCCACCGCGATTTTCGCCATGGACACCTCTTTGCGCGCGAAGTCGCCTTGTTCGAGCTTCCAGGCGGCGTGCATGGTGAGCAAGCGTCCGCTATGCACCTCCATGGCAGCCTCGCCCAACATCCACTGTACACCTTCGTGCTCAGCGAGTCGGCTGCCGAAGGCCTCACGCTCTCGTACATAGTCCGCGGCGATCTCGAGCGCACGCTTGGCCATGCCGAGCCAACGCATGCAATGGGTGAGACGCGCGGTACCGAGACGGATCTGTGTCACCTTGAGCCCGTCGCCGATCTCTAGCAAGCGGTTTTCATCGGGGATCTCGAGACCGTTAAATTTCAGCTCGCAATGCCCGCCGTGCTCTTCTGGTCCGAGAATTGGGATGCGCCGCACGATCTCCCACCCGGGATCGTCGCGATGATACAGGAATGCGCTGAGCCCCTTGCGCGGGTCATCCGAGGTACGCGCAATGAGGATGAAATGCTCGGCGACGCCGGCACCGGTAATGAACCACTTGCGTCCCTCGATGACCCACTTTTTGCCCTTGCGCGTGGCGGTAGTGCGCATCATGCCGGCCGGATCGGAACCAGAACCAGGGTGCGGTTCGGTCATGACAAAGGCCGAGCGTACCTTGCCGTCGATGATCGGCTGCAACCAACGGTCCTGCTGCGCCTCGCTGCCGACTTTATGCAAAAGCATCATATTGCCGTCGTCCGGGGCGGCGCAGTTAAACGCCACGGGCCCGAAGATCGAGCGGTTCATTTCCTCATAACAGGCTGCCATGCCGATCGTGCCCAAACCTTGGCCACCGCGTTCCCTCGGCATCTGCAAACACCAGAGTCCGGCGGCGCGTGTCTGCGCGCGCAGTGCCTCGAGATACGCGGGCGCGAGATTCTCGCCTTCGTCATAGGCATCGGCCTTTGTCTCAAGCGGTATGATCTGTTCTTCGACGAAGGCGCGAACGCGCCGTCGATAATCGTCAATTTCAGGGCTTAGCGTGAAATCCATGAGTGGTACCTGATCATAAGGTCGATTGCAGCTGACCACCGTCGACGACGAGGGTAGCGCCAGTCATGTAGCGTGAAGCCTCGGACGCCAATAACAGCAACGCGCCGTCCAGATCTGCAGGTGTGCCCGGGCGCCGCTGCGGAATACGCTTGATCAATGCCTGTCCCGCAGCGCTCGCCAAGAATTCGCGGTTCAGGTCGGTTTCTATATAACCGGGGGCGATGGCGTTGACGCGGATGTTATGGCGCGCCCACTCGAGCGCGAGCACGCGCGTCAACTGCACGAGTCCAGCCTTCGACACCGCATATGGCGCTGTATGACCGGCGACGCGAAAGGCCAACACAGACGCGATATTGATGATACTGCCGCCGAGGCTGGCCGCCACCAGTCGGCGTGCCGCTTCCTGTGTCACCAGCCAGGCACCCTTCAGGTTCGTATCGATGACCGCCTCCCAATCGGCATGGAGTAACTCCAAGGCGGGGGCGGAATGGGCGACGCCGGCATTGTTGACGACGATCGTGACCGGGGCGAGCGTACGACTTGCCGCATCGAAGCCAGCGCGCACGCTGTCGGCGTCCGTCACGTCCATAGCCACCGCTAGTGTGCTGCCGCCCGCGGATCCGATTTGGCGCGACAATGTTTGTAGGCGATCGAGTCGACGCGCCGCCAGTACGACGTTGGCGCCGGCACCGGCCAACGTACGCGCGAAGTGTTCGCCCAGGCCGCTCGAGGCGCCAGTCACCAGTGCTGTTTTGCCCGAAACGTCGAACATGCTCATGTTTGTAATTGCCTTACGATCTGTCGCAGGGCCGCGTAGCCTTAAACCAATCTCGGCGATGGGCGCCCGATAAACCCCTCGGGCACGCCAAGGACGTGCTTGTTGACGATAGCTCTCATCGTTTGCCAATGTTCGTTGCGGTAGACGGGCAAGCGTAACGGAAAACAGCGATGCGCGACAACGGGCGTTAGCGCACCGACGAAACACGGGACACTTGCGAGGCGGTGCAAAGGTTTTCACAATGCCTTTATGCCCCCGCGTTTTGCGCATATATCTGCCGGTCGCGCCGATCCGCTTGATGAAGAAGACACTGCTATTTTGGAGCGGCGGTAAAGACAGCGCGTACGCGCTGCATCTGCTGCGCCAGCAAAACGATGTGCAGGTAGCCGGCCTGTTGACGACCGTCAACCGGCCGGTCAGGCGCATTGCCGTGCATGCGGTGCGTGAGAAGCTGCTGACGGCGCAGGCACAAGCCTGTGGGTTGCCGGTAAAGCGAGTAGCGATTCCCGATCCCAGCAACAACGAACAATACGAAAGCGCCATTGGTACCGCGCTCGCCGAGGGGTTGGCGAGGGGTATCAACGTCGTCGTTTTTGGTGACCTATTTCTTGAGGATATTCGCGCCTATCGGGAACGGCTACTGGCCGACAGCGGTATCGAGCCCTTGTTTCCACTTTGGGGGCGCGACACGCGCGAGCTCGCGGCCGAGATGCTGGCCGCCGGTGTGCGTGCCCGCCTGACCTGTGTCGACCTCAAGGCGCTGTCGGCACCATTCGCCGGTCGCGAATACGATTCACAGCTATTGGCCGAGCTGCCGGACGAAGTCGACCCGTGCGGGGAAAACGGCGAATTTCATACCTTCGTCTACGCGGGCCCAATGTTTAGCAGGTCCATTGCGGTGCGCACCGGCAAGGTAACGGAGCGTGATGGTTTCGCCTATGCTGATCTTTTGCTGACCGAGTGACGAGGCCATGGAACTATCGGTGATTGAACAAGCGTTGGCGCGGGTGGGACTCAAAGCGCGCGGCGGTTTTCATCCGCACATCGATGATGAGGTACCGCCGTTACCCGACGGGCGTCCGGTGAAAACGGTGGTGCTCGCCGGTAACGTCGGCGATTCGGCGTGGCAACCATACCAACAAGCGCTCGTCAAAGAAGCCAAGCCGCTGTCACTGGATGAATGGAGCGAGCGCGTGCTGACAGCGGTCGCGCGTACGCTCAGAGCGCAGCCACTGTTTCCCTTCTCAGGCCCACCGTATCTGCCGTTTCAGCGCTGGGCGCAGCATGCCGAAGCCGTGGCGCCATCACCGATCGGGCCGCTGATCCATCCAGAGTACGGTTTGTGGCACGCCTATCGCGGCGCGCTGGCCTTTGCCGAGCGCATCGAGCTGCCGGCGCCGGCTGCTCGTGCCACCCCGTGTAAGCGTTGCGCAACACGGCCATGCCTTTCCAGCTGTCCGGTGGGCGCCCTGACGCCTGGTCACTTCGATGTGGCGGCGTGCGTGACTCATATCGGCAGCGAGGCCGGTCGCGCGTGTCTCTACGAGGGCTGTCTCGCACGTCGTGCCTGCCCTGTTGGTCCCCGCTTCCAATATCCGCCAGCGCAGGCCCATTTTCACCAACAGGCCTTTCTGCGTAATGCCAGGAAAACGTGACGAATTCGTGTCGTGACTCGCAACAGAAAATTTCTTATGATGCCGTCGTTCGCTAATTACCAATCACCGAACCATGCGTACTGATGCCAATTGCATTTTTTGCAAGATCGTTGCCGGTGAGATCCCTTGCTTCAAGCTCTATGAAGATGACCTCACTATCGCCTTCATGGATATCAATCCGGGAAACGAAGGCCATGCCCTGGTGATTCCCAAGGAACACTGGGAGGATATCTACGTGATTCCTTCAGCGTTGCTGGGGGCGACCATGCAGACGGTAAAAAAAATCGCCGAAGCGGTGAACAAGACCCTAAGTCCTTACGGCATGAACCTGGTGCAGGCGAATGGTAAGGGCGCCGCGCAGTCCGTGTTCCACTTTCACATGCATGTGTTGCCGCGTGCCAAAGACGACGAGCTCAAGCTCAACTGGGGACTGCGCCCGGGAGACATGGACGCCATCAAAGGCGTACATGAGCGCGTGAAAAAGAATATTCTCGCCTGAAAAGGCGTGCTTACCCTCAGGCAATTACCAGCGGCTGGCCGAAGCCGAGCTCGCGCCGCAGGCAGGCGACGATCTCACCGTGCGTTGCCCCTGCAATTGCCGCCTCAACCACGCCGGCAAAAACATTCTGGTCCGGGCTGTTTGCTGCTGACGCGAGCCGGTCGAGCGCCGTTTGCACCTGGCGCTGACTGCGTGCGGCCTTGAAGGCTTGCAGACGTTTCAGCTGGTTCTCAACCACGGCCGTATCGGGGCGCGCTATTGGCGCGTGCTCGATCGCTTCGTCGGCCACCGTATAGGCGTTGACGCCGACGACTTTCTGGGCGCCGCTTTCCACCTGCTCTTGAAACGCGAGCGCAGACTCGCCGATTCTCGACTGCACTAGGCCTTTTTCGACCGCCTGGTACATGCCGCCAGCGGCGTCGATTTGGGCGATGACGTCGGCAATCTCCTGTTCCATCGCGTCTGTCAACGACTCCATATAATAAGAACCACCCAGCGGATCGATGACATCGGCCAGGTGCGCCTCATCACGAAGAATGTTTTGCGTATTGACGGCCACACGCGCGGCTTGTTCTGCCGGTGTGCTGAATACTTCGTCATACGCGTCTGTGTGCAAAGATTGCGGCCCGCCGAACAGTGCCGCCATCGCCTGGATCGTAACACGGGCAATGTTATTGAGCGGTTGCTGGCGTGTAAGGTCGACGCCGGAGGTTTGCGCGTGAAACTTGAAGCGCCAGGAACGCGGGTCTTTCGCGCCCAGGCGCTCGCGTACGATACGCGGCCACAACCGGCGCCCCGCGCGCAGCTTGGCGATTTCTTCGAAGAAGCTGATCGAGACATCGAAGAAAAAGGTGAAGCGAGGCAGGAAGCTGTCCGGATCGAGGCCGCGTGCGATACAGTCCTCGGCGTACTGGATGGCCGTGCACAAGGTATAGCCCATGGCCTGCGCCGGTGTCGCCCCGGCCTGCTGCATATGCTGTCCAACGACCGACACCGGGTTCCATCCCGGCACGTGCCGGTTGGTGAACTCGATGTGATCGACCAGCACGCGCCGCGAGCCCGCCAGCGACAGGCGGAAAAACATGTGATTGGCAACAAAGTGCGAGATAAAGTCACTCTGGTTGGAGGTGCCGGTGATCTTCGACCAGGGGATGTCACGGCGTTTTGCGACACCGAGTAGTAGGGCAAGCAGCGTGAAGGGCAGGGGATCATTCAAAGCCGTGGAGATCCGGTCGATAGGAATGCCCCGCAGGCACACGTCCATGTCATCGACCGTATTCACCATGGTGCCGCAGGTGCCGAGCAGCAGCGGGTCCACTTGGTCGATATCGTAACCCCGGTAGACGGAGTTGCACGGAATCAAGCTCACCGCCGATGCACCGGCCTGCAGGATGGTTTGCAAGCGCTTGTTGTAGTCCTCGGGTGCGCCAAGGCCGATCAATTGCCGCTGACTCCACGCTCGCCCGCGATACATACTGGCATAAATACCGCGCGTCATCGGTAACTGGCCGGGGAAGCCAAGATCCGTTAGATAGCGCTCACCGTCCCAATCCAGGGGCGTATACAGGGGCTTCACCGAGATGCCGGAGCGATTGCAAATCGCTTGTTCCTGCCCGAGCTGGGCGGTGTACTCGCGTTCCCAGGCAGCGTTCGAAACCGGGCAGCGGGAGCTGTAAGGGTTGCCGGCTCATATCGCTCTCCTTCAAGCGCTTTGCATTGACCGCGCCGCGGCAGCCAAGCGCGTGACCTCACTGATGATCTCGTGACGCGCGGCGCCGGGGTGAAACACCCGGCTGACGCCCGCCGCAAGCAAGCCCGGTTCGTCTTCGGCCGGAACGATGCCGCCGACCACGACCTTGATATGCGCCAGCCCGGCGTCGCGCAGTGCCGCGATGAGCTTCGGCACCAGCCGATGATCAGTAGCGAGTGTGCTCACGCCGATGATGTCTACGTCTTCTTCCAGCGCCAGCTTCACGATCACCGGTATTTCCTGCCACGGTCCCGTGTAGACTACCTCCATGCCGGCGTCGCGCAGGAATGCGGCGACGATGCGACTACCGCGGTCGTGGCCGTCGAGCCCTACCTTGGTGACCAGTATCTTGGGTGGGCGTGCGTGTGCGGGCGTGGTCATGTTTGGTTTTCCCCGCCATACAACGCGCGCAAGAGTTCCATAGCGATGATGCGCGGCGGATCTCCCCCCGGCCGGTACCATGTCTGCGCCCAGTTAAGCGCGCCTAGCAGCAGCAGGCGGAAATAATGTCGATCCACCTCAGGCGGCAACTCGAGCTCAGCAACCAGTTGCTTGAAGCGCACTTCATATTGGTCGCGCAAGGCGATCAGGCGCCGCTGCGACGGGCCCGTGTTATCCGGGACTACGCGCAGAACCACCTGCGCATAGTCGCTTTGATCGAGCAGCATTTCCAAGTGGGCGATGCACGCCGCCTGCAGACGCTGCTGCGGCTGTCGCTGCGCCTGCACCGCCGCATCGACTCTTTCGGCGATGCGACGTACGCCTTCTTCGTATACCGTCAGCAACAGCTCGTCTTTGGACGGAAAGTGGTAATAGATTGAACCCGGCAACATGCCTACAGCGCGGGCGATGTCACGCATGGAGGTGGCATGGTAGCCGTGCGCGCGGAACAAACGGGCCGCGGCGTCGAGTAACTGTAACCGGCGGTTATCCTGCCGTGGGCCGGTAGTGGCGGTATTGGACATGAGATAGGGCTTTAACCAAACGGCCGTTTGTTTTTCTAACACCCTGCATCGCCACTGTCAACGCTACGGCGACCCGCTAGTATCGATGGGGCACTGAAACAGCGTCGTTTCAGCAACGCACGGCTGCTCAAGTTCGCACCGGCGTCGATGCAGGAAGGTGAGCGGTCGACTGGCAGGGTCCCAGGCGGCACAAACGCCCGCACGTCCGTCGAGTGCTATTGCAAACTCTTATTAGATCGGACAGAGTTAATTGCTTTAGCGTTGCCTCCGGCAACCTGGTGATGTCGAGAGCAAGAATATGAATGATGCCGGCAGCAGTTACGCCACGAGTCCGGTTATGAGCGACGGATCCGGGCAGCTGGACACATTCCCCAAGTTGTTGCTGGATCGGGCCAAGAACTTAGGCTCGAAACCGGCGATTCGCGAGAAAGATTACGGGATTTGGCAGACTTGGACCTGGAGCCAAGTGGCCGATGAGGTGCGCGCGTTTGCTTGCGGGCTCGCTGCCAAGGGCTTCGAGCGCGGCGACAAGATCGCCATCATCGGTGACAATCGGCCGCGATTGTACTGGGCCATGTGCGCCGCCCAGTCCCTGGGCGGTATTCCGGTACCCATGTACCAGGATTCGGTCGCGCAGGAGCTGCAATATGTCGTGGAACATGCCGAGGTGCGTTTTGCCGTCGCCGAGGATCAGGAGCAGGTCGACAAGCTGATCGAGATCAGGGAGCGTTACCCGAATCTCGAGCTCATTATCTACGATGATGCCCGTGGCCTGCGAAGCTACTCGCAGGAGTACCTCTACGCTTTCGAAGACATCCTGGAGCTTGGCCGCCGCTTCGACGCCGATCACCCCGGGTTCTTCCTGGATCAGGTGCACACCGGTCGCGGCGCCGACACTTCCGTCATTCTCTACACCTCGGGCACGACCGGTACGCCCAAGGGCGTGGTGCTGACGCACGATAATGTCTTAATCAGCGCCCGCAACGGCATCGAGCGTGACCAGCTCGGTCAGGACGAAGACGTGCTCGCATACCTGCCTATGGCCTGGGTGGGCGACCATGTGTATTCCTACGCGGAGTCATATGTCGCCGGCTTTTGCGTCAGCTGTCCGGAGAGCAGCGCGACCGTGCTGAACGACTTGCGCGAGGTCGGGCCGACCTTTTTCTTCGCGCCGCCACGCATCTACGAGAACATACTCACGACCGTGATGATTCGCATGGAGGACGCCGGCTGGCTGAAGCGCAAAGTCTTTCACTACTTCATGGCTCTTGCGCGACGCGTCGGCAGCCGGATTCTCGATCGCAAGCCGGTCGCGCTCAAGGACCGGCTGCTTTACAAGCTAGGTAACTTGCTGGTCTATGGGCCGCTGAAGAACACCCTCGGTTTCTCGCGCATTCGTCTGGGTTATACGGCGGGGGAAGCCATTGGCCCGGATATCTTTGATTTTTACCGCTCGCTGGGTATCAACATCAAGCAGCTGTACGGGCAGACGGAGGCGTCGGTGTTTGTCACCATGCACCCGGACGGCGAGGTGAGACTCGACACCGTCGGCACCGCGGCTCCGCAGGTGGAAATCAAGATCGCGGACAATGGCGAGGTGATGTACCGCAGCCCGGGCGTATTTCAGTGCTATTACAAGAATCCCGAGGCCACCGCCGAGACCAAGACGGAAGACGGCTGGGTGCACACGGGGGACGCCGGTTACCTCGACGCGGATGGACACCTGAAGATCATTGACCGTGCCAAGGACGTGGGCAAGCTCAACGACGGTTCGATATTTGCCCCGAAATACATCGAGAACAAGCTCAAGTTCTTTCCCTATATTAAGGAAGCGGTCGCCTTCGGCGATGGACGCGATTACACCGTCGCCTTTCTCAACATCGACCTCGAGGCCGTCGGTAACTGGGCCGAGCGTCGCAACATACCGTACGCCAGTTACCAGGATCTGGCCGCTCGCAAGGAGGTTTACGATCTACTGCAGGGCTGCGTAGAGCAGGTCAACCGCGACCTTGCCGCAGATCCGCATGTCGCTTCATCGCAAATCAGGCGTTTTCTGATATTGCATAAGGAGCTCGACGCCGACGATGGCGAGCTCACACGCACACGCAAGGTACGCCGACGCTTCGTTGCCGATCGCTACGACAAGCTGGTTGAGGCACTCTACTCGGGCGACACGCATTGCGAGATCGCGAGCGAGGTCACCTTCGAGGACGGGCGCAAGGGCTCGCTGCGTGCCGATCTGGCTATTCGTGACGTGAGCCCGGTCGAGCGGTTATCAGACGCCGCCGATTAGAAGAGAGGCGATCTTGACCAGCGCCAGGCAACTCGGAGATATCCTGCTCAAGGTCGAGGATGTCAGTCTGTCATTCGGCGGCGTCAAGGCGCTCGAGCACGTCAGCTTTGACGTGCGCGAACGCGAGATCCGGGCGATCATCGGACCCAACGGTGCCGGCAAGAGCTCGATGCTCAATGTGATCAACGGCTTCTACCAGCCGCAGGAAGGCACGATCATGTATCGGGGGCGATCACACAGACACATGCGCCCGCACGAGGCAGCCTCCGAGGGAATCGCACGCACATTCCAGAACATCGCGCTGTTCAGGGGCATGAGTACGCTCGATAATCTCATGACCGGGCGTAACCTCAAGATGAAGAAGAACCTCCTATGGCAAGCGCTCTACCTTGGGCCGGCACGGCGCGAGGAAATCGAGCACCGCGAGTTCGTCGAACATATCATCGATTTTCTCGAGATCCAGGCGATTCGCAAAACGCCTGTCGGCCGACTGCCCTACGGGTTGCAAAAACGCGTCGAGCTCGGCCGCGCGCTGGCGGCCGAGCCGAGTTTGCTGTTGCTTGACGAACCCATGGCGGGAATGAACACAGAAGAGAAAGAGGATATGTGCCGCTTCGTGCTCGATGTTAACGATGAGTTCGGTACGACCATCATATTGATTGAGCACGATATGGGTGTGGTGATGGATATCTCGGACCGCGTGGTGGTGCTGGACTACGGGCGCAAGATCGCCGACGGCATGCCGGATGATGTGCGCACGAACTCGGAAGTCATCGAGGCCTATCTCGGTGTAATGCACTAGCAGGTACTCAGACGATGCAGGTCTTATATGCTTTTCTTGTCGGGCCGTTCGTGCAGATGGGGCAGGCACCGGTGTTTTTTGCTGAGGTTGTAATCAATGGCTTGTTGACCGGAGTGATGTACTCACTGGTGGCGCTTGGGTTTGTGTTGATCTACAAGGCCTCCGGCACCTTCAACTTCGCTCAGGGCGTGATGGTGTTGTTTGCCGCGCTCACACTGGTTGGCCTCATGGAACATGGCGTGCCCGTGTGGCTCGCGCTGATCCTGACGGTCGCGGTGATGGTCGTGCTCGCCTTCGCGATCGAGCGGCTGATGTTACGCCCACTGATAAACCAGGAGCAGATCATCTTGTTCATGGCGACCATCGGCCTGACTTTCTTTCTTGAAGGCTTCGGCGAGTTGCTCTGGGGCAGTAATGTCAAGAGACTGGACATCGGCGTCCCCGATCGATCGTTTGAAGTGGGCGGCATGCTGTTGAATCAATTCGACTTGTTTGCCGCGGCCATCGGCGCTGCGCTAGTCGCCGGGCTCGCGGTGTTCTTTCAGAAGACGCCGATCGGCCGTGCTTTGCGCGCGGTGGCCGATGACCATCAGGCGGCGCTCTCCGTCGGTATTCCACTGAAGACCATCTGGGTGGTCGTCTGGTCGGTAGCCGGCATTGTCGCCATGGTCGCCGGTATCATGTGGGGCGCGAAAAGCGGCGTGCAGTTCTCTCTGTCGTTGATTGCGTTGAAGGCGCTGCCGGTGCTGATCCTCGGCGGTTTCACCTCTGTGCCGGGCGCGATTATCGGCGGGTTGATTATCGGCGTCGGCGAAAAGGTCGCGGAGGTTTACTGGGGACCGCTCGTCGGTGGTGCCATCGAGAACTGGTTCGCTTATGTGCTGGCGCTCGTGTTTCTGCTATTTCGCCCGCAAGGGTTGTTCGGCGAGCGCATCATCGAGAGAGTGTGAGGCGTTAGGTGTGAGGAGAAACTCCATGATAGTGATCACCTCACTCCTTACGTAGAGGCAGACATGCTGTACAGAGAAGCCGGACAATTCAAGACGAGCTACGCCGCCGATCAAGCCCTGCTACCGATCGTGCAGGATCGTTGGTTTCTGGCGGTGTTGTTGGCAATCGCCTATCTGGTAGTCCCGTTCGTTGCCGACGAGTACTGGTTGCAGGCGGTGCTGATCCCGTTCCTGGTGTTCTCCATGGCCGCGCTCGGGCTCAATCTGCTGACCGGCTATGCGGGGCAGGTAAGTCTTGGCACCGGCGGTTTCATGGCGGTCGGGGCCTACGCTACTTACAAGATGGCTACGACCTTTCCGGATCTAAATATTCTTGTGATCTTCTTGCTTGCCGGGCTGATTGCGGCCGCGGTCGGTCTCATCTTCGGTATCCCGAGCCTGCGCATCAAAGGGTTCTATCTTGCGGTGGCAACGTTGGCAGCACAGTTTTTCCTCGGCTGGATGTTCAATAAGATCGGTTGGTTTTATAACGACAATCCTTCAGGCACGATCACGGCACCGCCACGTTTGGTGATGGATTTCATGGTAACAGGTCCGCGGGCGACGGCTGAGGTGCGCTACATAGTGGCGCTGGTACTGGTCACGGTGTTTGCGCTGGCGGCGAAAAACCTCGTGCGCGGCCGCATCGGCCGCGCATGGATGGCGGTGCGCGACCGCGACATCGCCGCGGAGATCATCGGCATTCGTCCATTCCAGACCAAGTTGCTGGCGTTCGCGATTTCTTCGTTCTATTGTGGGCTCGCGGGTGCCATGAGTCTGTTTCTGTGGCTCGGCAGCGCTGAGACCGAGGCCTGGGACATCAACGTGTCGTTTCAGGTGCTATTCATGGTTATCATCGGCGGACTGGGGAGCATACTGGGGTCGTTTCTCGGAGCGGCGTTCATCACGCTGGTGCCGATCTTCCTCACCAATGCCCCACAGATGTTCGGTGTGAACATGGCGACGGATCTGCAGAAGCATCTGGAGGTCATGATTTTCGGCGGCCTGATCGTTTATTTCCTGATTGTCGAGCCTAACGGCTTTGCGCGGCTCTGGCAGATCACCAAGGAGAAGTTGCGCCGCTGGCCATTCCCGTACTGATGTGAGGTCCTTTGCGGCTGTGGTCAGGCGTGTTACAGTTTTCGGCCCCTAACAAGATATCGACCATCACGTCCCTTTCGTAGGAGGAGAACATGCTTAAGAAACTTGCGTTTACCGGGCTGGGTGCGCTCACGGCGCTCGTGGGGTTCTTGGCTCCCGCGGCCTACGCGCAGAACGAGCAGTTCATTCCCATGCTGGTGTACCGCACCGGTCCGTACGCCCCCAGCGGCATACCGGTCGCTAACGGCTTTCGCGACTACTATACCCTCGTTAACAAGCGCGACGGCGGTATCAACGGCGTCAAAATCTCCTTCGAGGAGTGCGAGACGCAGTACAACACCAAGCTCGGCGTGGAGTGCTACGAGAAGCTGAAGAACAAGGGTCCTACCGGAGCGGCGTTGTTCAACCCGTACAGCACCGGTATTACCTACCAGCTCATTCCCAAGGCACCGGTCGACAAGATTCCGATCCTGTCCATGGGCTACGGCATGACCGCGGCCGCCGACGGCACGGTATTTCCATACGTCTTCAATTTTCCGATGACCTACTGGGGTCAGGCGTCTGCATTCGTACGCTACGTGGCCAAGCAGGAAGGAGGATTTGAGAACCTCCGAGGCAGAAAGATTGCCCTGATCTACCACAACAGCGCCTACGGCAAGGAGCCAATCCCGACACTGGAGGTGCTATCCCAGAAGTACGGTTATAACCTCAAGCTCCTGGCGGTCGATCATCCCGGACAGGAGCAGGGCGCTACCTGGCTGCAGATCCGCCAGTATCGGCCCGACTGGATCTTCATGTGGGGCTGGGGCGTGATGAACCAGGTGGCCGTGAAGGAGGCCGCTTCCATCCGCTATCCCATGGATCATTTCATCGGCGTATGGTGGTCGGGTAGTGAGGCGGATGTGGTCCCCGCCGGCAAGGGCGCTATCGGTTACAAGGCCGGTGACTTTCATGGTACGGGTGCCGGTTTTCCAGTGCACAAGGACATCATCAAGTACGTGTACAACGGCAACGCGCAAGAGGCCAAGAACAACAATATCGGCGAGGTGCTCTACAACCGCGGTGTTGTCAACGCCATGTTTAGCGTCGAGGCGATCCGCACAGCCATGCAGAAGTACGGCAATAAGCCGCTCACCGGAGAGCAGGTGCGTTGGGGTCTGGAACATCTGCGAGTCACTGATAGTCACCTCAAGGCGCTCGGTATGGCCGACTTTACCCAACCGATTGAAGTGACCTGCTCGCGCCATAATGGTGTCGGCGGCCGTGTATACATCCAGCAGTGGGACGGCAACGGCTGGAAGAAAGCGAGCGACTGGCTAGAGCCGATCGAAGAGGTTGTATGGGAGCAGGTAAAACAGGCCTCAAAGAATTACGCTTTCGAGAATCGCATTACGCCGCGCGTCTGCAGCGGGCAGAGTTGATCGCGTGCAGGCTCATGCAGCACAGACGGCCGAGTTAGCTGAGGGCGGCACTCGACCGCTGCTGCGGGTCAACAATATCGAGGTCATCTACGACCACGTCATCCTGGTGCTGAAGGGCGTTTCGCTCGAGGTTCCCGAGGGGGGTATCGTCGCCCTCCTCGGGGCCAACGGCGCTGGCAAGACCACCACTCTCAAGGCCATCTCCAACCTTTTGAAGGCCGAGCGCGGCGAGGTCACCAAGGGCGCGATCGAGCTCAACGGCGAGCGCATCGACAAGCTCACCCCTGCTGATCTCGTGAAGCGCGGTGTCATCCAGGTGATGGAGGGGCGTCATGTGTTTGAGCATCTTACGATCGAGGAGAACCTGCTGACCGGCGCATACTCGCGCAGCGACGGCCGCGTCGCGATTCAGCAAGACCTCGAACGCGTCTACAGCTACTTTCCGCGCATCAAGGAGCGCCGCAACGGGCTGGCAGGTTACGTGTCCGGCGGCGAGCAGCAGATGACCGCCCTAGGCAGGGCATTGATGTCGCGACCCAAGATGATCCTGTTGGATGAACCCTCCATGGGGCTTGCGCCGCAGTTGGTCGAGGAGATCTTCGAGATCGTCAAGCGGCTCAACGAGCAGGAAAAGGTGAGCTTCCTGCTTGCCGAGCAAAATACCAACATGGCGCTGCACTATGCGCATTACGGGTACATCCTGGAGAACGGGCGCGTGGTCTTGGACGGCGACTCTGCAACGTTGGCGGAAAACGAGGACGTAAAAGAGTTTTACCTCGGTGTGAGCGGACACGAGCGTAAGAGCTTTCGCGAGTTCAAGCACTACCGGCGACGCAAGCGTTGGCTGGCTTAGCTTCAATAGCGAGTAGCAGGTAGCAAGCACAAAGTAGTTAAGACCTCCAAGGGAGGGCTCGAGGCGCCGGGCATGAGCGTAAGCGGAAACTACTACGACGAGCTCGAGACGCGGGACCCGGAACAACGGCGACGAGCCCAGTTCGCGGCATTGCCGGCACATATCGCCCACGCGCAGCAGCTTTCCCCCGCCTTTGCGCGCATCCTGCAAGACATCAATAGCGCCGACATCACCGACGCGGCGGCGCTCGCGCAGCTGCCGGTAACGCGCAAGTCCGAGCTCGCGGAACTACAGCGCCGCGAGCCGCCGTTCGGCGGGTTCGCCACCGTGCACCCCTCCGAAATGGCAAAGATCTTTTCATCCCCGGGACCGATCTACGAGCCAGAGACCCACCGCAAGGACTATTGGCGATTGGCGCGGGCGCTTTTTGCCGCTGGCTTTCGCAGGGGCGAGCTGGTGCACAATACCTTTGCCTATCATCTGACCCCCGCCGGCTCGATGGTCGAGACGGCTGCACATGCCATCGGCTGTGCCGTGTTCCCGGGCGGCGTCGGTCAGACCGAGCTGCAGGTGCAGGCGATCAGGGATCTGCGGCCGGCCGGTTATGTCGGCACACCGTCTTTTCTCAAGATCCTGCTCGATAAAGGCGTCGAGCTGCACGCGGATACGACGAGCCTGCGCAAAGCGGCGGTATCGGGTGAGGCGTTCCTACCGAGCATGCGCAAGGAGTTCAAGGGCCGGGGCATCGAGGCGCTGCAATGCTACGTGACCGCGGACCTCGGCTTGATCGCATATGAATCAGCGGCGCAGGAGGGCATGATCATCGACGAAGGTGTGCTGGTGGAAATTGTCCGGCCCGGAACCGGTGACGTCGTACCAGAAGGCGAGACCGGCGAAGTCGTCGTCACCAGCTTCAACCCCGATTATCCGTTGATTCGCTTTGCCACCGGCGATCTATCGGCGGTTTTGCCAGGCATCAGTCCCTGCGGGCGCACCAACATGCGCATCAAGGGCTGGCTGGGTCGGGCGGACCAGACCACCAAGGTGCGCGGTATGTTCGTCACGCCGTCGCAGGTGGCCGAAGTTGTAAAACGCCATCCGCAGATCAAGAAGGCAAGGCTGGTCGTCGACCGTCAGGGCGCCAATGACATCATGACTCTGCACTGCGAGCTCGCCGGTGGTGGTGACCGTGATCTGTCCCAAGCCATCGCTGCCAGCGTGCGCGAGGTCTGTAAGTTGCGCGGTGAGGTTGTATTCGCAGCACTGGCGAGCTTGGCCAATGACGGCAAGGTCATCGACGATGTCCGCAAATATGAGTAGAGTTGTGGTGCACACGCGGTAACGGCGGAAAGCACATGGCAATGGAACCAGCATCCTGTTCTCTTAAGACTGAGATCGTCATCGATATCCCAACGCTGCGGCGGATTCTGTTGGAAACCCGCGTCATCGCCTCCGTGGGGCTGTCTGCCAACTGGTATCGCCCGAGTTATTTCGCAGCCAAGTACCTGCAGGAGCACGGTTACCGGGTCATCCCGGTCAATCCCAAGTACAAGGAAATCCTCGGGGAAAAGTGTTACGCGACCCTGCTCGATATCCCCGAACGGGTGGACGTGGTGCAGTTGTTCCAGCGTGCCGAGCGCGTGCCGCCGTTTGTCGAGGACGCGATCAAGATCAGCGCCAAGGTAGTGTGGATGCAACTGGGCGTTATCAATGAAGAGGCTGCCGCACGGGCCCGCGACGCGGGGTTGGAGGTGGTCATGGACCGCTGTATGAAGATCGAGCATGCGCGTCTGTTCGGCGGACTCAATTTCATCGGCGTCAACACGCGCGTCATTTCTTCAAAAAGGAAAAAGGTCATTACCAATTGATCAGCGGTGACATAGACAACACTGGTGCCCGGGATTGCTGAGTCGCCAGAGGGGTCTCTAGAGAGAGGTAAGGAAGATGGCCGATCGACAATTCGGGATTGAAACGCTGTGCTTGCACGCGGGACAGTTGCCCGATCCTGCAACCGCGTCCCGCGCGGTGCCTATTTATCAAACCGCTGCCTATGTGTTCGACGACACCAACCACGCGGCGAGCCTGTTCAATCTGCAGACCTTCGGCAATATCTATACGCGGCTGATGAACCCGACCACCGCCGTGTTCGAGGAGCGTATGGCCGCCCTTGAAAATGGTCGTGCCGCCGTGGCGGTTGCCTCCGGCATGGCCGCACAGATGGTAGCGTTGTTGACGATTCTCGAGAAGGGCGACCACCTTGTGTCCGCGAGCACGCTCTACGGCGGCACGGTCACTCAGTTCGACGTGACCTTCAAGAAGTTCGGCATAGATACGACGTTCGTCGATCCGGATGACCCGGAGAACTTCAGGCGCGCGATCACTCCGAAGACCAAGCTGCTTTACGCCGAGACCATCGGCAACCCGCTCAACAATATCCTCGATATCGAGGCGGTGGGCGCGATCGCGCGTGAGCACGAGGTCCCCTTGGTGGTCGATAATACATTGGCCTCGCCCTATCTGTGCCGGCCGATCGAGCATGGCGCCGATATCGTCGTGCATTCGGCCACCAAGTTCATCTGCGGTCACGGCACCTCGATGGGGGGCGTCCTTATCGAGTCCGGCAAGTTTCCCTGGGATAACGGCAAGTTCCCGACCATGATGGAGCCGTCCCGCGGCTATCATGGCGTGCGCTTCTACGAGACCTTCGGCGACTTCGGCTACACCATGAAGGCGCGGTGCGAGGCGCTGCGCACTATGGGCCCGACGCTGAGTCCGTTCAACTCCTTTCTCTTGTTGCAGGGGCTGGAGACACTGCACGTGCGCATGGAACGACATTGCAGCAACGGCTTAGCGGTGGCGCGCTTTCTGCAGGAGCATGACGCCGTCTCCTGGGTCAAGTTCGCCGGCTTGCCGGATCACCCACAGCACGCACTGGCGCAGAAATACCTGCCGAAGGGCGCCGGTTCGGTATTGACCTTCGGTATCCGGGGCGGTCTGGAGGCGGGCGTGAAATTCATCGAGGGCGTGCAGTTCTTGAGCCATCTTGCCAACGTCGGCGATGCCAAAACCCTCGTCATCCATCCCGCCTCGACTACCCACCGCCAGCTGTCAGATGAAGAGCAGCTGGCGGCCGGCGTTACGCCCGACATGATTCGCCTGTCCGTCGGTCTGGAAACCCTGGACGACATACTCTGGGATATCGATCAGGCGCTGGCGAAGTCACAAAGCAAGCTGCGAGTAGCGAAGTAAGCTCATCATACTGCGAGGGGGCAAGTGGCAAGTTTCAACTAGCAAGTGCCCGGTGGTGGAAGAGGTTTCCATGGTACTTGTCACTTCGCACTTGCTACTCGGGTTATGACGATGAACCTCATCGATCCCAGGGCCCGTGATTTCGATGCGATCTGCCGCTCGTTCAAATGGAACGTGCCGCGGTATTACAACATCGCCCACGAGGTATGCGACCGGCATGTCCGCCATCAGAGCGAGGTGGCGCTTTATTGCGAAAGCGCGGGTTGCGACCAGTCCTTTACCTTCGGCCAGATCAAGTCTTTATCCAATCGTTTTGCCAACGCGTTGATTGGCCTCGGTATCGGCAGCGGCGATCGGGTGGCGATCATTCTGCCGCAACGGGTCGAGACCGCAGTCACGCATCTGGCGGTCTACAAGATCGGTGCAGTGGCCCTGCCGTTATCGATCCTGTTCGGGCCCGACGCGGTAGAGTATCGGTTGCGCGATAGCGGCGCCAAAGCAGTGGTCACCGATCAAGCACATAGCACCATGCTGCAGGACTTGCGACCCAAGTTGCCGGAGCTGCAGATCGCCATTAGCTGTGACGGCGAGAGTGGGTTCGACTTCTGGGATTTGGCGGAGAAGGCATCAGAGTCCATGCAACCGGCGCGCACCCGCGCCGATGATCCGGCACTACTGATCTACACCTCCGGAACGACCGGGCCACCTAAGGGTGCGTTGATCGCGCACCGCTCGCTACTCGGCAATCTGACCGGTTTCGAGCTCTCGCAAAACTTCTATCCGCAGAAGGGCGACTGTTTCTGGACGCCAGCGGACTGGGCCTGGACTGGCGGGCTGATGGATGCGTTGCTACCGACGTGGTACTACGCCAAGCCGATCGTCGCGCAACCGGGCGGCAAGTTCGATCCCGAGCAGGCGTGCCGGCGTCTCGCCAAGTATGGCGTGAGCAACGCCTTCATTCCGCCGACGGCGCTGAAGATGATTCGCCAGGTCGGCGACGACGTCCGGCAGCGCTTCAAGTTGCGGCTGCGCGCCGTCATGTCAGCCGGCGAGGCGGTCGGGGCCGAGCTCTATCATTGGGCGCGCGAGGCACTCGCGGTCGAGCTAAACGAGATGTGGGGTCAGACTGAGTTCAACTATCTAGTCGGCAATTGTTCAGCCATCATGCCCGTGCGCCCGGGCTCCATGGGCAAGTCGTTCCCGGGGCACGAGGTCGACGCAATCGATGAGCACGGTCGGCCGATGCCGGCGGGAGAGACCGGAGAGCTCGCTGCCAGACGCGGTGACCCGGTCATGTTCCTCGGCTACTGGCGCAATGAAGACGCTACGCGCAAGAAGTTCGTCGGTGAATGGTTTTGTACTGGCGATGTCGGTTATCGCGACGCCGACGGTTACCTCTGGTTTGTGGGACGCAAGGACGATGTCATCTCCAGTGCCGGCTACCGCATCGGCCCGGGAGAGATCGAGGACTGTCTGCTGAAGCATCCGGCGGTGGCGCAGGCGGCGGTGATAGGCAGTCCCGATGAATTGCGCGGCAGCGTCGTTAAGGCCTTCATCGTGCTGGCTCGCGGCTACGAGGGCTCAGAGGCGCTCAAGCGCGAAATCCAAGAGGCGGTACGCACCCGCCTCGCCGCCTACGAGTATCCGCGCGAGATCGAGTTCATCGACGAACTGCCGATGACCACCACCGGCAAAGTGCGGCGCGTGGAATTGCGCGAGCGCGATCTCGCGAAGAAAAGCATGAAGCGCTGAGCCCGCGGGCTCGCTCATCTTCGAAAGCGCGCCGGTGTCGGGGCGAGGCAACTTGTGGCGTCTTAGATGACTGCGCTCAGTCTCTACGCATCAGCATCGGCCCGAGCCGGCGACCGCCCAGTAAATGCATGTGCAGGTGATAGACCTCCTGTCCACCGTGGTCTCCGCAGTTGATGATCAAGCGATAGCCGTCCTCGGCGATGCCCTGTGCTCTTGCGACCTGTGCCGCCACCACGAACATATGACCCAGGGCGGCCTCGTCCTCGGGCGTGACGTCATTCACCGTGGCAATTAGCTTGTTGGGAACGATCAGGATATGTGTCGGTGCCTGCGGGCGTATGTCCTCGAACGCTGTTACGCGATCGTCCTGAAACAGGATGGATGCCGGAATCTCGCGTCTGATGATCTTGCTGAATATGGTTTCTTCTGGCATGTGTGCTCTCCCAACTGCTCACGATAACGTCGGCCGCGATTCCGACCCGTTGCCGATTATACCGTTTGCTGAAAGGCCCACGGTACGTGCGGTGTGTCGGCGTCTTTTGCTATTCTGTGGCGCTCATACGGGAGAGGGGTTCGGTGTCGACGGCGTTCACGAAGACCCGGGCGGTTCGGGACGACTTTCATTACTTTCTTTCCGTACCGACTCGTTGGATGGACAATGACGTATACGGCCACGTCAACAACGTGGTGTATTATGCTTATTTCGACACGGCCATCTGCCGTTACCTGATGGTCGAGGCCGAAGTGGATATCATCGGCGGCCCGGTCCTGCCTTTTACCGTTGAGAACGGTTGTCGCTATCATCGCTCACTGGCCTTCCCGCAAGTGCTAGAGGCAGGCCTGGGTGTCGCGCGCCTCGGTAGGTCGAGCGTGCGCTATGAGATCGCACTGTTTCTTCAGGACCAACGAGATGCCGCAGCCGATGGCTACTTTGTGGATGTTTTTGTGGATCGTGACACACACCGGTCAGCACCGATCCCGCCGAAAGCACGCGCGGCATTGGAAAGAATCATTCTGGATCGGCGCCGTGGCTAGCTCTCGCCTGCCTCGTCTCTTCCTGCTAGCACTAATGCCGTGAGCCGGCTGCGAGTCATAGAGCTGGCAAATGCGTTCATCGGGCCGTTGAATTTCGAAGCGCGCGGCGCTGAGTGCATCTGCATCTCCGGGCCGTCCGGTTCAGGCAAGACCTCGTTGCTGCGCGCAATAGCCGATCTCGACGAGCATGAGGGCAATGTGTCGCTCGATGGTATCGAGTGCAACGGTCTCAGGGCCCCGGACTGGCGTCGGCGCGTTGGTTTGTTACCGGCGGAGAGCGACTGGTGGTATGAGCATGTGGGCGAGCATTTCGCTGCCGTCAGCGAAGACGGGTTGAAGCAACTCGGGTTCGATAGCAGCATGCTTGGGCGCAAGGTACTGCGCCTCTCCAGCGGCGAACGCCAGCGCCTGGCGTTGTTGCGTCTGTTGGCAAATGAGCCGCAGGTGCTGTTACTCGATGAACCGACGGCCAGCCTCGATCCGAAAAATACGCGCCGCGCCGAGCAGCTTATTGCGAAGTATCGCAGGAAGCACGGCGCACCGGTTCTATGGGTCAGTCACGACCCGCGTCAGATCAAACGCGTATGCGACCGACATTTGCGTCTGCGTGCTGGTCGCCTGCAATCGGCAAGACGATCATGAACGTCATAGCATTGACCCCGTTCGATCTGAGCCTGGCCGCTGTGCTGGTGTTGATACTGGCGGCGTTGTCACGGCCGATGGGACTCGACATCGGTCGCCCGCTGATCATTGCCGCAGTGCGCACCGCGGTGCAACTGTTGTTGATCGGCGTCGTGCTCAAGGCGTTGTTTGAACACGCGAAGCTGGGGTGGGTAGTGCTGATAGCGGCGGTCATGCTGTTAATCGCGAGTCGCGAGGTGATGGTGCGACAGAAGCGACGCCTGCGCGGCTGGTGGGGATTCGGTGTCGGCGCTGGCTCCATGTTTATCTCGACCTTCGGTATAACCATTCTGGTGCTGACCGTGATCATCAACACGCAGCCATGGTATGAACCGCAGTATGCGATTCCGCTGTTGGGGATGGTGCTTGGCAACGCCATGAACGGCGTGGCGGTCGCGCTCGAACGTTTGACGCACGGCGCATGGCAGCAGCGTACCGTGATTGAGGCGCGTCTGATGCTCGGTGAGACATGGCAGCAAGCGATTGGTGAGATTCGACTTGAAAGCGTACGTAGTGGCCTCATCCCGATTATTAATGCCATGGCGGTTGCCGGCGTGGTGAGCCTGCCAGGCATGATGACCGGACAGATCCTAGCGGGCAGTCCGCCGTTGGAAGCAGTAAAGTATCAAATCTTGGTTATGTTCATGATCGGCAGCAGTACCGGCTTTGGCACGCTGGCGGCAGTGTGGTTGACCTCCCGTAGGTTGTTCGATAGTCGTGAACGACTGCGCCTCGATCGTATGAAGAGTGCGGACAACTAGCGTCACTGACTCAGCCATGTCATACATCAAACAGCGCGCGCACATGGTGCGCGAGATCGAGGCCGAAGTCCGTAGCACCAGTCGTTGGATCGGCAAGTCGACGCTGGAGAAGCACGTCATCCAGGCCATGGGGAGTGTCCCGCGACACGAGTTCGTGCCCGCGGACATGGTCAGATTGGCTTATCAGAATGAACCGCTTCCGATCGGTTTCGGGCAAACGATCTCGCAACCTTATATCGTTGCTTTGATGACGGATCTGCTGGAGCTACATGAAGACAATGTCGTGTTGGAGGTCGGTACAGGCTGTGGCTATCAGACTGCCGTGCTAAGCGAGCTGGTCAAACAGGTTTATACCATCGAAATGATCAGACAACTTGGAGAACAGGCGAGGGAACGTCTTGTGCGACTCGGTTACAACAACATCGAGTTTCGCATCGGGGACGGCTACGGCGGCTGGCCAGAGCATGCCCCGTTCGATGCGATCATTGTTGCGGCGGCAGCGCAAAGCATCCCGGAGCAGCTACTCGCGCAACTCAAGCCGGGAGGCCGCATGGCCATACCGGTAGGTACGTTACGTGGGGGACAGACGTTGATGGGTCTGCGCAAGGATGAGCAGGGACTGGTGCATTCCAGGGAAATACTGCCGGTCGCGTTCGTCCCGCTAACCGGCGGACACTAACGTAACGGCGCGCTGCCCGCAGACACGCACCTAGTGCGGGGCGTTACGGGAAGCTAAGCGTTGCCTGCTCACTTTATCGATGCCGACCACATGCGGATCGCGCGCGCACGACACTGCGCGAGTCTTGAGACTCGGCGCGACAGCAATGGCAACCCGTCCCTGGGTTGCCACATGCACATTCGCTAAAACCGAAAAAGGAATTAAACGAGATCCTTCAGGCCTTTGAGAGGCTGTACCTTGACGACGTTACGTGCCGGTTTGGCCTTGAAGATGGTCTCTTCCTTGGTAAAAGGGTTGATGCCCTTACGCTCGGGTACGGCGGGTTTGTGCACCATCTTAATTTTCATAAGTCCGGGTACGTTGAACACGCCGGGGCCTTTCTTCAGATCGCGTGAGATCATGTCTGTTAGGGCTTCAAAGACTGAGGTCACTTGCTTCTTCTTGAGATCAGTACGCTCGGCAATGTAGGCATAGACCTCTGATTTGGTGGACGGTTTGTCTGCCATCTATCGCTCCTAAAGGGGAAGTTGGGGTTGATTTCGTGTCATTCGCGGGTAGTCGGTTTTAGTTGTCCGCATAAGTTAGCACAGACAATGGCGCGGATGGTAGCGTTGCGGGCAGAAAAATTTGCCTTTGGCACTTGACGATTGGCACATATGTTTGGTGCCGAAGCGACCATTATATCGGCTGACGATGGAAAAGTTTCTGAACCAGAACCGGCCGAGCAACTAATTGACTAATTTCAAATCGCTTTCATCCTGATCTTGAGATCCCGACGAACTCGACAACGAAGGGTGGAAGCAAGGGTTGTGTGTGTAGATCAGCCCGTTACCCGCTCTGGTGGTTGGATGCGCCGATCCCGATGGGCTCGCTCGGCTAACCTGAGGATTGGAGAGAAGAATCGTTGATGACCATGAGGGGAAACTCACGTTGAGTGGCGCGTGCAGCAGGCGCTGCGCCGCTTGTCCGTTGCACCGAGCCGCCCGTCGGACATGATCTGTGCCACGGGTTGCTGGATAAACCAACACAACCGATCCACTCGACGCACGACTGACGGCGCGAGTCATCGTACGCACGAGGGTCGACCGTGAGTGCTGCTGGCAGCGATCGCTGTGACGATGCATTGGGCCAGTGCATACAGCGCTGTCACCATCGCGATTGGCAAGCGCGTCGTGCGCCATGTTGGGGCAAGCGTCGATCGCCGGTGCCAGGCACCATTGTCACCTCGCCGACGTCCTCCCATGACCAAATCGTTGTCGGGGTTCTTTACAGGCCCTCCATCGGTGGCAGCAGTGGCTCAGCTGGGCACGCCGGTGGGGTCGCGAGCCGAGCTTCCAGGAAACGCTGGCGACAGACCGCCTGTTTCCAGGTTAAGAGCTCGCCCGCACCGGCGACCGACGGTCATGCCTAGGAAAGATAATGCGCTGCCGCAGGCGGCTCGTTATAATCGACTTGATTTCCGGCTGCACCGCCCACATTTGCCACGGGCGGTGTAATTTTTTGGAGCGTGGAGCATGCCCATCTATGAGTACAAGTGTGGCAACTGTGGCCATCAGTTGGAGGCGATTCAGCGCGTCAATGACCCTCCGCTCAAAGGGTGTCCGGCCTGCGGCAAACGCAAGCTCAAGAAGCTGGTATCGGCAGCCGGCTTTCAACTGAAAGGCACGGGATGGTACGTTACGGATTTCCGCGACAAGGATAAGAAGAAGGCCAAGGCGGGAGGCGCAAAAGAAGATTCGAAAACCGATTCGCAAGCTGACTCCAAAGGCGACAAGAAAAAGACGGCCAGCGCTTCTGGTAGCAGCGACGACTAACGGCGGCAAGTATCATGATGGGCCACTTCCGGCGCTACCTCATTGCCGGTCTCCTCGTTTGGGTCCCGGTCGGCATCACCTGGTTCGTGATCAAGTTCATGATCGATCTCATGGACCAGACGGTGCTACTACTCCCCGAGAGCCTGCGCCCGGAGAATTTGTTGGGCTACAGAATCTGGGGTCTCGGTGTCGTACTGACCCTGGTCATCCTGCTGGTCACCGGCATGATCGTCGCCAACCTGATTGGCCGCAAGCTAGTCAGCATCGGCGAGCGTCTACTCGATCGTATCCCGCTGGTGCGCTCGATCTATTCCGGCGTCAAGCAGGTCATGGAGACCATGCTTGCCGGCAGTGGCAAGTCGTTTCGAAGCGTCGTGCTCGTCGAATATCCGCGCAAGGACATGTGGACGCTGGCATTTCTCACTGGCGAGCGCGGCGTGAAAGAAATGGAGGACAAGACCGGGCGCGAGCTCAACCATATCTTTGTGCCGACGACACCCAATCCGACCTCCGGTTTTTTTCTCGTGGTACCGTCAAGCGATGTAATCGTTTTGGACATGTCGATCGATGACGGTCTGAAGATGATCATGTCGGCCGGCGTCGTCATTCCCAAGGCGCAGAAAGAGGCGTTGCTGCAACAGCGGGCGAAGCGCGCGTAGTCCGCCAGCACCGCAGAATAGGCACGAGCAGACGATGCGCAGCCATTTTTGTGGACAGGTCGATGAGTCTTTGATCGATCAACCAGTGTCGCTGTGCGGCTGGGCGCACAGCTACCGCGACCATGGTGGACTGATCTTCATCGATTTGCGCGATCGCGAAGGCATCGTGCAGGTGGTGTTCGATCCGGCACAAGCGCAGGCATTCGCCACCGCGGGCGACGTGCGCAGTGAATATGTGCTGCGCATCGAGGGACGCGTGCGTCGCCGTCCCGCAGGCACTGAGAACCCGCACCTGCGAAGCGGCCAGGTGGAGGTGGTGGCCTCGGGGCTCGAGATACTTAATAGGGCGGAGGTTCTGCCGTTTCAGCTCGACGAACCTGACGTCGGCGAGGCGGTACGCCTAAAGTACCGCTACCTGGATTTGCGTCGCGATGTCATGCAGCACAACATCCGCTTGCGCCACCGCGTGACGTCGAGCCTACGCCGTTTTCTCGAGGAGCGGGGATTCCTCGAGATCGAGACGCCGATGCTGACCAAGTCTACGCCCGAAGGTGCACGCGACTACTTGGTGCCGTCGCGCGTGCAACCCGGCCATTTCTTTGCGCTGCCGCAGTCGCCGCAACTTTTCAAGCAGATCTTGATGATCGCCGGGTTCGAGCGTTACTTCCAGATCGCGCGTTGTTTCCGCGACGAGGACCTGCGCGCCGACCGCCAGCCGGAATTTACCCAGCTCGATATCGAGACCGCGTTTCTCGACGAGCAGGACATCATGACGCTGATGGAGGCGATGGTACGGCATCTGTTCAAGGAGGTGCTGGACGTTGACCTGCCTGACCCGTTCCCGCGCTTTACCCATGCGCAGGCAGTGGCGCGTTACGGAACCGACCGGCCCGATTTGCGCGTTGGCCTCGAGCTCGTAGATATCGCCGATCTCACGCGTGATGTGGAGTTCAAGGTATTCTCCGAGCCGGCTAAGCGACCCGGCGGGCGCGTGGCGGCGCTGCGCGTACCGGGAGGAGGCGAGCTTACGCGCAAGGCGATCGATGATTACGAGATCTATGTCAAAAAGCAGTTCGGTGCCAAGGGACTCGCCTACATCAAGGTCAACGACGCCAGCAAAGGGCGCGAGGGTTTGCAGTCGCCGATCCTGAAGTTCCTGCCCGATGCGGCGTTGAGCGCCATCATGCAGCGCGCCGGCGCGCAAACCGGGGACATGGTGTTCTTCGGGGCGGATCAAGCGAAGATCGTTAACGATACGCTCGGCGCCTTGCGCCTGCGACTTGCCGCCGATGTGGGGCTGGTGGAGACTGGTTGGAAGCCTTTGTGGGTGTATGACTTCCCGATGTTCGAGTACGACGCCGATATCAAACGCTGGGTGGCATTGCACCATCCGTTCACCGCGCCCAAGGAGGCCGATGCCGAGCGTCTCGATATCGATCCGGTCGGCGTGCTTTCACGCGCCTACGACATGGTGCTGAACGGCTCCGAGATTGGTGGCGGCTCGATTCGTAACCACCGTATGGAAACGCAACAGCGCGTGTTCGCCGTGCTCGGTATCGAACCGCAGGAGGCGCAGCGGAAGTTCGGTTTCCTGCTCGATGCGCTGAAGTACGGCGCACCGCCGCACGGCGGTATCGCTTTCGGGCTCGATCGCATTGTCGCCTTGATGGTGGGGGCTAGCTCGATACGCGATGTGATCCCATTCCCGAAAACGCAGCGTGCGACCTGTCTTATGACGGAGGCGCCGAGCCCGGTCACCGAGGCACAGTTGCGCGAGCTCAACATCAAACTGCGCAAGCCGCCGGAGGCGACGCGCGACGATTCGTCGCAGACTTGAGTTTGACGCTCTGGCAGCGACGCGGCTGCACCCCGTGGCCGGTACGATAGGAACAGAGCCAGTAGTGTCGTGAAACAATACAAACGACCCGAGTCGGTGCTGGTGGTGGTCTACACGCGCGCGGGCAAGGTACTGCTTCTGCGGCGTAAAGACCGGCCAGCTTTTTGGCAATCGGTGACCGGCAGCATGAACTGGGACGAGCACGATCGCGCAGTGACGGCGCGTCGCGAGCTCGCGGAAGAGACCGGGCTTGTCGACACGGCAGCGCTGCGAGACTGGCATCGCACCTATCGCTTTTCGATCCCGCCGCCGTGGAGTGAGCGCTTCGCGCCCGGCACGCGGGAAAACATCGAGCATATGTTTTCGCTCGAGCTCGACGACGAGACCGCGATCACTTTGAATCCGCAAGAGCACGTCGAGTTTGCCTGGCTTCCCTTCGGTGAGGCGCTCAAGCGGGTCAGCTCCTGGACCAACCGCGAGGCCATCGAGCTTGTGCAACAGGCGCAGGCCAAGCGCTCGGGCGAAACGCACTGAGCGTGCAGCTGAAATACGACAGAGCACCAGGAATAGGTGCCAGCGACGAGCACGTTGCGGTAGTCCTGGTGCACGGTCTGTGGCTATCGGGGTGGTCTCTGTTGCTGCTGCGCCGTCACCTGCACCGCTGCGGCTTCAGCGCTACTCACACCTTTTCCTATTCATCGGTCGGGCGCGATCTGCTGGAGAACGGTACGGCGTTGAACGCCTATCTACTCACGCTCTCGGCAACCACGGTGCATCTGGTGGGGCACAGCCTCGGTGGCCTCGTTATCCGCGCATTGTTTCAAAAGCATCCGCAGCAACGACCGGGGCGCATCGTCACACTTGGCTCACCGCACCGCGGCAGTCGACCGGCGAACGTGCTCGCGCGCAGCGCCTTTGGTCGGCGCATCACCGGGCGCTCGATCGCGCAGCTGGTGGCGGGGATTCCCGAGCAATGGTCGTTACCGACGCGCGACTTCGGAGTGATCGCTGGCGACATGAGCTTGGGATTGGGCAAGTTGTTTGCGCGTCTACCCAAGCCCAATGATGGCGTTGTGACGCTCTCGGAAACGCTGCTGCCGGGTGCCACTGATCATATTATCTTGCACGTCTCCCACACAGCGCTGGTGGTGTCGCGCCGCGTTGCCGATCAGGTGTGTCACTTCCTGAAAAACGGCCGCTTTCAACCCCAGGCGTGAGACAACGGTAGCCCGGCGCAAGGGTTTTGCCGCCCGGTTGGGAGAGTAACGGCCAAATGTTACACTGCTAGCCGTCGTCGTCGCGGTATACCTCGGCCGCGACCCTTACTCGAGGACCGTTGGTGTTGCAGGCGTACTGATGGCCGGCCACAGTAAATGGGCCAACATTCGCTTCCGCAAAGGCGCCCAGGACGCGCGGCGCGGCCGGCTCTTCACCAAATTAATCCGTGAGATCACCATCGCTGCTCGTATGGGTGGTGACGATGCCAACAGCAACCCGAGATTGCGCGCTGCTATCGACAAGGCGTATGCCAACAACATGCCCAAGGACAATGTCGAACGCGCGATCCGGCGCGGTACGGGCGATATCGAAGGCGTGAGCTATGAGGAGGTACGCTACGAGGGGTACGGACCGGGCGGCATTGCTGTTCTCGTCGAGTGCACTACGGACAATCGTAATCGCACCGTCGGCGAGGTGCGCCACGCCTTCACCAAGCATGGCGGTAATCTCGGTACCGATGGTTCGGTGGCCTACCTCTTCGCTAAGCAGGGCACGCTCAGCTTTCCCGCCGGTAGCGACGAGGACGCCATTATGGAAGCGGCGATCGCCGCCGGCGCGGAGGATGTAGTGAAGCACGATGACGACAACATCGAAGTGGTGACCACCCCGAACGATTTCGAAGGGGTGCGCCAGGCGATGCACGAGCGCGGTCTGGCACCGGAGTTCGCCGAGGTGAGCCAACGCGCATCGGTCAGCATACCGCTCGAGGGCGCCGATGCAGAAAAGGCCTTGCGCTTGCTGGAAGCGCTGGAGGAGCTCGATGATGTGCAGAACGTCTATACCAATGCCGACTTTCCGGAAGAGATGGCGGCCGCGCGTTAAAACACGGGGATACCCTTTGACCCAATCGCAACCGACCCGCAGCTCTCAATCGCCCCATGCGCGTGCTCGGTATTGACCCGGGATCGAGGATCACCGGCTTCGGTATGGTCACGGTGGCGCCGAACGGCGGCTTGACCTACGTCGGTAGTGGCTGCGTGCGCTGTGCCAGCGGCAGTCACCTGCAACGTCTCAAGACCATTTACGACGGGGTGTCCGAGGTGATCCACTCGTACCGACCGGACGTGATCGCGATCGAGAAGGTATTCATGGCGCGCAACGCCGACTCGGCGCTCAAGCTCGGTCAGGCGCGTGGCGCGGCCATCTGCGCCACCATGAATCACGACCTCGACGCCATGGAGTACACGGCACTGCAAATCAAGCGCGCCGTGGTCGGTAGCGGCCAGGCGCGTAAGCACCAGGTTCAACTGATGGTGCGCTCGTTGTTACGGTTGTCTGCGATGCCGCAGACGGACGCTGCCGATGCGCTGGCCTGCGCCATTTGCCACGTGCATTACACCGTTGGTCGCGCCGCACTGGCGCAAGGCATGAGAATCATACGATGATCGGCCGATTATACGGCAAGCTGATGTACAAAGCCCCGCCGTCGCTGCTGATCGATGTGGCAGGTGTGGGTTACGAACTCGAAGCGCCGATGACGACCTTCTATGACCTGCCGCCGGTCGGCGAGTCAGTCACCCTGTACACCCATATGGTGGTGCGCGACGACGCGCACCTGCTCTACGGCTTCAGTCGCGAGGGCCAGCGGCGATTGTTCCGCGCCCTGCTCAGGGTGAGCGGTATCGGCCCGCGCGTCGCGTTGGCGATCCTCTCGGGCCTGTCGGAAGAGGAATTCGCACAGTGCATAAAGAATCAGGACATCGACCGCCTGCGTCAGGCGCCCGGCATCGGCCGCAAGACGGCAGAGCGCTTGCTGGTCGAATTGCGCGACAGCGCGTTGATGCCGCCCGTTGCGAGTACGGTGGCCGAGACCCGTGGTACAGTGGAGACCGATCCGGTGAGCGAGGCGGTGCGTGCGCTGGTGGCGCTGGGGTATAAGCCGAACGAAGCCCATCGTGCCGTGACCGATGTCTCGCCTGTGGGACTCTCGACCGAAGACATCATTCGTCAAGCTTTGAAACGCGTAGCAGGGTGAGTATGTGATCGAATCAGATCGACTGGTTTCAGCGCATGTATTGACGACGCCGGAGGACAGCAGCAACGAGCGCCGGCTGCGTCCGACCCGACTCGAAGAGTACGTCGGTCAACCGCACGTGCACCGGCAGATGGAGGTGTTCATCCCAGCCGCGCGTGAACGCGCCGAGGCCATGGATCACGTGCTCGTGTTCGGCCCGCCCGGCTTGGGCAAAACCACGCTGGCGCACATCATCGCCAACGCGCTCGGCGTCAACCTGCGGCAGACTTCAGGGCCTGTGCTCGAGCGCCCGGGTGACTTGGCGGCGCTGTTGACCAACCTGCAGCCGCGCGACGTGTTGTTCATCGACGAGGTGCACCGCCTGAGCCCGGTGGTGGAAGAGATACTGTATCCGGCGATGGAGGATTATCAGCTCGACATTGTCATCGGCGAAGGACCGGGCGCGCGTTCAATCAAGCTCGACTTACCGCCGTTCACTCTGATCGGCGCCACCACCCGCGCCGGCTTGCTGACCTCGCCGTTGCGCGATCGCTTCGGCATCGTGCTCAGGCTCGAGTTTTACACGGTGGAAGATCTGGCCAAGATCATCGCGCGCTCGGCGCAGATCCTGGAGGTACCCGCCGAAGCTGACGGCGTCGCGGCTATTGCGCGGCGCTCGCGCGGCACGCCGCGCATCGCCAATCGGCTGTTGCGACGGGCGCGCGACTATGCCCAAGTGAAGGGCGATGGCCGGCTCACGCGGGAAGTGGCCGAGCTTGCACTGCAGATGCTCGAGGTCGACGAGCGCGGCTTCGATATGCTGGATCGCAAGCTATTGCAGACGGTAGTGGAAAAGTTCGACGGCGGTCCTGTCGGCATCGACAGTCTGGCGGCTGCCGTAGGGGAGGAGCGCGGTACGATCGAGGATGTGATCGAGCCCTATTTGATCCAGCAGGGCTTTCTCATGCGCACGCCACGCGGGCGCATGGCGACACCCATGGCCTGGCGTCACTTGGGGCTGTCGGCACCCGGGGCGGCACAGCCGACGCAGCGCAGTATCTTCGAACAAGAGTCCTAACCCGGAATTGAGTTGCTTGCGTTTATGCCTGAAGGTGCGGCGGCGGATTTTTCCATACCGGTACGTGTCTATTATGAGGACACCGACACCGCGGGTGTCGTTTACTACGCGAATTATCTTAGGTTCATGGAGCGGGCACGCACAGAGTGGTTGCGCGCGCTCGGCTTCGAGCAGGACAAGCTATCGCGGGAGGAGCGCATCATTTTCGCCGTGCGTGCAATCAAGGTAGATTTTTTCAAGCCCGGGCATTTCAATGAGCTGCTAGAGGCGAGCGTCGGCGTGCGCCGTATCGGTGGGGCCAGCGTGACGTTCTTGCAGCAGATTCGCCGCGACACCACCACGCTGTGTCAGGCGGAAGTTAAAGTCGCCTGTCTCGATGTGCAATCGTTTGCCCCGCGGGCCATCCCCGGGCACATCATGTCACAACTGCACGAGGTGAAGCTGTCTTGAACGTCGTATCTCCTGAAGGCATCGCCCTGTTGACGCTGGTGAAAAACGCCAGCTGGGTGGTACAGGCGGTTATGGCCGCGCTGTTGCTGGCATCGCTCATCTCCTGGTACTTCATCTTCAGTAAATGGTTTGCCTTCAAGGCGGCAAGTGGCGCGGCCGAGCGCTTCGAACGGCGCTTCTGGTCGGGTGGCAATCTGAGCCAGATGTACACTGAGCTCTCGCGCGCCGACGCCGGTTCCACCGGCATGGCATCGGTATTTGTGGATGGGTTTCGCGAGTACAAACGTCTGGTGCAGGCCGGGCAGGCGAAGCCGGCGGAGATCCTCGAGGGCGTGCAGCGGGCAATGCGCGTGGCGCTCTCGCGCGAGGTCGATTTTCTCGAAACCCATCTGCCGTTTCTCGCGACCGTGGGTTCCACCAGTCCCTACGTGGGGCTCTTCGGTACGGTGTGGGGCATCATGAATTCGTTTCGTGCCCTCGGGGCCTTGCAGCAGGCCACGATCGCCCACGTGGCGCCGGGCATCGCCGAGGCCCTGATCGCCACGGCCATGGGACTGTTGGCGGCAATCCCGGCGGTGATAGCCTACAACCGCTACTCCAACAAAGTGGAACGGCTGGTGACGCGCTACGAGATATTCATGGAAGAGTTCTCCAGCATCGTCCAGCGCCAGGCGCTGGTGCCGAGGAGCTGAGCGTGGAACCGTATCGCTTGCGGCGTAAGAAGCTTATGAGCGAGATCAACGTAGTGCCTTACATCGACGTGATGCTGGTGTTGTTGGTGATTTTCATGATCACGGCGCCGTTGCTGAGCCAGGGGGTGAAGGTGGATCTGCCGCAGGCGGCGGCCAGACCCGTCGACACCAAGGACACCGAAACGCTGGTCGTAACAATCACCAGCAAGGGTGAGTACTATCTTGACGATCGCAAAATTACGCCGGGGGCGCTGAGTCAGAAGGTCGCAGGCACTCTACGGTTGCGCCCACAGACACCGGTGTTGGTGCGCGGCGATCACCGCGTGCCTTATGGCGACGTGGTCAAGGCGATGACACTGTTGCAGGGCGCCGGAGCGCCCAGTGTGGGGTTGGTGACGCAGCCGCCCAGAAACAAATAGTATGGCGCGAC
>QKEI01000218.1 GCA_003251795.1 Candidatus Muproteobacteria bacterium
CGGGCAAACTCTCAAGCAGCTGGTGCTGGGGTCGCGAGAGAGCGACAGAGCAGCACCATTCGCGGTCGATAGCCGCAAGACCGGTTACTAGGCCCGGCAGGCTAGCACTCGACCGATGGCCGTTAGTCCTTCCAAGCCATCGTTTCCAGATGTTCGCGTAGTCGTCCGGCCGTGCGGAACTTACTCAGAATCATCGAACGCTTGAGCCCACAGCAGATAGTCTTCACCTCGGCAGGTTGTTTGGCGTAGTGCTTCTGTCCGCCGATGGCGTCGTAGAAGATTCTAATCAGGTCACACACATCGTCGTGGATGTTCTCCGGTCTTGGCGCGCCCCAATGCAACATATCGATCAACTTGACATCAAACCCAAGAGCATATCGCCGAATGATGACGTTATCCGTGTGCAGATCCCCATGATACTCGCGTTCATTGTGGATCATCGCGATGCCGCTTGCGAGGGCATGCAGCAAATGCAGCGCCTGAAACGCGTCCAGTCGCTGGCCGGGTTGTCGCTGTAGGAATGCGCTCAGCAACTCACCCTCGACATAATCTGACACAAGGAATGTGAGCGGTCGGCGCTGAAACATGATTTGTTCTTGTGTGTGATACTGGATCAGGATCGGGCAGTGACGTAGCTTATGTAATTTCTTCGCATAAAAGTTTACCGTGCGGTTACGCGGGTTGCGCTCGGGAAAGAAGAACTTAGCCGCACGCTCGATACCGGTGGCGATTTCGCGAATCTTGTAAACCTCGCCCTCCCAGCCGGTACCGAGCAGAGAGACGACCTCGTACTTACGGGCCAACAAGCGACCGGGGTAGAGATCAAAGGTATCGATCATCATTGTTCTTGTAGCGCGTCCCGGGACTGCAAGAGCATTCCAGGCTGCCGCAGATTCTTTAGTTAGTGACGAACAAACAGTGCCCTTAGCGGCGCCGACGCAGGAACCGGATCATCATTCGTCGATCCCGCTTATGGGGTCGCCCATGTTGCTCCGTGCGAAGCGCCTGTTGTTCTTGCAATTGTGTAGCGAGGCGTGCCCGGTTTTCACGGCTCTCCGCGGTCTCTTCATAAAGTTGACTGGCTAGCGGGGCCGGACCGCGCCGGCTGGCAATGCCGCGTACCAGCACATCGAACAGATAAGGACCGCGCCGGATTACCACCTCGTCACCGATGCTCACGGGACGTCCAGGCTTGGCGCGCGCGCCGTTGACGTATACTTTGCCGCCGGTGACGGCCTCGGTCGCAAGCGGTCGAGTCTTGAAAAAGCGCGCCGCCCACAACCACTTATCGAGCCTCACCTTGTCCAGACTGTGTTGCTCAGTCATCGATGTGCTTGCTGGGGCTCCGCCCTGTCGCGATCCTACCTCAATGTATTCTCCCGAGGGTCGACGGGATAACACTGGCGACGAACAACTGTCTCGTATCGACACTGTCGAAACGGTACTGCTGGGCGCAGAACTCACACGTGAGCTCGACCGTGCCTTGTTCCTCCAAGATCGATTCGACCTCGCCAGGACCGAGCATGCGCAGCAGATCGCTCACCCGGTCGCGCGAGCACGAGCAGCGAAAACCATAAGGCACGCTGTCGAACACGCGAATATCCTCTTCATGGAACAGGCGATGAATAATCGTCCGTGCCGGTAGCGCGAGAAGTTCGTTGCGCGTGATGGTGTTGCCCAGGTGCACCGCCCGTGACCACGTTTCGGGATCGATCATGCCGTCGGCCGGCAGGCGTTGTAACAACATACCGGCAGCTCGGCTGAGATCCGTTGCCAACCATAGCCGGGTCTGCAGCTGTTCCGAGGTAGCAAAATAGTTCTCTAGCGCCTCGGCCATGGTGTTCCCTACAAGCTGCACGATCCCCTGGTAGCGTTCACGGCCCTCGGTGGGATCAAGAATGATGCTCAGCCGGCCATCGCCGATCATGGCGGGTAGCGGACCTAATGGCACGTCACCTTTCCATTTCGCCATCGCGCGCATCGTACGATCGCTGGTACATTCCACGACCAGCAGCTCGATCGGGCCTGGACCCTGAATCTGCATGACCAGACGCCCGGCAAGCTTGATGGTCGCCGCCAGCAGCGCCGCCGCCGCCATCGCTTCGCCGAGCAGTACGCGCAGTGGCTCCGGATATTCACGCCGTTCCAGTACCGCGCGCCAGGTAGCGTCGAGATGGACAATCTCGCCGCGTATGGCGTTATGCTCGAACACGAAGCGTTGCAAGCTGTCTCGCGCACGGATGGGCTGATGATCTAGCAGCATAGGAGCAGGGCAGGAGTCCGATATATCGGTGACGCAGCAATCAACTTTAAGTAAGTATAGCGCGGCGGCATGGCGAAACTCAGTGGCACTAACCGAGCAACAAGTCCTTGGCCTGATTGAGCTTAGCTGCCAGGTAGTTGGAGCCGCCCCGGTCAGGGTGCAGCTTTTGCATGAGCCGACGATGGGCATCGATGATCTCCTGTGTCGCCGCCCCCGGCGATAGCCCCAAGATTTCGTAGGCTTCTGTACGCGTCATGGGCGAGCCATCGGCACGCTCACCAGTCGCGCCAGCCCCCGCATGCCCTGCGTACTCTTTGCCGTGGGTGCGTTCGAGGTAGGCCTGCAATACTGCTGCAGACTGCGTGTCATTTTGCTCGCATTCCTCGAGCAGCGAACGCAGTTCCTGCAAACTCAGTTGGTCGAGGCGACGACCTTGGAAGGGGCCCGCAAGCACCTCACCGGTCATCGTGCCGCTATCGTGTTCTAACGACATGTGTAGGTAGCGCGTGCGGATGGTGGACGTTTGCCCGGTTCCCGGAGTGCTCGATCCTGCAGTGTGCAATTTCAGGCGCTGCAGCAACGGAATCAGGCCGAGCAGGCTGCTCAGGCGATAAACAACGGGCACCAGTGAGGCAATCAGCGCATATAACCAGTTCAAGCGACCACTGGCAGCGAGAAAAACCAACAAGGCAATACCGGTGCCATAAGCCGCGCGTCGCAGAGTACGCGCCAGTTTCTGCGGTGGCGTTCGGGCAAACCAGCGCAGCGCCATAATAATGGCGGCGATGATCAGTACGGCAAAAAGCAGTCGTAGCAGCAAACGCTTAACCCTTATCCAGTTGTTGCGTGAGCTGCAAGGTGATCCCGCCTTTGCCCCTTCCGAAGTCCTCAAGAGCGCGGCGCCCACCCGCGGCGTAGACCGCTACCGCGCTCAGAAGATCGCGCAGCTGCTGCGGGCTCTGGGCATCGAAGCGACAATAGGCACCGCGCGTGAGACGCGCGATCTGCCGGAAGGTACGCTCGGCCCGCGGTTCATAGCCTTCATGGAAGACGAAGACGGGCACGGCGAGCAAGCCGAGTTCACCAGCGCATTGGCAGAGACAATCCGCATCTTCTTCCATACAATCGCCGACGAACACCAGCGCGTTGACCTTTTTCCGCTTCGTTTCAGCGACCGTATGGCGCAACACCTGTTCAATTTGTGTTTGGCCACCGACACAAGACACCGAGCGCATGCGTGCGAGCAAATCAGCCGAGCGCGACAGCCAAGGACCGGCATCAAACTCGCCGAGTCCCCTGTAGTAGCACAGCTGAATGTCCAGCCCACCAAGGTTAGCCGTTTCAGCGAACATCTGCCCTTGTATCTCGCAGGCGCTGTGCCAAGTCGGCTCGCGGCTGGCGGTGGCGTCCATGGCAAAGATCAGGCGGCCGCGCGCGCCGGTGGATCGGACCGGCGTGGCAGCAACTTTGCGCAGAAACGCGGCGACCTCAGCATTGGAGGAAGGTTGCGGCAGCTTGTCGCGTTCGCTGTTGCCCATGAGTGTGTCAAAGTTAGACCTGCGATGGCAAAGTCTATCGCATATCACCGTTTTAGGGGTGTGCGTAGCCAGCGTGCGGGGTGGCGCAGGTTTTATGGGGTTAATGAAAATCACGCGAGCGCGCGAGCAGCCTACCCAACAGGAAGCTGTGATCCCGTAAGTGTCGGGCGATGACGTGCAATACCTCACCCTCCCGTTGTATCTCACCGACAACGCCGAGCAGGCGGGCGCCGAGCACCACGCGTCGGTACTTTTCTGCCAGATTCCCCCACACCACAACATTGAAGTGACCGGTCTCGTCCTCTAGCGTGAGAAAAAGAATACCGCTGGCGGTGCCTGGTCGTTGGCGGGTAATAACCAGGCCGGCGGTGCGCACATGCTCACCGTGGGGCAGGTGCCAGAGTTCGGTGGCGGGAAGCATGTGCAGGCGTTCTAGCCGTTTGCGCAATAACGCCAACGGATGACGCCTGAGCGTGAGACCGACGTGCTTGTAATCGGCAACGATGTCCTCACCTTCCGTGGGTTGTCGCAGCAGCGGCAGGCCTTCAGGGGTAAGGGCATTCTGCAAAATCGGTGATGGCGGCTCAACACCAAGCACCTGCCAGCCAGCCTGATGGCGATTTCCGGCAAGACTGGCGAGCGCACTGGAACCAGCTAGTGCCTCCAAATCATGGCGCGAGAGGCGGGCGCGATTCGCGAGATCATCAATGCTGATGATAGGCGCCCGCGCTCTAGCAGCTACGATTCTGTCGCCTCCAGCGCGCGACAACCCTTTCACCATTCGCAGACCGAGTCGCAACGCCCCTCCCTCTGGCCCCCTCCCACGAGGGGAGGGGGAACCATTGTCCCCTTCGAGAGTGCAATCCCAGTCACTGACAGTCGCATCGACTGGTAGGACCCGCACACCGTGGCGGCGCGCATCCTGCACCAATTGTGCTGGCGCGTAGAAGCCCATCGGTTGGCTATTCAACAGCGCGGCGGTGAAAGCGGCGGGATGGTAATACTTGAGCCAGGCGGAGACGTAAACCAGCAAGGCAAAGCTTGCGCTGTGCGACTCAGGAAAGCCGTACTCTCCGAAGCCCTGGATCTGTTGGAAGATCTGCCGAGCGAATTGTTCGTTATAACCACGTGCGCGCATGCCTTCGATGAGACGCTTCTCGAAAGGCTCGAGCCCGCCTTTGCGACGCCAGGCCGCCATTGCCCGGCGCAGCTTGTCCGCCTCGCCGGCGGTGAAACCGGCGGCCACCATGGCGAGCTTGATCACCTGCTCTTGAAAGATCGGCACCCCCAAGGTGCGTTGCAGCACCTCGCACACGGCATCGGAGGGGTAGTGCACCGGCTCCAGCCCCTGTCGGCGCCGCAGATAGGGATGCACCATGTTTCCCTGGATGGGGCCAGGCCGTACGATTGCCACCTCGATCACCAAGTCGTAGAACGTCTGCGGTTTGAGCCGCGGTAGCATGCTCATTTGCGCGCGCGATTCGATCTGAAACACACCGACGGTGTCGGCGCGCTGAATCATCGTATATACCGCCGGGTCCTCGGCCGGGATATTCGCCAGCGTCAACTTGGTGCCGTTCGAGCGCTCGATCAGATCGAAGGCACGGTGGATGGCGTTGAGCATGCCGAGCGCGAGCACGTCCACTTTGAGCAACCCCAGCGCATCCAGGTCATCTTTGTCCCATTGGATAACGGTGCGCTCCGGCATGGCGGCATTTTCAATCGGCACCAGGCGGCTCAATGCGCCTTGCGAGATCACGAAGCCACCGACATGTTGCGAGAGATGGCGCGGAAAGCCGACAAGCGTGTTCACCAGATAAATCAAACGCGCGATGACCGGATTGGCAGGATCAAACCCTGCCTCTTGCAGGCGTGCCAGAACCATGCGACGTCCATCCCACCAGGCGAGCGATTTGGCGAGCCGATCCACCTGCGCCAGACTCAACCCGAGCGCCTTGCCGACGTCGCGCACGGCGCTGCGGGGCCGGTAGGTGATAACCGTGGCTGCCAATGCTGCGCGCTCGCGGCCGTATTCCTTATATATATGTTGGATCACCTCCTCGCGCCGTTCGTGCTCGAAATCGACATCGATATCGGGCGGTTCGTTGCGTTCCTTGGAGATAAAACGCTCGAACAACATCTCCATGCGCGCCGGATCGACCTCGGTGATGCCGAGGCAGTAGCACACGGCCGAGTTGGCCGCCGAGCCCCGACCCTGACAGAGGATATTGCGGCTTTTAGCGAAGCGCACGATATCGTGCACCGTAAGAAAATAAGGCTCGTAATCGAGCTCGGCGATCAGACGCAGCTCATGCTCGACCTGTCGTCGCACTTTCGCCGGCGCACCATCGGGCCAGCGCTCGCGCATACCGGTCTCGGTGAGTGCGCGCAGATGGCTTGCTGGGGTTTCCCCCGGGGGCACCAACTCTTTGGGGTATTCATAGCGCAGCTCATCGAGGGAAAAGCAGCAGCGCTCGGCAATCGCTACGCTTTCAGCAAGTAACTCAGGCGGATATATACGCGCGAGCTCTTCGCGCGCGCGCAGATGGCGCTCGGCGTTTGGGTAGAGATGATGACCTGCCTGGTGCACTGTGGTGCCGAGTCGAATCGCTGTCAGCGTATCGTGCAGGGCACGGCGGGCGCGTGCATGCATATGCACATCACCAGCGGCGGTAAGCGGCAATCCGTGCGCGGCGGCCAGTTGTTGCAACTTTTTCAATCGAACCTTATCTTCGGATCCATACAGAAGCTCGACAGCAAACCAAGCGCGACCGGCAAAGCGATGTGCGAACCATTGAACCTTCTGCGGATCGAGTGCAGTATCTGCAATCAGCAACGCCAGACAATCGGGCACACCGGTAGTGAGATCATCGCAACGTAACTGATAGGTACCCTTGGTTGCCGCGCGGCGGGCATGAGTAATGAGCTCGGAAAGATTGCCGTAACCCTCTCGGTTGGTCGCAAGCAAGACGAGACGAGGACCATCAACGAGACGAAACTCGCTGCCGATGATCAGGTGTAGGTTGTGATCGCGAGCGGCGATGTGAGCGCGCACGGCGGCGGCAACAGAGCACTCGTCGGTCAGCGCCAGAGCCCGGTAACCGAGCTCACTAGCGCGAGTAACCAACTCCTCAGGGTGCGACGCCCCGCGTAGGAAGGTGAAGTTGGAGAGGGCATGAAGCTCGGCGTAAGCGGGCAGCGTGTTCTCCATCGCTACCTCCTTTTTGCTCGGAAATTTCCGATACTGTATAAATATACAGTTATCGAAGATCTTCGCGCAATGCCCACCTGATGAATAAAGCATCAATTCACTAAGTTATTGATCGGGGGAGATAAGGAGGGGCGGTGATTAGCGCGACCGGTATCAGCGTTATCCGGTGAGCCGACGGCCCTATAGGGTTGCCCGGCGAACGCGCGCTATATTCCCTCACGAGAGACTTAGAGGGCGTACGCAACTACGTGTTTCCCGAGCGAATTGTTTGCCACAGCGCTGGGCGCTAATACCTGCCGTTAGGTCCCCTGCTGAATCATCGCTTAGACTAAACGCATGAGCACATTCGCCCCATTTGACACAAACAACCTCGGCGCATCCGAGTCTTGGTTTAGCAAGGTTCTGGCATCGATTGCTGGCACCAACCTTCGCTATAGGGTCATGCGTGACACGGCCGCGGCGTTCCATGTTCATGAACAGAGTCCCGAATGTTTCTTTGTCCTTAGTGGGCTGGTTCACATTGACACAGAGGAGGGTAGCGTCTGCCTTTCCCCGGGACAGTTCTATCAAGTCCGTCCTGGTCTGAGGCACCGCGCGCGTGTTGAGGGTGAAGCTACCCTGCTTGTATTCGATGCTCTTGCGGCTTAACTCTTCGCTCTATCCGGGCACGGCGCGCAAAGATCGAGTTATCTTCTACTGCTGCAATCGGTTGATACATCGAGCTGAAGAGCCCTTTTTACTATGCGCTTGAGCAACTGCCATAACTTCCATGACTTCCGCGAACTCGCCAGGCGACGCCTGCCGGGTCCGATTTTCGACTACATTGACGGAGCAGCTGACGACGAGGTGACCTATCGTCGGAACACGGCAAGCTTCGAGCGCTGCGACCTGGTGCCTAACGTCCTGCGAGGGGTGGCG
>QKEI01000172.1 GCA_003251795.1 Candidatus Muproteobacteria bacterium
TCACGCGCGTTTGTGCACCTAACTTAGCCGCGTACTTACCGAACCGTAGCCGTGAATCGCCGCGATGACACAAACGCAATATGGGCCAGATACACGACCACGGTCGCCAACGTTACATAGGCACCGCTTTTCCAGTCGTCTTGAAACAACGCCAAGCAAAGAACGCCGTTGGCGATATACACCACCTGCATGGCAATCACCGCGTTAAGAGAATGTAACAGTAGCTGTCGGCGTCTGTTGCGGATCACCCATCCCGCGCCGAGGATCAGTATGGTGACCGGCAATAAGACAATGTGCTCCTGCGGCGAGAAGACAGCGAGATACTTCTCAAGCGACCAATCCTTTGGCAACGTTTTTCCGGACAAGCCCAAGCCGACAAACCCCAGGGTCGCGCTTCCCATGATTAGCGCCAGCGTATAGGACGTGAACCACGCTACGCGCGAGAGTCTACCTGCCAAAAGCCGTTTCAGAGAGGCGAGGGTGATTGGGATCGCAAGCCAGAACGGGCTCGTGAGTAGGATCAGCAAAACATCGTGTCGATTTGGCAACTGCCCAGCGAGAACCCCCGGCTCGTTAAGCACAATCACATCAAAGGGTGCAACGCTCCGAGTAAAGGGCAGAAATATACTAGCTATGCCGATCGTGGTGAGCGCGACCAGGCACAGCTGCAGCAGTTTCGTTGGTGTCCCTGCCATGCTATCAGTGTAGTGGCTCGGCGTGCCGCGACAACCTACAAGCGAGTTTCAGGCTCTAGGGCATAGGCCTATTCTAGGGTACAGGTCTATAGGTTGCAGGGCGTGAGGCTAGAGTCAGAGAGGGCAGTCTTGCCGCCGTTGGGGGTGGTGGCGGCTGGACAGAGATAGTGCCCGCTAACGTGAGGGAAGCCAGACGAACGGTGCCACTCTCGCCGTCGATCGGTCTAGTGGTACCGTATATTTATGGTGTCGATTCGACACTTCGTGGCTAGTGGAAGGTGTGTGCACGATCTTTCTTCCGCCGCCTCACCCATGCGAAACCGGCGAGGGCGATCTCGAATAGAATTTTCGCCCGACGCACTTGCCGTTCAGTCTCTGATTTATTGTGGGGCACCGGCCAGCCACAGGCTACGCCCGCAGCCGACACCTTCTTGAGTAACACGAGATAGCTTGCCGCCTCAGCCTGGGTTGCGAACGGTCCTTCAAGCGCAGTCACCGTGCGAACATACCACCCTTCGCTTTCCACGTGAAACAACTGCTCTTTCATATTAAACCGGCACGCCTTCAGGTATTGCACTGCCGTCGCTACATGCTTCCGGCACTCTGCAGAGAAAATATCCGAGACAGTATGTCTTTGAACGTATTCTGCTTGTCTTCTTTGCGGCGACCGCGCTGACGACGCCGATCCTCCCCATTGGGGCGCGCGCGTAACGTGGTGCGCCCCGACTCTACCCGCCTCATGGTTAGGCGCCGCTCCTGGGGCATGCCGTTATTGGAATTTCTTGGCTTGGCAACGTCGCGGCGTGCTTGCGCAAAGGATTCTTTGATAGCGGAGTTTGGTGTCCCTTTGGCCGTGAAGCGTTCGAGCTCGACGTCGAGAAAACTGACGCTACCAGAGGCCGTGTCAAAGAACGTAATAAGAAAGTGCGTGTCATCGAAATCGTGCAAGGTAATACTCGACGGCGGAGCATCTCTTAAGAACGCGACACCGGCGGAGTGAGCCAGCGAGATCACCATTGCCACTTCAACACTCGTTGGGAAGATAGGGCTCTTGACCAGTGAAAAGTCAGATTCGAAATTGAGAGCGTGACCCCCAGTATCCTTCTCCACCACCATCTCTAGGCCCGGTGATGATTGGGCGAACGGCAACGACTCGGTGAAGGAGGAGCCAACGGTGAGGTTCGCAGCCGGTGCCTTTGGGTATATGGCCGGGATCGCTCCTGGACCCCTGGCGCTGGCGTGGACATCGTAAGTAATCGAGCCAGTAACGGGATCGTCAGCCGAGAACTTCCCGCGGAGCGAAAAGGCGCCTTCGTCGGAGTCCAATATGCTGGTTACGCGTCCGACGAATTGAAAGGTGACCCCAACAAAGCTTGAAGGTGCTGAAATCGCTCGAGCAGCAGGGACAACGAATGAGCCGAATTGTGCGGGTAACGGTACTGCTTTTTGCTCCATATACTTTGTTAGTTATCTCGAATACTGGCCATGGACGTACGAATCCAGCGACATGGGTGCACTTCTTGGGCCAATTTGATATGTCGTTGATTCGTCGCGATAAATTGCTATCGGAGGCGGTCGTTTGGGACGAAACTGTAAGAATTCCCGACGTTGGCGAGGGCCGATCCTGGCTTCGAGTATTCAGAGCCTGCGGCAAACAAGCCGAATTCATGGTGAAAAGTGAGTTCCCGGAGGTGTAAGTGTTTCCGACAGCCGTTCTGACTCGGGTCGGCGTGCTCTGGCAGCCGCAAGAACTGCTTACAACTCTCTGCCCAGCCATTTCGAATTTACCGCTCACCATTTAGCAAGCCGGTGCACGAGGAATGGTAGAGCCAACGCATCGCCTGCAGTTTGGTAGCATCGTGATCTGCGCCTGTATAAAGGATGGGGGACCTAGCAGCGACTTCTGGTCACAAGGGGCTAGCGTGCGTATATACACTGGCAAGCGGGCTATTTGGGATACCCACTATTAAGGAGGATCTGTGACAAACAGTAACGTTCTATCGCGGTCGTGGCTCATTTTGGTTGTTTCAACGCTAGCGGCGTGTTCCAGCTTGATCGCCGCGTTCAGCCAGACAGCCTACGAGCAGGCCACTTCCATCAAGGCGGAATCGTTGGTGCTAATGAACAAGGCGACGCAACCCTACAGTCAGCATGCACAAGAGGTTGAGGCCCTCATGCTGAATGTCGACAAGGCATACGAGTATGCCAAGGGACGGCCAAAGAACGAGATTTCGACCGAACAGTGGGCGAAGATGAAAGATCCACACAGCAACCTCCTAGGAGGTTTTGTCAAACGCTGGAAGGAGCAAGGGCAGCTGAGCCCCGTTTTCGTCAAGGAAGCCGAGGCGCAGATCGCAAAGGCGTTTGATCAGATAATCGAACTGGAGAGCGGCAAGAACAAAGAGAATAAGTGATCGACGGAGACTGACATGGAAAAATTCGACGAGTTCAAAGCTGCGCTAGAGGACGGAATAAAGGACCTGGCAAAGAAGACAACACAGGACTTTGCAGACCAGGCCATCGATGACGGCAAGGTTTTCTTGAAGGACACGGAAAACGACCTTAAACGCTGGACCAAGCTGCTGGCCTCGGGAGATCTGACGGAGGATGATTTTAAATGGTTGGTTCAAAGCAAGAAGGATGTGGCGGAGATGGTTGCGCTAAAACAGAAGGGGCTTGGGCTGGCCAAGATAGATAGTTTCCGTCGCGGTCTGCTCGATCTGGTGGTAAACACCGCCTTCGACGTCTTCCTCGCTTAGTGCGCGGACGTGACCACTCGAGAAAACAGCCGAAACAGCCCACTTAGAGGGATGGAGGCGCGCACGTTCGGTCCACAAGACTTTGAGGTTATCGACGGGCTGTTCAAGCCACGCAGAGTGCACAGCCGTGCGGCGGATGTCTCCATAAAGGGGCGGAACCCGCGACAGCGCGTGAGGGCTGAAGGTATTCCCTAAAGGGGACTCAGCGGTTTGCGTTGTTATCGAAGGAAATGGGGACCCTGGTGTAGACCTAGGGTCCCCGCTGCCTGTTGCGGGCATGTAAGGGGTTCCTTTTCCAGGTTACATGCGCGCGATCGAAACGCCGACATTGGTCCCGTTCTGCGTGGTATCGAATACCGGCGACAGCTTGCTCAGCGCCTTCAGTAGCTCAATATTCTTCGCATCGGTATCGACTCTGAAGTTCACCCGGATATTCTCGAACCCGCGACGGACTTCATTGGACAATCCGAGGAAACCACGAAGGTCGATATCGCCTTCGACATCCGCCTCCAGCGCTCTGATCTCGATTCCGCGAACCGCGGCGTGGTATACCAGGGTCGTGGTCAAACAGGCTGCCAACGCATTCAGCAGGTGCTCCACGGGGTTGGCACCCTTGTCGGTGCCGGCCAGCACTGGGGGCTCGTCTGCCTCCAGCACGAACTCTTGCAGGTGCTGCTGGTCCTCGCCGCCCGAATAAAACCCGCTGATTCGGGACTGGTTATGGCCACCGTTGATCCACTTATTGGTCAAGCGGAAACGGCTGCTGGCGAGCTGCGGGTTCTGCTGTATGGCGCCGACTAGCTCTTCGACGTCGCCCACGTTGACGCCGTTTACAATGCGCTTCACTTCTACTGCTACTGTGCTCATGTCAATTCTCCTGTCATTAAGAGTTAAGTTAGGTTTGTGACCGCTCCTGGTGCTGCTGGTTGTAGTGAATGGTCACGCAGGTACCTTACGCGCACACTCGCACCGATGCTTGGAGCGGACTTGCAGTGCGCTTGGAGAATTCGTGGATTTTGCGGACAATGGACCGCAGCTAGCGTCTCATCCGGCAGATAGGATCCGTTGACCCAGCCAGCGGGAGTAATGAGTGTGATCTACACTTTTGGCGACTACCGTATCGATACCACCCGCTTCGAGATTGCACGCGGTGGTCGGGTTTTGCCCGTCGAGCCGCAGGTCCTCGAGTTGCTGATCATGCTGATCGACAACCGTGATCACGTAGTTTCGCGGGATGAGCTTCTTGCGAAGGTCTGGAAGGGCCGCATCGTGTCCGATACCACCCTGAGCAGCCGCATTAAGACTGCCAGACAGATCATTGGCGATGACGGCACGCGCCAGGGTTACATTAAGACCATTCACGGACGCGGTTTCCGGTTCGTTGGCAAGGTCGAGGTGCAAACCGCCACACAACAGGCGGCGAAGGAGCAGCGCAAACCCAGCGTGTCCGACCGCCCAGCCACGCGCTATGCGAAAAGCGGCGATATCCACATTGCCTATCACTTGTTCGGCGAAGGGGCGGCCAACCTGGTACTGACCCCCGGGTTCGTGTCACATATCGACAATTACTGGGACGATGCCCATCTCAGCCGATGGCTAAACCGGTTGGGTGGACTCGCACGTGTCGCCCTGTTCGACAAGCGCGGCACCGGCATGTCAGACCGTGTCAGTTCCCTGCCGGGCATGGATGAGCGCCTCGACGACGTCCGTGCTGTGATGGATGCGGTTGCGTTCGACACGGCCTTTGTCATGGGGATCTCGGAGGGCGGTTCGCTGGCTACCGTCTACGCCGCACACCACCCCGGGCGTTGTGACGGCCTGGTCTTGTACGGTGCGTTCGCGCAATTCAAACATTGGTTTCCCGACGCAGCCTCCTTGCAGCAGCTGTTTGATTATATTGAGGGCGACTGGGGCAGTGGTAAGAGTCTGTCGCAGTTTGCACCGTCGATGGTCGGTGATGCCGAGTTCACAAGCTGGTGGGGCAAGTTCGAACGACTGGGCGCGACCCCGGGCGCTGCTACCTCCCTCATGAAGATGAACAGCCAGATCGACATTGCCGCTGTGTTGCCGAGCGTCCACGTGCCCACCCTGGTGGTTCACCGATCGGGTGACGTTTTGATCGATGTCGAAGCGGGAAGGTATCTAGGCGAGCACATCGCCGGCGCCCACTACGTAGAGCTTCCCGGAAGCGATCACCTGCCTTGGGTGGGCGAGAACGCAGACGAGATCATCGACGCGATAGGGCGTTTCTTGGCCGATACAACGAGACGCGAAACATCAAATCGCGTCCTTGCTACGATTCTTCTGATCCAACTTGGCGCGAAGCCGTCGGCAACGACGGGAAGTACTATCATGCAGGAGCTCAAGCGTTTTCGGGCAGCGCGGATTTCGTCGCAACGAGCCGGCATTGGTGCGACATTCGATGGTCCGGCAAGGGCCCTGGAATGTGCGGTGTCCTTATCCCGGGTGTTGCGCGGGAAGGGCATCGATCATCGCATGGGCGTGCACACGGGCGAAATTAGCCGAGAGGTCGGGATTTTGAAGGGCACCGCCATGGATATAGCTTCAGACGTTGCCAAGCATGCAGGTAACGCTGAAATACTAGTATCACGCACCGTCCATGACCTGGTGGCCGGCTCCGGTATCGCGCTGGAAGACCGCGGAGAGTTTTCTCTGCCGGCGCTGAAACAACAATGGCAACTGTTCCAAGCAGTCGCCTAGCAGGTGTGATCGCTGACGCCTCGGCAAAAGGCACAAACGGGGGTTGACACATGCCTGAAGGATTTCTCGATACGATCGCCGACTTCTACAGCGATGAGATCAGCGATCATGTCACGTACAAGGCGCTCGGGACGCATGCCGGAGACCCGCGCTTCAAGAACGAGATTCTGACGATGGCCGAGATCGAGGGCACGCACGCTGAGTTTTGGAAGGAGGTGATCCGATCTCGGGGTGGCGAGGTACCGAAGCGGCCGCGTGTGAAGAGATTACGGCTAACCGTGTTGCGCCTTCTACAGAGTGTAGTAAAGCCGGTGGTTTTGATTTCGATCCTGGAGTTAGGTGAAGCAAGTGCCTTCAAGCGTTATCACCGATTCTTGCAGGAGGCGCCGCTCGAAGACAAGGAGAAAGCGCGCCTGCGTGAGATTATTCTGGATGAGCTCGAGCACGAAAAGACGTTTCGACGCGAATCCGGCGAGTCTCGGACAACACACGTGCGCGACTTCGTGCTTGGCATGAACGACGGTCTGGTAGAGATCCTCGGAGCGGTGACAGGGCTCTCGGCAGTGTATGTGGGGCGTCCCTTGGTCGTGGGCGTGAGCGGTCTGATTGTCGGTATCGCCGGCGCACTTTCGATGGCCATCGGTGCGTTTGTGTCGGTGCGTTCCCAACGGCAGGTCAATCAGGGCCGAAAGGATCGCTTGGAGACGCTGTTCGACGTGGCGCCGGAGCGGGTGCTGGATGACTATAAGGACAAGCTGCATGAATCCGGCGTGCCGGCAGATTTGGCGGATACCTTGGTGGAAAAGATCGGTCAAAATAAGGAAGCGGTGTCGCAGCTACTCGTGGGTGAGGTCGAAGAAAACGAATTGCGCGCCGGCCTGTTTACCGGTATGGCCTATCTGATCGCCATAGCCTTCCCGGTTCTGCCCTATTTCTTTACCGCTAGCTCGCTGACCGCGCTGGTATTCTCCGGCGTGTTGGCCGGACTGGCATTGGCGGGTGTAGCGACCGTGATTTCGGTACTTTCGGGTATTACCATCAAACGCAAGATCGGTGAGATGGTGATACTTGGTTTTGCGGCAGCCGGAGTCGCCTACCTCTTCGGAAAGATTGTGCAGAGCGTATTCGGTATAGAGACGTGAGAACACTGTCCAGCTAGCGTCTCTCCAGGATCTTGTAGCGGCCGGCGAGACGACAATGAACGAATTTAGTCTCCAGGAACGCGTTATCTCGAAGAATGCCTATTTTTTCAACAGCCATCGTATGATGCGCCGCTATTCCAGCGACGCATACCTGCGTTAGGTGGTTTGTTAGCGCTTCCTGCTCAGTCGCGGAAGTTAGTGAACTGCAGCGGCAGGCTGATCTTTGCTTCTCTTAGCATCTGCATCACGTTCTGTAGGTCATCCTTTTTCTTGCCGGTGACGCGCACCTGTTCG
>QKEI01000278.1 GCA_003251795.1 Candidatus Muproteobacteria bacterium
CGCGGCGGCGAGGACCTGGCGTTGGGTGCTTAAAGGGATCTGTTGCGCAGTTGGATCCATGAAATGGGAATATAATCCCAAAATACCATCTAGTCAAGCTGGGATTTATCCAGCGTGCTCTGGCTAAGCTGGCGGTACTGGGGGGATTCGGGGAACCGTCGGTAAGCCGCCCTACTACGGCCCCTAGTGTTCATCTCGGTGGCCTTTGGATGGTAGTGGAATCGCAGGCCGACGCAGCCCCCACTAGGTGGGTGTTTATCCCAAGCAAATACCGAGACGACTGTCGCTGGATCGAGGTTGGACGCGACGTCACCACCGGCGCCGACGGAACCACGGTTCGTGTAGATCGCCCCTATCTAACAGACCTGATGGTCGAGAGCGAAGAGCTGCATCTGTACCACTTCCACCCGCTCAGTACCCGCTCAGTTACTTTCAACGCTGCCCGCCGAAAGTCGTATGCGACCTGCGCGGGTTACCGTGGCGCAGCGGTTAGATTTCCGATGAAGCCTTCGTGACGAACCTGCGCTACGCGATGCCGAGCCCGGAGGATATTTACTTCATGATGGACGTATCGTGGGAATTCAAACGGCGCCGCCACGGGCAAGGAAAAATCGTTAACCGAATGATTTCACACCTTATGATATGGTCGATTACGCCCTCACGCCGGAAGGTCAGGAACGCTTCGACTATGACCGCAACCTGCGTACCGGCGGGCTTTTATCGCACTACTTGCTGGCAACGCATTGCTCGACGATCGTATCGAGCAGATTATCTCGGTCAGCCGCAGCGGCGTGCGAGATGCAATGACTCTGCTGGTGCAAAATATGAATAGCCGCTATCTGCGCGTGCTCTACATTCCAGAGCGAACACGCCACTAACGGTAGTTGGGGCGAGTCAGTTCAGGCGTTTAGCACTGACCGCTACCTGTTCCTCGCGCATCACTCGATCGAGCAGCTTGACCAACGCATAGACCGCGTCGATATGAGGCGTTGAAGTGTTCGTTACTCTACCGAGCTCCACGACCGTACCCATCAACGCCTCCACCTCCAATGGTCGTCCCGCTTCCACATCCTGCAACATCGAGGTCTTGTGCTTACCGACGCTCTCGGCGCCGGCGATACGCTTATCGATGGTTAGCCGGAACGTGATGCCAAGCTTATTGGCGATAACCTGCGCCTCTTCCATCATCCTGGCCGCAAGCTTGCGTGTCAGAGGAAACTGGCAGATATCGACGAGCGTCGCCTGCGTCAAGGCGCTGATCGGGTTAAACGACAAATTGCCCCAAGCCTTGAGCCAGATTTCTGAGCGGATGTTGTCGAGCACGAAGGACTTAAAGCCGGCGGTGTTGAAGCTCTGTGCAATCTTCTCCACGCGCTCGCTGGTGGAACCATCCAGCTCACCCACGGGAAATCGATTGCCTTCGACATGCTTGATAACGCCCGGGGCGATGATTTCGGCCGCCGGATAGACTACGCAGCCTATGATGCGAGCGGGCTCGATGTTAGCGTCGATCTCACCGGATGGATCAACCGACTCGAGACGCCGGCCTTCGAACTCGCCACCATGCTTATGGAAATACCACCACGGAATACCGTTCTGTATCGTGATTACCGCGGTGTCGGGTCCGAACAGAGCACGCATGCGCGCGGCGATGGCTGGGATCTGGTAGGCCTTAACGGCGATGATGACTACATCCTGCACGCCGGCCTGAGCCATGTCGTCCGTGACCTTGACGTCACGGGCGAGGAGCTCCTCACCTTCGTGCATGAGCAACTTGAGGCCCTTCTGCTTTATGGCGTCTAGATGCGGTCCCGGCCGTTCGATGAACGTGACATCCTCGCCCGCCAGCGACAGCCGCGCACCCAGTAACCCGCCGATAGCGCCAGCGCCAATTACGCAGTATTTCATAATAACCCTCCTCCGCGGAAAATGCGTGCAGTGACATTGTTATTTAACGCACGCCTTCGCTACATCATTAGTCGTAACCCGCTAATTACCTCCTCCCTCCAGTGATAAGACTGTTACCCATGGAAACCGGGTCCCTGCGCGATCTATTCCTGCCCTCATTCGAAACGGTTAGTGAGTCGTCCGATACCATCAATTGTGACATCGACTGTACTGTCGGGCTTGAGCGAGCCGGCACCGATTGAGGTACCGCAGGTGATCACATCGCCCGGCAACAGCGTCAGATCTTGCGAAATCATACTGACCAGCCGCAAAGGCGGAAAGATCATATCCGAGACCGGGTAGTTCTGTCGTTCCTCGCCGTTAACCGTGGTCTTGATGCTAAGCGTCATAGGGTCGAGTCCCGTGGCAACCACCGGCCCGAAGGGTCCGAAAGTGTCAAAGCTCTTGGCACGCGTCCATTGCGCAAAAGAGGAGTCCTTGTTGATAAGCTCGAAGGCAGTAACGTCGTTCACACAGGTGTAACCGAAGACGTAATCGGCTGCCTCGCTCTCGGAGACCTCTTTGCAGCGTTTGCCGATAACGACACCGATTTCTCCTTCGAAAACCACACGTCCTTGATATGATCGCGGGCGCCGTATGGTCTCACCTGATGCCATGAATGAACTCGGCGACTTTATTAGGTAAAGCGGCTCCTCCGGTATCGACAGCTTGAACTTGGCCGCCATTGCATGAAAGTTGTTCCACAACGCCACCATCTTGGATGCCGCCGTCGGTGGCAGCAGCTTTACCTGAGCGAGCGATACGGTCTGCGTTGTTGCCTTGGGCGCCGCGTACATGTCGCCCTCGTGCACAGTAACAGTGTCGCCCTGCAGCGTGCCAAACTTAGCAACGCCTGCGTGCTCAAATCGTAACCAATGAGCCATTATCCTTCCTGCCACAAGGCGGTTCGCACCGCGTCATGTGCTCGTGTTGTTGCTGTTAGTATTCCTTAGTGACGAAACAAAGTCGCCGATGGCCATGGCGAGCACGCCGATGATGACCAACGCCAGCGGGACAAAACTAAGCACGACTAAATAATATCCTAAGAAAATTATCACCGCCGTCATGCCTATCAGCCCGGTAATGAGATTAATCATGAGATGCTACTCCTTGTTTCATTCTTTGACCGCCTGTATCAGCCAGCTGGCCGTGCGTAATAGACGCGCGTCGTCGCCCCGAGATGCTACCAACTGCACGCCCATAGGCATACCGTTTGACCCCTGCAACAGCGGCAGCGTAATCGCCGGCGTCCCGCACAGTGTCCAGATGGTGCAGAACACGGGGCTACCCGTGGACTCCAGCCCGTGTGGCGCGACGCCAGTGGTTGCCGGGGTGAGAATAGCGTCGTAGCTGTCGAACACCTCCTCGACTAGCTCGTTCAGGTGACGAATCTGGTTCACCGAATGATTGTATTCGATCGCAAGCACTTTGCGTCCGCGCTCAATCATCTCGATGAGCGTCGTGCTCAGTCTGTCCTTGCCCTCCGAATACTCGCGCGCAAAGCTAAGCGCCAGGTCCGCTTCCATGATCGTGCGGTGCCAGGTCACGGCATGATCGAAAGTCTGCGGCAATTCAATCTCTTTTATGCAATCACCGAGGTGCTCCACGAGCTCGGTGAAGGCTTCGTGCGTCTCGGCATCAGCCTGCTCCCACACCGGCGTCTTCACGAACGCGATCTCGGGCGGGAGTGGGGGCTCCTGCAACGCCGTCTCCCGAAGCTTCGGGTGCGCGCGTGGCTGCATGTCCGGATCGTCCTCGTCGTACACCATGAGCTGCTCGGCCAACAGCGCCGCATCCTCGATAGCGCGGGCAAATACGCCCACCTGATCCAGATGCCATGACTGGTGCAATACCCTCGCCCTTGAAATCAAACCATGCGTCGGCTTGAAACCGACGACACCGCAATAGGACGCCGGTCGTATGGTAGAACCATTCGTCTGAGTGCCGACGGCAAGCGGCACCATCTGCGCCGCCACCGCTGCGGCCGATCCGCTGGAGGAGCCGCCGGGGGTACGCTGCGGATCGTGCGGGTTCCTGGTCTTACCTGGCGCATAGACCGCGAGCTCAGTGGTCACTGTCTTGCCCATGATGACCGCGCCGGCTTCACGCAGCAGCGTGACCACGGTAGCATCGGCGGGCGGCTGCCGACCCGCATGCAGGACCGTGCCGTCTTCCGTCGGCATATCCTCGGTATCGAAGATATCCTTGACCCCGACGGGAACACCGTGCAGCGGCCCAAGCGCCTTGCCCTGCCGCTGCGCCGCATCGGCTGCGCGTGCCTGTTGCAGCGCATACTCTGCATCCAGATGGGCCCACGCCTGCACCGCAGGTTCAAGCTGCTCGATGCGTTTGAGACAGGCGCGCACGAGATCCTCGGAGGTCAGCTGCCCGTCCCGGATGAGCTGCGTTGCCTGCAGCGCGCTTAGCTCAAACAGCTCCATCACCGATTCCCGCTACGACGTCAACCAGCATCCAGCTAGCGACCGTAAATGTAGTTAGGCAACCACAGTACGAGCCCCTGGAAGTTGTACACCAGTATCATGGCAATCAGCACAACGACCAGGAACGGCATGCAGCCGCGGAAAATATCGATGAGCTTGATGTGCGGCGGTGCAACACCTTTCAGATAGTAAGCCGCCATGGCCATCGGTGGCGTCATGAAAGAGGTCTGCAGGTTAAGGGCCACCAGGATACCGAAGAACAGCGGGTCGATATGGAACGGCTCCAGCAACGGTAGGAAGATCGGCACAAAGATGATGATGATCTCGCTCCACTCAAGCGGCCAACCGAGCAGGAAGATGATGACTTGCGCGACGATTAGGAAGGTGACCGCCGGGTTGACCGTGCCACCGAAGGACAAGTCGAGACTAAGGACAAACTCCTTGATGAACGCCTCGCCCCCGAGATAGGAAAACACCGACGAGAACGTCCAGGAGCCAACGAACAGCCAGCAAACCATGGCCGAGGTGCGCACCGTCAAGTACACCGAATCCCTGAGCGTTTCCCAATGGACGGCCCGCCACGCCAAAGCGCCCAACATACCGACAAAGAAACCGATATCAGGCGCAAACGGGGTAATCGAGATCTCGATACCCGGACGCCGGAGCCCTTCTAAAGCGCCGGCCGCCTCGAGTGCGCTGCCCACAACCAGATAGAACATGCCGAGGCCGAGACCGACAACGGCACCGATGCCAACGGCATATACCAACGCGCGCAGCGCTTCGTTCTCGGGTTGCAGGCGTGAGAGCAACGCCACGCGGTTTCCGTAGAATTTGAAGACGAGCCCCACGAGCAAAGCCAAGACCACGCCCACTCCGGGACCGACCGGCAGCCAGCGGCCCTCAGGCAGCAACATGCCGATGGTCTCAAACGTATCCTGGAACATACGCAGGAAAAAGTATGGCCCGATGTAAACCACACCGACCAGGAGCGCGCCGATGCCGACCGCCGACCACCAGCTGTCCTGGCGATTACCGTACTTGGCTACCCATGCCGGTAGCTCTTTAACGTTGCCTTCACGAATGGCAGCAATGCGGTAGGCCGCCGCCAGCACGATAGCGAAGAATGCCCCGAGGGATGCCGCTTCCGACGGCGTCGCCCAGCCGCCGAGAATCGCACCCAGCACGGCCATGATCAGCACCGCTAGCGGTACGAAAGAGGTGAGCATCTGCAGGATAAGCTCGCCCATGGGTATGCTGCTCTGTTCCGTCGGTTTCGGTGCCAGTCGCGGGTTGATCAATGCGCGCCCGACCACGTACAGCATATAGAGCCCCGCCAGCATGACCCCGGGGATCATGGCGGCGGCATAGGCCTGTACCACGGACACACCGGCCGTTGCTGCATACACAATCAGCATGATGCTCGGTGGTATCAGAATGCCCAGACAGCCGCCAGCGCAGATCACGCCGGCAGCAAACTTAGTGTCGTAACCCGCCTTGAGCAGCGCCGGAAAGGCGAGCAGGCCCATCAGCGTAACGACCGCGCCGATGATGCCGACGGCGGTGGCAAAAAGCGCACACGTCACCATGGCGGCCACGGCCAGCGACGCCGGCACGCGGTGGGCAGCGACGTAAACACTGTAAAACAAACGGTCAACGATATTGGCGCGCTCGACCAGATAACCCATAAACAGAAACAAGGGCACGGCCACCAGCACATCGTTGGTCATGACGGAATACGTCTGGTTGACCAACAGATCGAAAATATTGTTGTGGTACCACTGCTGACCTGCGTTGTGGTAAGCGTAAAAGCCAAAACCTACCCCCATCGCGACCAGGGTAAAACAAATGGGAAAGCCGAGGAGGATTACGAACAGCAGCAGCCCCAGCATCAGCAGCGCGACTTGGGGATCACTCATGTCGTCGGTCCTTCCGGTTCGCCCAAGCGCATCTTGTGCTCCATCTCGCGCTCGTGTTCCTCGATGAGTTGCTTTTCGAGCTCCTCGACATCGTGCAGGCGCTCCGGCCATTTGCCGGTGCGGATGGCGACGATGCAGCGTAGGACCTCCGCAACGCCTTGAATCGCGCAAAAAACGGCGGCAATCGGCAGGATCGTCTTCAATGGTGAAATCGGCACCCCGGCAGGACTATTAATACTGACCTCACCGGGAGGTCCGGAAAAGCCGTACGGACGGTAACCCCAAGACAGGTTGGCGTAATCCCAACCAGCATAGATCAGCGCGGCCATGCCGGGGAAGAAAAAAACGAAATAAAGCGTGAGCTCGACGATCGCCTGCACGCGCTGCGGCCAAAGGCGATAGAACACGTCGCCGCGGACCATGGCGTCGCGCGACAGCGCATAGGCCCCCGCCATCATAAATAGTGCCCCGTACATCAGGTAGCTCAGGTCAAAGGCCCAAACCGTGGGGTCGCGCAACGCCTTGCGCACGAATATCTCGTAGGTCGTACCCAGCGTCAGCACGAGAATGCACCACGCAAAGGCCTTGCCAACCCATGTGCTCAAATTATTGATGAACAAAACTATTCGGTTCACGACCGCTTCCTAACAAAGGGGTTGCGTGTAGGCAATGCGCACGGGGCGGCGCAAAGCGCCGCCCCGAATGCGGATTGTCTAACGCGATTTGCCGAATCGGTTAAGTGAACTTCGGCATCTCGCCCGGGAAATAATGGTCAAAAGCAAGCTTGTAGTCGGCCGAGTTCAACAGGTAATAGAACGCCGCGCGGTGCGAGAAGTCCTTACACGACGCGAGGACCTTCTTGAAAAACGGGTCTTCGGCTTCCATCCTCTTGATCAGCACATCCCAGGCCTTGAGCTGCTCGTTCATGACCGACTGCGGCGTGCGGTAGACCTTGACGCCCGCCGACTTCTGTAGCCACTGCAGGTCGGCCGAATAGCGGTCCATCGCCATCCAGAAGTTCTCCGAGGAGGCTGCTGCTGCTGCGTGCTTCAGGATCGCCTGCTGCTCCGCCGGCAGGCTGTTAAACTTGGTCTTATTGAAGCTGATCTCGAAGAATTCGGCGGCCTGGTGGTAGCTACCCAGCATGTAGACTTTGCTCACGTCTTGGGCACCGAAGCTCCTGTCAGATGTCGGGTTGTTGAACTCAAACGCCTCGATCACGCCACGCTGGAGCGCCGGCACGATCTCGCCACCGGGGAGCTGAGTAACTTTTGAACCCATCTCCTGGAACAGATCGGCCGCGAGACCCACGGTCCGGTACTTGAGACCCTTGAGCTGCGAGGCCTTCGTGATCGGCTTCTTGAACCAGCCGAGCGGTTGGGTCGGCATCGGCATGGCGAAGAAGCCGACGGTGTTGATCCCGAGCTTCTCGATCAGCTCTTGATAGAGCTCCTTACCGCCGCCGGCGTTAATCCAGGCCAGCCCGAGGTTGGCGTCCTGACCAAACACGGGTCCGGTGCCAAACAGCGACGCCACCTTGCTCTTGCCGTACCA
>QKEI01000191.1 GCA_003251795.1 Candidatus Muproteobacteria bacterium
AATCCGATAGCGGCCGTGCAGGCGTTTGAGCTCGGCGCGTGTCTCCACGCGCAAGCGCGCGTCCAGATTCGACAGGGGTTCGTCCATCAGAAACACCACCGGTCTGCGCACGAGCGCGCGCCCCAACGCCACGCGCTGGCGCTGACCGCCGGAAAGCTGCGCCGGCTTGCGTCGTAACAGCTCGCTGAGATCGAGAGTTTGCGCCACCTCGCGTACCTTTGTGTCGATGCTGGCTTTGTCTTCCTTGCGCACCCGCAAGGGAAAGGCGATGTTCTCGTACACATTCATGTGTGGGTAGAGGGCATAACTCTGAAACACCATGGCCACGTCGCGCTCACCGGCCGAAAGCGCGCTGACCTCGCGCTCGCCGAAATAGAGCGCGCCGGCACTGATCGGTTCAAGACCGGCGATCAGGTTGAGCACAGTCGATTTGCCACAGCCGCTCGGACCGACAAAGGTGAAGAACTCCACGACTGTCGTGTCGCCGAAGCGCTTCTGAACCTTGTTGAAGCGGATGCTGGCCATGGCCTATCCCTTCACCGCGCCGGCGGTCAGGCCCTCGACGATGCGGCGCTGGAACGCAAACGCCAACACCACCACGGGAATCGTCACCACTACCGAGGCGGCCGCGATCTCACCCCACGGAACCTCGTGTAATCCCGGAAAGAGCGCGATGCCGACCGGAATCGTTCGCGAGGCAGTCGTAGCGGTGAAGGTCAAGGCGTAGAGAAACTCGTTCCAGGCGAAAATGAATACGAGAATTCCGGTAGCGGCCAGACCGGGGGCCGCCAGCGGCAAAATGACCTTATAGAACGCCTGCAGCGCCGTGCACCCGTCTACGCGCGCGGCCAGATAGATCTCGCGCGGAATACCACGGAAGAAACTGGTCAGCACCCAGATCGCAAGCGGCAGCGCGAACGTCGTATAGGTCATGATCAACGCCCACAACGTATCGCGCATGTGCGCAGCGCGGATCAGTAAGTACAGGGGGCTCACGGTGGCGATCGGCGGAAACATGGAAATGCCGAGCGCGAAGGTTAACAGTACCATGGTGCCACGCATCCTGAGTTGCGCCAATGCGAACGCAGCAAGCGATCCCACCGCCAGCGCCAGCAATGTGCTCGCCGCGGCGACAATGGCGCTGTTGGCGATGATGCGCAGGAACGGATAGCCCTCGAAGATCGCCACGTAATGCGTGCCGGTCGGCGGTGCCGGCAGCAGCGGCGGCAAGTGCGTGAGCTCGGCGGCGGGTTTCAGCGACGTGATGAGCTGCCAGAGAAATGGCCCGAGACAATAGAGGGCAACCAATGCCAGTAACAAGTAAAACCCTGCGCGCTTCATGTCGTCCCCGCGCGCAGGGCGCGCACATAAACCAGCGTAATAAGTCCGACGAGGAAGAATACCGTCACGGCGAGCGTCGAGCCGTAGCCGAACTGCAAGGTCTGAAACAGCACCTTGTAGGCGTAGATCGACAACGTCTCGGTGGTGTTGCCAGGACCGCCGCCGGTCAACACGTAGATCGTGTCGAACACCCGAAAGGCGTCAATCGTGCGAAAGATCAGCACTACCAGCAACAGTGGCCGTAACAAGGGCAATGTCACGCGAAGAAACGTCACCCACGGCGAGGCACCGTCGACCTTGGCGGCCTGGTAAAGCTCCTTGGGGATCGTGTGCAGACCCGCCATCAGCAGCAGGGCGACGAACGGCGTCGTCTTCCACACATCGAGAAAGATGGCGGCGTTCAGCGCCCACGCCGCGCTGCCGAGCCAATTGATGTGCGCGCCGAGCAGATAATTGAAGACGCCGAAATCGCCGTTATACATCCACTCCCACATCTTCGCCGCCACCACCGTCGGGATCGCCCAGGGGATCAAGACGATCGCGCGCATGAAGCCCTTACCCTTGAAGGCTCGGTGCAACAGCATCGCGATGGCGAGACCCAGAACCACCTCGAGCGCGACCGAGACGCTGGTGAAATAAAGCGTGTTGCCGAGCGCGTTCCAAAACCTCGCGTCGTTCCACAAACGCGCAAAATTTTCCAAACCGATGAAGCGTGAGACATTGCCGATCAAGAGCCGCTCGTGCAGGCTCAACCACAAAACATAAAGGATGGGGTAAACCGTGATCGCGCCGATGATCAGGCCGGCAGGCAAAACAAAAAGTGCAGGTCTCGAGTCACGCACAAGCAGCTCCCAAGTCGACGGTATCGACACAAGGCGACCCATTCAAGCCCGCCAGCGGTGGCGCGCACGGCACTAAGGCTCGCCGGCGTCGGCGCGAGGCGACTCGTAAAGCCCCGCCCGCGCCCGGCGAAAGCCCGCAGGGGCGCGGACAGGAAGTCGCGCCCGCGCGCAGGGACAGGGACGTCCCTTCGCGCGGTGGCCCGAGACGCGGGCGGACCAGACGGAACGCCGGAGCCGAGCATCAACACCCGCGAGCCAAAACAGCACCGGGGCCGCGCGTCGACGCGAGGCCCTACTTATGTCGCTTCAGTATCTGTTCCATCTGCGACTGCAAGGCACTCAACGCCTCCTCCGGCGTCTTCACGCCGGCGAGCGCGGCGCTGAACTCCGACTGCATCGCCTGAGAGAGCAAGACATAATAAGGTGACACCGGCCGCGGCCGCGCGCGCTGAAAGATCTTATAAAGCTCGGCCAGCGCCGGTTGCGCGGCGAGCAGCTTCGCGTCCTCGTAAAGCGCCTTGCGCGTTGGTTGAAAACCGACGGTGAGACCGAGATGCTTCTGCGCCTTCGCCGAGGTCATGAAGGCGACGAACTGCTCCGCCGCCTCCGGGTGCTTCGAATTCTTGTTCACCGCGAGCTGCCAACCACCAAGCGTAGCGGCCGAAGGGTGTTTGGGAAAGTGCGGTAACACGGTCATGCCGACCTTGCCTTTGACGGGCGAGCCATCCTGCTCGAGCAAGCGCCAGGCGTACGGCCAATTGCGCATGAATATCGCCTTGCCGCGTCCGAAGATCTCGCGCGATGGCTCCTCGGTCAGGGTGGTGACGAGATCAGGCGTCACGCGGTAAGTACGCACCAGATCGACCATGACTTTGAGTGCCTCACGGTTCTCGGGACTGTCGATGACGACCTTACCGTCTTCCAGCACCGCACCGCCGCTGCTCCAAAGGTACTCGAGCACGTTGCATACGAGCCCTTCGTACTGCTTGCCCTGCCAGATGTCGTGTTTGGGGATATCGGCGGCGATGCGCACGAGCTTGCCCCAGGTCCTGGGCGGCGGCACGCCACCGTACTTTGCCAACAGATCCTTGCGATAGTAGAGCACGCCGGCGTCGATGAACCAGGGAATCGCGTATACACGATCGTCGAGCGTCACCGCCTCGACCGGTCCCCGAAAAAACTCCTCCCGGTCCTGCGCCGGCAGCAGCTTGCTCAAGTCACGCAGCCAACCAGCCTTGGCGAACTCGGCGACCCAGATGACATCGATCGCGAAGACGTCGAAATCGGACGAGCCCGCTTCGAGATTGATGACATAGAACTGATGCTGCTCATCGGACGAGGATGGCAGGGTCTCGTCCTTGACGCGGATCCCCGGCTCTTTCGACGTATGGAAGACGATGCCCTGATGCTCGCGCTCGAACTCTTTGATCAGCGTTTGCAGCGCCGCGGGGTCGCCGAACAGCTTGCTGTGCTTGAAGGTGATAGTAATCGTGTTCGGATCCGGTGGCGGCTCCTTCGTGCAACCAGCCACGGCCATACAGCCAGCGACGATGAACGCCAACAATCCGTTGTGTAAATGTTTGTTTCCCATTCTTTGTTGTTTGTACCAGCGCGACCGACGCCGGTCGTTCATGCGCTCAAATCACGACTGTCGCGCCACCGAGATCGGGCTCGCCACTACGGCGCAACATCTCGGCGCGCGTTGCATCGCGCAGTGCCACTGCCGCCGTCCAGTCCCTGCCTTGGGGCACAATGGGCGGGCTGATAGTAACGCTGATACCGCCACGACGCGGCAGCCATTGGCCGGCGCGCAGCTTGGCACGCGTACCGCGAATAGTCAGCGGCACCACCGGCACGCCAGCCTCGACCGCCGCCACGAAGGCGCCCATGCGAAACGGCAACAACCCCGGCATGCGCAGAAAGGTGCCCTCAGGGAAGAACAACAATGACTCTCCTTCATGCGCCCGCCGCGCGGCGCGGCGCGCATCGTCAGCACCGCGCTGCTTGTCGAAACGTTCCACGTACTCCACGCCCATGTGACGCAGGAACACGTGTGGGACGAAATGATTCTCAAGCTCGCGCTTGGCAACGAAGGTGAACGGCCGTAGCAGCGCTGCCGCCAGAATGATGCCATCGATATAGCTGCTGTGGTTGACCACCAGCACACATGGCTGCACCAGATGCTCCGCACCATCAACGCGAAACGGCGTTGCGGTAATCCGCATCGCCAGGCGTCCGGCATTACCGACGAGACGCCAACACCACCGCCGCGAGGGTATGAGCGATACCAGCGCCCACACTGGAGTCCCCATCAGAAAAAACAGCGCGAACGTGTAAACACCATAGAGCAGATCGGCGATGAGGCGGCGCGTGCGCCGCAGCTGCGGTAACACGCCCGCGCCGGCGAAGCGTACGAACTGCCACCAGGTCGTGCGCCCGCGCCGCCCGAGCGTGCCGCGCACGTAAAGATCGCGACTGGCGGCGCGGCGCAGTTTACCGCTCGAGGTCTTCAGAACGGTGTGGGGTGACGCCAACACGATGTCGTCGGGCGGCATGCCGATCACATCGATGGCCACATTGTTGATCTTTTCACGCAGCACCTCGAGCGCAGCGTTATCACCTTCCCGTGTCTCCGCAAGCACGATCAAACGCTCGGTGCTCGATACCGGATCCGGTGCCGGAAACACGGCAACGCAACCGCGGCGCACGCCGTCGATATTACCGACCGCCTCCTCGAGCTCCTGCGGATAGATGTTGCGGCCCGCACGAATGATCAGGTCCTTGGCGCGCCCGGTGACATACACTTCGCCATCGACCGTATAGGCGAGGTCCCCGGAGTCAAGCCAATCGCCATCAAACAAACGGCGCGTCGCTTCGGGGTTGCGGAAGTAACCGCTCGTGGCCGAGGGGCCGCGAAACTGCAAGCGTCCCTCCTGGCGGTCGCCGATCTCGGCGCCGGTGCCATCGACGATGCGCACCTCGTGCCCCGGCAGTGCGTAACCGCAACCGACGAACGACAAGGTCTGCGTCTCCTCGGCCGTTGCCGGCACCGCCTGCCCATCGAGCACGAAGGGCTCGCGTTCGATGCGATCGATGACGGGCCCGCGCTCGGTTGGCGGAAAGGTGACACCGAGCGAGCACTCGGCGAGCCCATACACCGGATACATGGCTTGTTTGCGAAAACCATAACGTTCGAAGCGCTGACAAAACGCCCGTAACGTCTCCGCGCTGACCGGCTCCGCGCCATTGGCTGCCATACGCCAGGAGCTCAGATCGAGCCCAGCGATCTCCTCTTCGTCGATCTTGCGCACGCACAGCTCGTAGGCGAAGTTGGGGCCTGCCGACAGTGTGGCGCGGTGGCGATGAATCGCCCGCAGCCAGTTGGACGGGCGCGCAAGGAAAGTGAGCGGCGACATCAGCACCAGCGGGCACGCGTGATACAAGCTGCCGAGCCAAGCGCCGATCAAGCCCATGTCGTGATACATCGGCAGCCAGCTGACGAATACGTCGGTGGAGTCCGCTTGCAGCACCTGTCCCATCACGCGGATATTGGCGAGCAAGTTGCGATGCGTAAGCATGACACCCTTTGGATCGGAGGTGCTGCCAGAGGTGTATTGCAAGAAGGCGATGTCGTCACCCGCTATCACCGGGCGTGTCAGGCCGCTACCGCTCCTCGTCAATTCCTCTACACCAACGACTGAGCGCAAACAGGCGATATGCGCTTTCAGCAGGCGCGCCAGCGGGCGCGCCTGCGGCACGGTTATCAGGACTGGTACATGGGCGTTCGAAAGGATGCCGACGTGACGGCGCAAGTGATCCTCGATCTGCGCAAGACGCACCGGCGGATAGATCGGCACGGGGATGCCGCCGGCGAGTAGGATGCCGAAAAAGCTCAACAGATACTCGCGACCGGTGGGAAGCATGATGGCTGCGGCCTGGCCCGGCTCCAGCCCGCTGCCCTGCAAACCGGCGGCGACCGCCTGCGCGCCTCTCAACAACTGACGGTGGTTGATGATCTCCTCTTCGCCGTCGTCCCCCACCAAATAGACGTGCGGTCGCTCGCCGTGGTGCTGCGCGTGCCAATCGAGCACCTCGATCAGTGTACGTGCGTCGTCTGGGGCAGCTGTCGCTTCCTGCAACACCGGTGCCCGTGCGGACGTGGTAACCTTCAGGTGTCGCACGGTGGCGCTGCTCAATAGCCGAAGCAGGTCGCGCGGAGTCTCGGCGTTGGTGAACACCTGCTCTGACAGGCTGACGCCGAAGCTGCGCTCGATGCGCGTCAGCAGCTCCACCCGGCTCAGGCTGTCGAAACCGAGATCCCGTTCGAGGCGGCTGTCGAGCGTAATGCGCGGCGCGCGCGTGCCGCTCGGTTGCAGATCGGCCGCCAGCTGGCCGACCAGCGCCAGCAGGGCGTCCCCTGCAGGTACCGCCGGAGCCGTGGACGGTTGCCCATCGGCGCTACTCATGGGGCCAGTGTCTCGTTGATCATTTGCGCGGGTATCCTGTCCGCATTTGTGGCGATGGGTGGCGAAATCCTGCGATCATTGTATACGGGCATGAGCCCCGGTACACGGTACACTACCCCAGCGGTCGAAGTAACCATGGCTATCGAAGGAGGTCGTTGTGAAAAGTCTCGTACTCTTGCGTCACGGCGAAAGTGACTGGAACCGGGAAAACCGCTTCACCGGCTGGACCGACGTGGGGCTGTCGGAGGCGGGTCGGGCCGAGGCACAGAAGGCCGGTGAGTTGCTGAAGGCCCGCGGTTACGTGTTCGACGTTGCCTACACCTCCGTGCTGAAGCGTGCCATCGATACGTTGACGATCGTGCTGGAAGTGATGGGCCAGACCTCCATTCCTGTAATAAAGAATTGGCGATTGAACGAGCGCCATTACGGCGCGCTGCAAGGCCTGAACAAGGCCGAGACCGCCGCAGAATACGGCGACGAACAGGTGCTCATCTGGCGGCGCAGTTACGACATACCGCCGCCGGCGCTGGAGCACGACGACCCGCGACACCCGCGCTTCGATCGCAATTACGCCGGACTCGATCCCTCTCTGTTACCCGCTTGCGAATCCTTGAAAGACACCCTCGAACGCGTGCTGCCCTACTGGCACGAGACGCTGGCGCCTGCCGTGCAAGAAGGTACGCGGATCATTGTTTCGGCCCACGGCAACTCGCTGCGCGCACTGGTGAAACACCTGGACGACGTCTCTGATGAGGAGATTCCTAAGCTTAACATCCCCACCGGGGTCCCCCTGATCTACGAGTTCGAGGATGATATGAGCGTCATTCGCCACTTTTATCTCGATCCGGAAGCGGCTACCGAACGCGCCAAAGCCGCAGCGCAGGCACATGTCAAGAAGGGCTAAATAACCCAAACCCCACGCGCTGATATCCACCGGAGCTGGCCACTGTGAATGGCTCGCAACCGATAGTCGACTTGTCGAGCCAGAGCGACACGGGAACAGGCAAGGAAAGTCTGCTCTCGACCTGGGATCGATCAACCAACCGACCAAAAGATTCGCATCGTGACAGACCGAGAACGGCCAAGAGGGGGCGCTCGCTGCGGGCTTGGGATCATTCATGATCCCCGCTTATGTAGTCGCTCAGGCGTGGGTGCCCTCCGCACGCGTGGATGCCATGCGTGAGCACGCGCTGCTCAAGCAGAATACAGCAATCCAGGATGTGGCTGACCAAGTCGTTCAATTCTGCCGCGCTGAAAGCATCACCGGTCAAGTCCTCGTCATCGATGGTGGGATACATCTCCATTGATGGAGTGACGCCCCGCAAATGTCCGCTTTGGGTCGTTTGCTGCCGCTTAGCGCCCCAGGCCTTCGACGTCCGCTCTTGCACACAAAGGAAACATTCTGGGGTACGAAATTATCAACTGAGTTACTATTCCTATCCGTGTCTCTAGAAGTGATATTCTGACGCCCGCCGGATCGCAAGCAAAAACCAGCCATGACTCCGCAGACCCGTTACACCAAATCAGGCAAAGTGAGCATTGCATACCAGACCGTTGGCGACGGGCCGATCGACCTTGTCTTAGTTCCAGGCTGGATCTCAAATATCGAGGTCTTTTGGGAAGATGCGCATGTTGCCCGTTTCTTCGAAAAACTGGCGACGTTTTCTCGGTTGATCCTATTTGATAAACGTGGGACTGGACTATCCGACCGCAGTATCGAGGCTGCGACTCTAGAAGAACGCATGGATGATGTACGGGCTGTGCTGGATGCCGTCGGTTCTTCGCGTGCTGCGCTGCTGGGATATTCGGAAGGCGGCACGATGTGCCTTTTGTTCGCCGCGACATACCCGAGCCGCACCGCAGCGCTGGTTACTATCGGCAGCTATGCCCGACGCCTCAGAGCACCAGACTACCCGTATTTTACAGGTCGGGAAGAAGCGGTGGCAGCTGTTGAGTCCGCGGCCGCTGATTGGGGAGGGCCCGTTTGGGCGGAAATCCGACTGCGCTCTGTTGCGGACGATCCGATCATCCAGCAATGGTGGGCGAAGTTCCTGCGCATGAGCGCTAGCGCCGCGGCGGCGGCGGCCTTGCAGCGAATGAACCTAGAGATCGACGTTCGGCAGGTGCTTTCCCTGATCCAAGTACCGACCCTACTTATTCATGCCAAGCACGACCCCGCCGTCCCCGTTGGCGCCAGCAGACAGATGGCCGAAAACATACCAAACGCCAAGCTAATAGAAATCGAGTCTGGCGATCACCTGCCTTTCTACGATAGGCCGGACGAAGTAATCGAGCACATCCAGACGTTTCTAACCGGCAGCTCCACCCCGGAGATTTCTGAAACCCGGGTTTTGACGCTGATGTTCACCGATATCGTCGGATCGACCGAGATGGCCATGGCGAAGGGCGATCTGCGCTTTGCTGATCTCCTTGAAGTGCATCATGCAGCGGTACGCGGCGAGCTTGCACGGTATCACGGCGAGGAAGTTCGCACCGCGGGAGATGGATTCGTAGCGTCATTTGACGGTCCGGCGCGTGCAATCAGGTGTGCTTTGGCAATAACGAAAGCCTTGGACGCAGCCGGCATAACTTGCCGAATTGGACTGCATACGGGTGAATGCGGCGTGCGGCATGGCGAGCTGCAGGGAATTGCGTTGAATATTGCGGCACGGGTCGCAGCATTAGCATCCCCCGGGGTAGTACTCGTATCGCAGACCGTGAAAGATCTTGTGGCTGGGTCTGGTCTTGGCTTCGAAGATGCTGGGTCACACATCCTAAAGGGGCTGCCTGAGGAATGGCGCCTCTTTAAAGTCGTGCGCCCATAATTATTGAAGTAGAGCGACGGTTATGGGGCGGGACAACACTAGCTTCACTTCGTTGGACGAATGGCCGCTAAGGGTCGAAAACGGACAAAGAACGTATCGTATTAGGGATCGGCTGAGTGACTGCTTTCGGCCATAAGCGGCCTGTCAAGTTGCTCGAAATAGACGACCGCTAACGATACGCTTCACCAGAAGCCGCGTTTCGCGCGGTGATCTGGTGAAAGCGTTTGTTATGTGACTTATTGCTTTTGTGGCGGTATGGGTTGTGGCACTGCGTTTTCAATTGGTTTAATGGATTTTAGATACGCAAATATTGCTTTAAGGTCTTTATCTGTCAGCGCCGCAAGCGAAAACCATGGCATAGGGGGTAAAATTTCTCGCCCAACCCCCAAATGCTTTCCGGTACGCATAGTTTTGATAAACATTTCTTCTGTCCAGCTACCTAATCCTGTTCTTTTATCTGGAGTCAGGTTTGCCGCAAAGCTGACCCCCCACGGGCCAACCCAGAGAGTTAAGTCATTATTCGTTAACGCACCCCATTTCTCCGGCCCAATTATCCCCGGGGGAATCTCAGGAAGTATTGCAGTCGATGGGTGACCTGATAAAAGTTTGTTTGGGTCGGGTTCTGGACCTTTAGGTGTAGATAGTTTTGGTGTATGACAGTCATTACAACCACCATAACTAACCAGATATTCTCCTCGTCTTATCAACTCTTGGTTCTTATTTTTTTCTGAAGCAAGAGTTATTTCCTGAAATAATAAAGCGTTCAGAAATCCAATGATTAATAAGGTTACAATTTTTACTTTCATAGATCCTCTTATTTATTGTTAAAGGATTTTTTTCAGACCGCTACCATAATGGCGGCGTACATACTTCGCCATTGTTAAACATTCCAAGAAATAAATATTACAGTTAGCCTGATCCACATAACGATGATTATGAGGACCTAACCACCGATATCAACGCCCGACGATGCGCTGCGGCAGAAAATCGACGTTGCAGGCGTAGTGGACTCTCACAGTCGGGCGGAGTGTCTATCGCGTGTCTACTCCTTGCAAGGCCGCACTCGATGACTGGAACCTCCGACCTGCTGATTATGAAAGGCCTGCTCAACGGCTAGTTTCAAGGAGTTAGGGGCCAATTGCCAAATATATTACGTACGCTAAGGACCACGCTATGGCAGTCCCGCCAGGCGCAGGTCGGCTACCTGCTCGGCCAGCTGCGCTGGGTTTACATCCGGTCGGGTCTGTGCCCAGCGATCGAGATTGAAATCCGGGTCATCGGCGAGAATCTGATCCGCT
>QKEI01000231.1 GCA_003251795.1 Candidatus Muproteobacteria bacterium
GAATCAGATCCGGTGTTTCGGAGCGGGCCATATCGATGCCCTGTTGGCCGTCGATGGCAATCACCACCTCATAGCCCTTGCGTGCTAAGCGGCGCGAGAGCATGTCGCGGTTCATTTCGTTGTCCTCGACCAGCAGGATTTTTGGCATCAAACGATCTCCGCTATGCCCGCGCGTTGTGACTCAACGCGCGTTCTTACCATATTACAAACCTCACGTAACAACGCCTCTGAATTGTAAGCCCCCTTCTGCAGCACCCCTTCGACATAGCCGTTGAGGCGTTGACGGTCCTGCTCAGTCAAGTCCTTGGCCGTAACGATAATTACTGGAATGTCTCGCCAGCGTGGCTCCTTGCGAAGCTGCTCCACAAATTGAAATCCATCCATTTCAGGCATCATCAGGTCGAGCAAGACAAGATCGGGCAATTTATCGGCCATGCGCTCCAGCCCGATGCGACCATTCTCGGCTTCGGTGACCGGCCATCCTTGCTTTTCCAGTCGCGTGCGAAGCATTTTGCGCGTGCGCGCGTCATCCTCGACAATCAGCACGTGGCAGGGTCTGTCTGTACTTTTGTATTCCTGCAATATCGCGGTCAATCGCTTCCAATCAACCGGTTTGGTGAGGTACTCCTTCACCCCGAGCGCATAGCCGACCTGTTTTTCGTCAGCAATCGTGACCATGATCACCGGGATCTCGCTCAAGGCGGAGTCGGCCTTGAGCGCCGTCAGTACGGCCCAGCCGTCCATACCTGGCATGAGCACATCCAGTGTTATGGCATCGGGACGCAACTCTTTCGCCAATCGCAGACCTTCCCTTCCATCTGCAGCCGATACGACACGCAGACCCTCCCTGCTGAGCATGCGTTGCATCAGATCACGCACCGCCGGATCGTCGTCGATCACGAGCACGGTAGGTGCGCCCACGGGCACGGCGCGCGCGGGTAGTTTCTCTAACTCAGGGCCTTCTGCCGTCTTGTCACTAGTCACCTCGGCGGGAAGCTGAATGGTAAAAATGGATCCCTCCCCATAAACGCTCTTGACTGTAATGTCGCCACCCATCATCTGGCAGAACTTGCGACTGATCGCAAGCCCCAGCCCAGTGCCGCCGAACTGGCGCGTCGTCGAGGCATCGGCCTGAGTAAACGCCTGAAAAAGCTTACTCATCTGCTCAGGCGTCATGCCGATGCCGGTGTCGCGCACGCGGAAGCGAATCCATGGGTTCCCATTGCGCGCCTCTTGTATCACCTCGAGTGTGATGGTGCCTTGTTTGGTGAACTTGCAGGCGTTGCTCAATAGATTGAAGAGAGCTTGCCTGACCTTGGTGAGATCAGCATGCATACCACCCAAGTCGTCGGAGCAATCGACCTCGAGGGTATTCCCATTCTTTTCCACTAATGGCTGGATCGTGGCCACGACGTCACGAACCAAACCAGGAATCTCGAAACTCTCCAGGAAAAGCTCCATCTTACCGGCTTCAATTTTTGAGAGATCAAGGATGTCGTTGATAAGCCCTAATAAATGCTTGCCAGCCGCATGAATATTCTTGAGATCTGGAAGAAAGCCCTCTTGTCCGATGTCCTCGGCCTCTTCCTGCAACATCTCGCTGTAGCCGATAATGGCGTTGAGCGGTGTGCGCAGCTCGTGCGACATGTTGGCCACGAACTGCGACTTGTGATGACTCGCGACCTCAAGCTTATCGACGAGCTCAGCGAGTTGGGCTTCGCGGCGCTTCAGCTCAGTGATGTCGAAGTACGTCAGCATGCGCCCGCCATCGCGTAGTGCCAGCACTTGGTACTGCACCACTTTCCCATCCGCCAGTTGCATCTCCTCAGGAGCGAGATCTCCTTTTTTGATCGCTTTAATGCGTGCCTTGCGATAGTCATCCCACTCATTGTCAGGCACGTCGTAGACACCGTTGCGGCGTAGGTATTCCATCAACTCATGGAAGGTCGGCTTGCTCTTGACGAGCTCTTCGGGAAAACCCCACATCGTCTGATAAGCGCGGTTACAGAGCTGAACGCGAAGCTCCGAATCGAGAAACAATACGCCGTACTCAATAGTCTTAAGAACGGCATCCATCGCGCTATTGGCTTCCGCGACCTGTTGGCTCTTCGCCTGAATCTCGTGAAACAGACGTGCGTTCTGGATGGCGAGCGCCGACTGTGTCGCGAAGGTCTGCAGCAGATCTACAACTTCCGGAGGGAACTCGCCGGCAATCTTACGACGCACTACCAAGCCGCCGATGATGCGGTCTTCGCGCAGGAGTGGCACGGAGAGCAGGGCGCGAAAACCTGCGTTTACGACGGCGGGCATGGCATAATCAGTTTCGGTTGAGAGATCCTGGATTTGGAGGGGGGTTCGGCTGGCAGCCGCCCGACCGACGCCTGAATGATCAGCCACACGTTGGCGTGACTTGTGTAGCGCGGCTAGCAATTCACCACTCACTCCGTGGTTCGCTCGGGGAATAAAAACTTGCTCGACCTCGTCGAACTCGTAAATGGTACCGGCATCGGTCTTAGAAAGCTCTACTGCACGGGTAACGATCGTCTGCAGTACCGTTTCCAAATCCAGCGTTGAGCTAATCGTTTGACCAATTTCTCCGAGCGCTTTCAGTTCTCCCACCGACCTGGTCAAGTCTTGGGTGCGCGCTTCCAGTTCCTGAAAGAGACGCACATTCTGGATTGCGATCACGGCCTGGTCGGCGAACGTCTTGAGAAGCTCGATCTGTTTATCGGGGAAGGGCTCGGCGAGAGACCGCGAAACCGCGATTGCGCCGATAGGAGCCCCCTCACGCAATATGGGAACCGCGACGATGCTTCGAAACGTCACCGTCCGGGCAACATCGGTGAATCGATAGTCTGAATCTGCTTCGACATCTGGGACGTGAGCAACTTTGCGGTTCAGGATCGCGCGGCCGACTGCACTGTCGGGTCTTGCGGGTCTTGGATATCCTTTTTGATACGCTTGCAGCGCTGCCCCCTCAAGACCGAAATGACCAGCGAGGTGGAGCAACTCGCCATCGAACTGACTGACAACGCAAAACTGACCATGGCACAGACGCGCAGCGCTTTCGGCAATCGCGTCAAAGACGGGCCGCAGATCGTTCGGTGAGTTCGAAATCGCTCGTAAGATATCGGCCGTTGCCGTCTGCTGTTCTAGCGACTCGGTGACATCCTGGTTGCGCGTCTCGAGCTCCTGAAACAGGCGAACGTTCTCAATGGCGATGACGGCCTGGTCGGCGAAGGTTTTGACAAGCTCGATTTGTTTGTCGGGAAAAGGCCCTGCCACGGATCGCAAAACGGCGATACCGCCAATGGGATTGCCCTTGAGGAACATTGGCACAGCAATGACGCTTCGAAACCTCACTGCCTGGACCACGTGAAGGTGGCCATATTCAGGATCTACTTCTACATCGGGGATGTGGGTGATAGCGCGGCTCAAGATCGTACGGCCTATGGCGCTGCTCTGCGTCGCCGGTCCGGGCCACGCTTGCTCGTAAGCCTTGGCTGCTTCGGGCGTTAGGCCATGGTGGCCGACCAAGTGAATGAGCTGACCGTCGAACCGAAACACGCCGCTGAACTCAGCGTGACATAACTGCCTAGCACTTTCCGCGATCATATCGAATACGGGTTGGGTATCTGTTGGTGAGCTCGAGATTACGCGCAAGACCTCACTCGTGGACGTCTGCTGCTCGAGCGACTCGGTGATCTCCTTGTTACGCGTCTCGAGCTCTTTGAATAGGCGCACGTTCTCGATGGCGATCACGGCTTGATCGGCGAAGGTCTTAACCAGCTCGATCTGTCTGTCCGTGAAGGGTTCGACTTTGGTTTTCCAAATGTTGATGGCGCCCACGAGTGCTTCACCTTTTAATAAGGGCACGGCGAGGATGCTACGGATTCCAAGCAGCTCTGGCCCCAGTCCCTCCTTTGGACGTGCTTGATAAAACGGGTCTTCGAGCACATCGGGAATGTGAACTGTCTGGCGGCTGAGCCCGGCTCTTCCGGCTGCGGAGGCATTTGGACCGAGGGTCAGCGGGTTTTGTTGTCGGTACTCTCGGAACTCTACGGATGAACCATAGTCAGCCGCAAGGCGCAGGACCTCACCATCGAATCTGTAGAGATGGCCGTGCTCGCTGCCACACAGCCTGGCGGCGTTCTCGACCAGGGTTTGTAGGACAGGTTGAAGATCAAATGTTGATCGGCTGATCAGCTTTAGCACTTCGGTGGTGGCTGTCTGTTGCTCGAGTGCTTCGGTGATCTCCTTATTACGCGTCTCGAGCTCCTGGAACAGCCGGACGTTCTCGATGGCGATCAACGCCTGGTCGGCCAAAGTCGTGATCAGCTCCACTTGTTTTCCGGTGAAGGGCTCGACTTTTTCCTTCCAGATGAAAAGGATTCCGATCGGAATGCCTTTTCGAAGCAGGGGCACACCCAAGACTGTACGGTAGTGGCCGAGCTTTAGGGACTCGGCCCATTGATATTCCGGATCGGCCATTACATCGGGAACGTGAATCAGCTTCTTCTCGAGCGCCACGCGCCCGACGATGGTCCCGCGTCCCGGCGAGATGGGATTTTTCTTCACCAATTCGAGCCAATCAGGGGACACGCTTCCATACACGGCGGCCGGGCGAAATACCTTTCCGTCGGATCTGAAAATGAGTCCGCTGTTAGCACGACACAACTTGGTCGCGTTCTCGATGAGCTTCTCGAGAACCGGTTGAAGCTCGAAGGTCGAGCCACTCATCACCTTCAATACTTCGGCGATGGCGGTCTGTTGTTCTAACGCTTCACTAAGGTCGCGTGTGCGCGCCTCGACTTTGTGTTCAAGGTTCTCTGTGGCGTCTTTGATCGCACCACGCATGGTGTCGAGATCCCGCGCGAGCTGCCCTATTTCATCGCCACCGCTTCTATCAATGGCAGCCTGGAGGTTACCTCCTGCGATCATTGCAGCTGATTCTCGCAGCTTCGATAGTGGGCGAGCGATATATCTCTTGGTAACGAATATGGATGTGAACGCGATCGCCACGATAAGCGATATAGTTAGCCCTGCAATGCCCAGTATGTTTGAAATGACCTCACTTCTGACGCTTTCACGCGACACAACGAGTGTGATGGAACCGATATTCTGGTGCTTGACTGTGATGTCAGAAAAATACAATTGTTGTTGTTTGACAATAAATTCATTGGAGGTATTGAAATACGCATAGTCTTTATCTTCGAATTCCTTGCGCGCTTTTCGAAAAATAACAATGTTCTGTTCCCGTACAATTAAATAGACTACGGCATCATCGCGCATTATTGCGTTAGCAATGTCATCCACGACCAAGACGTCACCCTTCCGCAGTGCTATGGGTAAGCTGATCGCTGCAAGCTGCAACGCGTGATCCGCGCGCCTTTCCAAGGCAGCGTCAATTCTAGAGCTGCTCACGAAGCCGGCAACCACGGCGAAAGCAAGCAAGAGGAGAGTTACAACACCAATAAAAGCGTAACTGAAGCGACGACTGATACTATGGTTTTTGGTGGACACCTTTTGTGCAGGAATATCTACTGCCACCGGATCCGTACGACTGTCTGCGTTGGTCGGGAGCATCGGTCTGTGTATTTTGCTTGTCTGTGGCAAGCAGCGCCACGATGGTCGATAGCCTACTATTTAGTTCTGCGTATCAACTGGCAGTTTTTGACGAGAGTGCGCAATGCGATCAGATACTAGCAGCGCGCCTATTTCCCCGTGACCTGATAGATCATTACCTCGTCTTTAACGTTTTTCAGTTGCTTCTTGCCGATCTCTTTGGTGGCGAACTGTCCCTCGATGCGCCGAGCGGTCTCCGGACCGATGCAGATCATGCCGCCTTCGGCGACGCCTGCGATGCGGGAGGCAAGGTTGACCGCGGGCCCAAGGGCTGTATAAGTCCAACGTACACCGCTCGCACCCTCGTATTTGGTTGGGCCGATAAGGGCGATACCGGAATTGACGCCGATATGCACGGAGATCGGATCAAAAATGCCCTTGAGCTGGGCATTGAGCTCATCAGTCATTGTTAAGACATCGAGCGCCGCCGTTACCGCCTTTGCGGCATGCTCCCTCGGGTCGTCACCAGGAAAGACTACCATCAGTCCATCACCGCTCGTTTCAGTGACATCGCCCCCGTGGGTGTGGATGGCGTCAAGGTAGCGCGAAAAGTATTTCTCGACCATAAAATCCGCGGTCTGGCGCATGGACTCGCTGAGCTTGGTATATCCACTGACATCGACAAACATTGCCGACATGTCTTGATCAGTCTTCTCGAGCACCGGTGCGTCAGGATTTTCCTCGAGCTGACGTATGACCGATTGCGGCACGAAGCGGGCAAGGTACTCCTGTGCCCCTTTGAGGCGGTCGAGTTTCGTGTCGACCGTTTGCTTCAGGCGCAACGAAGTCTGGATACGGGCAAGGAGCTCACCGCGATTAACCGGTTTTGTCAGAAAGTCATCGGCGCCTGCCTGGATCCCGCGCACCCGATCATCTACCTGTCCGAGCGCCGTCATGATTACTACTGGAATCAGGCGACTGTCGGGATCATCCTTCATCCTTTTGCAAGCCTCGATGCCATCCATGACGGGCATCATTACATCGAGCAGGACCAGGTCTGGCGGTTGGGTTTTAATCCGCTCGAGTGCTTGGGCACCGTTTTCTGCCGTTGATACCTCGTAGCCTTCGCGCTGGAGCAGGCGGGATACGATGTCGCGGTTGTTTTCATTGTCATCCACCACCAATAGATGAGCGCTCGAGGTATCGGCTCCACTAGTGTGCTCGGTGCGTTGTGCATCATCGGGTAGATCTTTCGTCGGCGACTCGGCGGGGGTCTCTAACGCGGTGTCTGCAGTCCCTGTGTCGACGGCTGCCGGGTTGAAGAGTTCGTTGAAGAGTGCCAGAAGCTCTTTGCCTGCTGTGTGAATGTTTTGCAGATCGACCACCATGTCTTCGAGACCGCGTTCTTTGGCCTCTTCCAGCAACAGCTCGCTGTAGCCGATGATGTGATTTAGTGGTGTACGCAGCGTGTGTCGCAAATTTGCGTCGGCACCGGAAAGGTAAGCAGGAGCACGCGACGATTGGTTCCGCTCACCGCTGGGTTGCGAGCTCGCATCGGGGTGATCGTGCTCAGACTCGCCTTTGCTCATGAACCGGCTTTCCTGCCAAGCAGGGTTTCGATCTTCTCCAGCAACCGCGGGAACTCAATCGGTTTGATGTCGAAGTCATCACACCCGGCCTCCACGGCCTTCTCCCGATCACCCACCATGGCATGGGCGGTGAGGGCGATCACGGGAATGGCTTTGGTATCGGGTGCGGCCTTGAGCTCTCGGGTAGCTGCCCAGCCATCGAGCACAGGTAAGCTCATGTCCATCAGAATCAGATCCGGTGTTTCGGAGCGGGCCATATCGATGCCCTGTTGGCCGTCGATGGCAATCACCACCTCATAGCCCTTGCGTGCTAAGCGGCGCGAGAGCATGTCGCGGTTCATTTCGTTGTCCTCGACCAGCAGGATTTTTGGCCATTCGATGGCCTCCTCTAGTTCTTATGCTGTGGTTCTATACGCGGTTTTACTAAGCTACAAACCTCCGCTAACAGCTCTTCGGGCTTGTAGGCGCCTTTTTGCAGTATTCCCTTGACGTATCCGTTTAGACGTCGCCGGTCTTCTTGTGTAAGGTCTTTCGCGGTGATCACTATAATAGGAATCGAGCGCCAACGCTTGTCCTCACGAACGTGGTCCAAAAACTGAAACCCGTCCATCTCCGGCATCATAAGGTCGAGAAGGATCACGTCTGGCGCGTTCTCAGCCATGTCCTCTAACGCCACACGCCCGTTTTCTGCCTCAATCACGGGCCAGCCCTGCTTTTCTAGGCGCTTGCGCAGCATCGTGCGTGTGCGCGTGTCATCCTCGATGATCAAGTACGCGGTGTGACGAGTCTGCGCGTTGGTATTTTCGCAGGGTCGCCGTCAGACGTTTCCAATCGATCGGTTTGGTCAGATAGTCCGCCACGCCGAGTGCATAGCCGACGTGTTTTTCATCCGCGATGGTAATCATGATTACCGGGATGTCGGCGAGCGCGCGGTCGGCTTTGAGCGCCGCCAGCACCGCCCAACCATCCATTCCTGGCATCAGCACATCTAGCGTGATGGCATCGGGACGCAGTTCCTTGGCAAGTCGTAGACCTTCCTTGCCGTCGGCAGCGGCGACCATACGCAACCCTTCCTTGCTGAGGAAGCGCTGCATCAGATCACGCACCGCTAGCACGGTAGGCGATTCTTCCGGCACGGACACGGCGCGTTGAGGTACCTCTTCTGCAGACGGCGCTGGTGGAGTTTTGTGCTCAACCACCTCGACCGGGAGCTGAATCGTAAAGCTGGATCCCTTGCCCAAAGCGCTTTCGACGGTAATGTCACCGCCCATCATCTGGCAAAACTTGCGGCTTATGGCCAGGCCGAGCCCGGTGCCCCCGTACTGGCGTGTAGTAGAGGCGTCGGCCTGGGAAAATGCCTGAAAAAGTTTTCCCATCTGCTCGGGCGTCATGCCGATGCCGGTGTCGCTCACGCGAAAGCGGATCCAGGGATTGCTATCAACCGATTCCTGACTCACATCAAGCTTGATTGTGCCCTGCTTTGTGAACTTAGAAGCGTTGCTCAGTAAGTTGAAAAGCGCCTGTCTGACTTTAGTGAGATCCGCGTGCATGACACCAAGTTCCGGCGCACACTGGACCTGCAATGTATTGGCATTCTTTTCCACCAACGGTTGAACGGTGGCAACCACGTCGCGGATAAGCGTCGGCACATCGAAGCTCTCCAGAAACAATTCCATTTTTCCGGCCTCGATCTTCGAGAGATCGAGGATCTCGTTGATGAGACCTAATAAGTGCTTGCCCGCCACATGAATATTCTTGAGATCAGGAAGAAAACTCCCCTGACCGAGATCCTGCGCTTCCTCCTCTAACATCTCGCTGTAGCCGATAATGGCATTCAGCGGTGTGCGCAGCTCGTGCGACATATTGGCGACGAACTGCGATTTGTGTTGGCTCGCGACCTCGAGCTCTCGGCCTTTTTCCTGAATTTCCTGAAAAAGCCGCGCGTTCTGGATGGCCAGCACCGACTGGGCGGCGAAGGTTTGCAAGACGCCGATGACCTTGTCGGGAAAGTTTCCGAGTTCCCGCCGCCAGACAACCAGGCCGCCCAGCAACCGCGCCTCGCGCAGCAGCGGAACGGCGAGCAGCGAGCGGTATCCCTGCTTTAGCAGGATATGTCTTACGTGCGAAGCGGCGTGCTGTTTCTCATCGCGCAGATCGGAAACCTGGATCGGCGCGCCGGTCGCGCCGGCCTGGCCGACCGCACCCTCGCCGAGTTGGATCGGTGTTTTCTGAAGTGCCTCCAGATGCTCCGGCGCGACGCGCTGCGTCGCCTTCACCGTGAATGTTCGGGTCGCTTCGTCGAACTCGTAAATGATGCCGGCAGCGCTTCCGGAGAGCTCTACTGCGTGTGCAACGATGGTAGTCAGCACGGTCTGTAGCTCAAGGGTTGAGCTGACGGCCTGACTCACCTCACCGAGCGCTTTCAACTCCTCCACGGACCGCGTGAGCTCTTGGGTGCGCGTCTGCAGTTCCTGGAACAGGCGTACGTTCTCGCCTGATCTGCGAAGGTCTTAAGGAGCTCGATTTGCTTCGGTGCAAACGGACGGACCTCCTCTCTGCGGATCAAGATGGCTCCGATTGGGGTACCCTCACGCAGCAATGGTGTTGCAAGCGTGGTTTTGACACGGAACTGCCTGGCGTATGCTGCACCTTCCGGGAATTCGGCTTCGGCCGTCGACAAGTCGTCGATGTGAAGAGTTTGGCGGTCGACAACGGCTCGCCCGGTTACCCAATTGCGATTGATCGGCCTTAGGTCCTGTGGCGCGAAAAGGGGAATTTGCCCATATTTCGCGACTAAACGGAGGTTGTCGTGATCGACGACTTGAAAGATATGGGCATCGGTGGCTGCGCAAAGTTGAGCGGCACTTTCAGCAATCATGTCGAAGACGGGCTGGACGTCGGTGGGAGAGCTCGAAATCACCTTCAAGATCTCACTCGTCGCTGTCTGCTGCTCGAGTGACTCGGTGACTTCCTTGTTGCGCGTCTCGAGCTCATTAAACAGACGGACGTTCTCGATGGCGATAACCGCCTGGCCGGCGAAGGTCTTCACGAGCTCTATTTGAGTATCGGGAAAGGCACCGACCTTGCGTCGCAAGACCCCAATGGCCCCGATCGGATTGCCTTCCCGTAACATCGGCACAACCACCATGCTTCGAACACCCAGCGTGCGACTACCAGATCCTACGTATCCAGGCTCTGCTTCGATGTCGGGGATATGCACGATAGCACGCGTGAGGATCGCGCGGCCGGTCGCCAAGTCTCTGCGCAGTGCTGTCGGATACCTCTGCTGGAAGGCTGCAACGGCTTCTGGGGTGATATCATCGTGACTCACCATGTGGATGAGCTTCCCGTCAAATCGAAATACCGCACTGAATTCGGCCGCACACAATCGTCTGGCACTGCGTGCGATCATGTCGAATACTGGCTGGACATCGGTCGGTGAGCTAGAGATCACTTGCAGCACGTCGCTTGTCGCTGTCTGCTGTTCAAGCGCCTCGGTGATTTCCTTGTTGCGGGTCTCGAGCTCGTTGAACAGACGGACGTTCTCGATGGCGATCGCGGCCTGATCGGCGAAGGTCGTCACCAGCTCGATCTGCTTGTCGGTGAACGGCTCAGCCTCATCCCTGAGCAAGACCATGACCCCGATGAGGATATTTCCCTTGAGCATGGGGACGGCAATGAGGGCTCGGAAGCCACCGCGTTGCTGGCCTTCGGTCATCTGATAGTCCGGATCCGCGAGGACATCCGGAATATGGACCGTTTGCTTCTCAAGGGCGGCTCTTCCCGCACCGGAGCCCTTTCCAGGGCGGAGCTCGGTTCGCGTCCAGAAATCCACAAACTCGGCTGATGCGCCATAGTAACCCGCCACCCCCAAGACCTCTCCGTCGAACCTGTAGATAATTCCCCAGTCGCTATGGCACAGTCGCGCTGCGTTTTCGACCAGAGTTTCTAGGACCACGGGGAGGTCAAAGGTCGAGCGGCTGATCAGCTTCAGCACCTCGGTGGTAGCTGTCTGCTGCTCCAATGCCGCCGTGATCTCCTTATTGCGCGTCTCAAGTTCCTTAAACAGCCGTACGTTCTCGATAGCAATGACGGCCTGGTCAGCGAAAGTCTTGAGTAGTTCTACCTGCTTGGGTGGAAAGAGGCCGGGATCGGCGCGTGAGACCGTGATGGTCCCGATCGGCTCCCCGTGACGGAGCATCGGCACGGCAACGATGCTTCGCAGCCCCACCTTGCGCGAAGCGGCCGCGATCTCGTAGTCCGGGTCCGTGTCGATATCTGGGATGTGCACTAGTTCACGCGTAAGAATTGATCGAGACGCCGCGCTGGCACGGCTCGGCGCCATGGGGTAAGTCTGGCGATAGGCTTCGATCCCGTCGGCCGTCAAACCACTGTGGCTGACGAAGTGGATGAGTTCTCCGTCAAAGCGCAGAACAGCGCAATACTGGCCTTGGCACAACCGTACCGCGCTCTCAGCGATGGCGTCGAACACCGGTTGCACATCGGTCGGCGAGCTCGAGATTACTTGTAGAACCTGACTCGTCGCGGTCTGCTGCTCGAGCGACTCGGTGACCTCTTTGTTGCGCGTTTCCAGTTCCTGGAATAGACGGACGTTCTCAATGGCGATGACGGCCTGTTCCGCGAAGGTTTGGAGGAGTTCTATTTGTCTATCGGGAAAAGGCGTGGCTTGGGATCCCGCGACGACAATTCCACCGACGGGCTTGCTCTCCCGCAACATCGGTACGGCGAGAAGACTTCGATAGCCCACCGTCTCGGCAACGATTAATACTTCAGAACCGAATTCTCGGTCCGCTTGCACATCTGGGATATGCGCGACTGTGCGGTCTTGCATCGCGCGACCGATTGCTGTGTTCCGGCCCGGCGGCATGGGAAACGCCTTCTGCCACTGGGCAGCACCTTCGTGAGTAACACCGTGATGGCTGACTAGATGGATTAGCTTGCCGTCAAATCGAAACACAGCGCTGAATTGCCCAGCACACAGCTGCACCGCGCTTTCCGCAATTAGATCAAATACGGGTTGCACATCGGTTGGCGAGCTCGAGATCACCTGCAGCACGTCGCTTGTCGCCGTCTGTTGTTCGAGCGCCTCGGTAATCTCCTTATTGCGCGTCTCAAGCTCTTGGAACAAGCGCACGTTCTCGATGGCGATCGTGGCTTGATCGGCGAAGGTCGTAACGAGCTCGATCTGTTTGTCGGTGAAAGGCTTGACCTCATTCCTGAGCAAGGCCATGACCCCGATCAGGACATTTCCCTTGAGCATGGGAACGGCAATAATGGTCCGCCAGCCGCCGTGTTCCTGGGCCTCAGTCATCTGATACTCCGGATCCGCCAAGACGTCCGGGATCTGCACCGTGCAACGCTCAAGGGCGGCTCTACCCGCCGCAGAGCCCTTACCCGGGCGAAGCTCGTTTCGCGTCCAGAAATCCACAAACTCGGAGGAAGCGCCGTAATAACCCGCCACCCGCAAGACCTCCCCGTCGAACCTATAAATGATTCCCCAGCCGGCGTGGCATAGCCGCGCTGCGTTGTCGACCAAGGTTTCCAAAACCGCAGGAAGATCAAAGGTCGAGCGGCTGATCAGTTTCAGCACTTCGGTGGTGGCTGTTTGCTGCTCGAGCGCCTCGGTGACCTGTTGGTTGCGCGTCTCGATCTCCTTGAACAGGCGCACGTTCTCGATGGCGATGACGGCTTGATCGGCGAAGCTCGTGACGAGCTCTATCTGTTTGCTGGTGAATGGATCAACCTTCGTCTTCCAGATCGCTATGACACCGACGAGGGCTTCCTCCCTTACCAACGGAACCGCTAGTACCGTCCGAAAGCCTTCCATTTTTGCCAACTCGCCCCATCGATAGCCTGGTTGAGCCAAGACATCCTCGATATGCACTGTCCGGCGCTCAGCCGCAGCCGTTCCCGTCACAGAACCTGGTCCAAGGGGAACCGGTCTCTGCTCCATATACTCCCTGGTCTCTGGCGAGGCGCCGTAGGCGACCGCGAGACGGAGCGCTTCGCCATCGAATTTGAAGATATAACCGTGATCGGCACCACACAGCCTCGTTGCGTTCTCGACCAAGGTTTCCAGGACCGGTTGAAGATCAAAGGTCGAGCGGCTGATTATCTTGAGCACTTCAGTGGTGGCCGTCTGCTGTTCGAGGGCCTCGGTGATTTCCTTATTGCGCGCCTCGAGCTCTTTGAACAGGCGTACATTCTCTATGGCGATCACCGCCTGGTCGGCGAAGGTCTGCAGCAAGGCGATCTGCTCAGCCTTGAAACGGCCGGGAACACCCCGGAAAACGATGATCGAACCAATTGCGTTGCGCCCGCGCATCATCGGCGCGCAAAGCGAGCTGCGAAAGCCCATTCGACGGAAGATGCTCCGTGCATCCTCGCCAATCCAGGATTCGGCTGTTACGTCTTCGACATGCACAAGCTTGCCGCTCAGCATGGCGCGTCCCGCGATGCTCTTTTTATTGACGGCCATCGGGAACATGTCCGCTGTGCCATCTTGTACTTCCGGTGCTGCCGAGAAGGCGACGCGGTCAAACGTGTCGCCATGCACCATGTTCAGCGCGACATCCATCCCGTCAAAGAGACGCACGCAGCTCTGCACGATGGCGTCGAATACCGGCTGCACTTCGGTCGGTGAGCTGCTGATGACTTTCAGGATCTCCGCCGTCGCCGTCTGCCGCTCGAGCGCCTCCTTGGTCTCGTTAAACAGGCGCACGTTCTCGATGGCGATCACGGCCTGATCGGCAAAGGTCTTTAACAGTGCGATCTGCTTGTCGGTAAAGGGACGCACCTCCAACCGACGTATCAGAATAGCCCCGATGGGGATGCCCTCGCGTAGCAATGGCGTTGCAAGCGTA
>QKEI01000228.1 GCA_003251795.1 Candidatus Muproteobacteria bacterium
TGCGCACGCTGTCCTTGATTGGCGCATTCTTCTACTTCACTGCCATGGGCACGCGCCTCGGCGAAATCACGCTGGCTGCCAATGCCGTGTTGCTGCATCTGCATTATTTCATGTCCTATGGCCTTGATGGTTTTGCACATGCCGTCGAGGCGCTCGCCGGGGGCGCTTATGGCGCACGCAATCGTACTGCCTACCGGGCAGCGGTGCGCGCAACCACGCTGTGGGCGCTCATCGTTGCCGGCATCTACACCGTGCTGTATGCGGCCCTGGGCCACCAGATCATAGGGATCATCACCGGGATCGACACGGTGCGGACAGCGGCTGCCGATTACTTGCCGTGGGTGCTGCTGTCTCCCATTATCTCGGTTTGGAGCTTCCAGTTTGACGGCATCTACATCGGTGCTACGCGACCGGTTGAGATGCGCAATAGCATGCTGCTGTCGCTGCTCGTTTACGTTGCGGCAAGCTGGGTGCTGATACCACTGTGGCACAATCACGGGCTGTGGCTATCGTTCATGATATTCATGGCCATGCGTGCCATTACCTTGGGCCTATGGTTTCCGCGCATCGAGCGTGCATTGGTGGATGCGGCTGAGGCTTCAGGGGTGCGATGAAACCGAGGGTCGCGAGCGTGCCTCTTGGTTCAGTCAGGCGAGCCAAACTTGACAGAGAGATACAAAAAATATGAAAGCTGCCTATTTTGAAAAATACGGTCCCGCCGTAGAAGTGCTCAAGGTCGGAGAGCGCGAAACGCCAAAGCCCGGTCCCGGCGAGGTACGAGTGCGCCTGCACGCATCCGGCGTTAATCCTTCCGACGTGAAGAAACGCGCGGGGTCACAATCGGCGGGGATCGAACAAGGCTACGTCATCCCGCACAGCGACGGCGCCGGAACGATTGATGCCATCGGTGAAGGCGTAGCGAAAACACGGGTCGGCGAGCGCGTATGGATATATCAGGCGCAATACCAGCGCCGCTTCGGTACGGCGGCCGAGTACGTTACGCTCCCGGCGGTTAGAGCCGTGCGCCTGCCAGAGAACGTCGACTTCTCTACCGGCGCCTGTCTGGGCATCCCGGCGATGACCGCGCACCGCTGCGTGTTCGCCGATGGCGATGTGCATGGACAGACGGTACTAGTCACTGGCGCCGGTGGGCGGGTTGGCTACTATGCGGTGCAGTGGGCAAAATCGGCGGGTGCACACGTGATCGGCACGGCCGGCCGTGATGAAACGCTGCGACACGCGCGTAACGCCGGTGCCGATATCGTACTTAACTACCGTACCGACGACGTAGCGCAGCGGGTGCTCGAACTTACCGGCGGCGTGGGGGTAGAGCGTGTGATCGATGTCGAGTTCGGCGCAAATCTCGCCACCACGCTCAAGCTGATCCGTACCAGTGGCGTCATCGCCACCTACTCGTCGACGCAGGCGCGAGAACCGGTACTGCCGTTCTATCCGCTGATGTTCAAGGACATCACTGTGCACTTCGTGCTCGTTTATACGATGCCGGAGACTGCCAAACAACAGGCCGCCGAGGACATCACGCGATTCTTGCAGACAGAAAAGCTCAAGCATCGCGTGGCCGAGCGTCATCCGCTCACGAACATCGCCCGTGCGCATGAAGCTATCGAACAGGGCGAAGCCCTTGGGTGCGTCGTGATCGAGATTCCCTGATTAACTAGCGCTGGCAACAAACTGAAGTCGCTGCCTCGACACGACCCACGGGTGAGCCCGGTTGGCGGTCGCCGACCCTGTGCACCCGCTTGTCCCAAAATGGGCGCTTGGCTTCGCGCACGGCATCCGCGCGGCTGATGCCTATATCCTTGAGCATGTGCGCGTCGAGCTCGAGTAACCGTCGCCGCTGCATGGAGAGCTCCTGCCAGCGTAACAGTGTCTCGACCACTCCAATCAGTACCCTCCGCATGGCCGCCAGCAACGAGCTCGCCGCGCCCCCAGTTTGAACATCATCTCGATAGGTCGTACGGCTTGTATCACGCATGTTCCTTCTCCTCGCTCGTGTTATGCCGATGATACTAGGCCCGCAGCATTGATTTATGAAACAAATTGTTTTTATACTCTCCATCAATTTCCGTGATGTGAGGATAGGCCTTGGCAACTAATCTCGACACCGACCTGCTACGCACCCTCGTGGCGATCGCCGATTCGGGCAGCTTCACGCGCGCCGGTGAGCTCGTGCATCGCACACAATCGGCCGTGAGCATGCAGGTCAAGCGCCTGGAAGAAGCTGTTGGCAAACCCGTGTTCCAGCGCGAGGGACGCAGCGTGCTGTTGACCTCGGAGGGCGAGGCCCTGCTGGGTTATGCGCGCCGCATCCTCAAATTGCACGAGGAGGCCGTTGCCACGCTGATGCAACCTGAGCTCGTGGGCACCGTGCGCGTCGGTACGCCCGATGACTACGTGATGCGTTTCCTGCCGGGAATTCTCACGCGCTTTGCTCAAGACTACCCGCGCATTCAGGTCGAGGTACATTGCGATCCGAGCTACGCACTGCTGCCACGGCTCGATCAGGGTGAGCTTGATCTTGCGCTCGTCACATGCCAGCCCGGCAAGGAATCCGGTGAGATTCTGCGTCGCGAACCCACTGTGTGGGCAACCTCCGAACGCCATTTGGCGCATGAAGAGGATCCGTTACCGTTGGCACTTTTTCAAAAAGGGTGTTTTCTACGTGACTGGATACTACAGGCACTCGATGAAGCGGGACGCAGCTACCGCATCGCCTACTCGACCCCGAGCATCACCGGCATCCATGCCGCAGTCTCGGCCGGTCTGGCTGTCACCGCGCTGGCACGCAGCATCCTGCCGCCGGGCGTTCGTGCGCTCACCGGGCAAAGCGGCTTCCCGCGACTTCCGCCAACGGTGATCGCGCTGCGCCGAGCACCCGGTGCGAGATCCAAGGCCATTGACTGCCTGGCCGGCTACATTGCCGAGGGATTTCGCATCGACGATGCCAATGCCGCGTAACTTGCGCGAAGGTTCGCGAAGTCACTAGGACTGCGGTTGGAACTGCACCGGCTGCCAACCCGTTACCTCCGGGTGCTCGTCGGCAAATTCCTGCAGTTGCGTACCAAGTGTGCGCAGCAACTCTCCCGGTAGCGAGACAAACAGTTTCTGCCCCGCGGGATCGGTAATTTGTAGACCGACGGCCGCTTCGTTAGGATACATGACGGCAGCAATTTCTCTGCACGTAATGACGTAGTCGGGGCGCTCGCTCATCGGTCCTCCTGGCTTGCTATCGCTCTAAGTTTTTTCGATTTTCGCTGATTCACGCGGCAGAGCCAAGCTGTGCACGCCGATCCAACGCTGCGACAACTGTCGCCGCGAACGATCAACCGCGCTGCGGGCCATGCAGATATCTGATAATCTCTACTTTCTCCATGGTCATCAGGCCTCCGCATTCGGCCTGTTCGAAAAGCTCGTTAAGTTTCGAGATAAAGGGATTTATCTTCGACTCTTCGTCGACGATCTCGATCACCATGGGTAGATCGCTCGAGAGATCGAGCAACTTGGTTGTGCGGATTCTCGCCGTCGCGCCAAAGCCGAGCAAGCCCCGCCATACCGTAGCACCCGCCAAGCCAGCGCTGCGCGCCTCGTTAACGATGACCTCATGCAGCGGGGTATGTTTCACTTTATCCGACTCGCCGATGAATATGCGTAACAGCTTGGCTTCGCCTACAATCTCCATGACGGCCACCTACGGCTTGAAAAAGCCACTTATCAACAGACTCCCGAGGTAAAAGCTGAGCAGCGCCCCACCCAAGGTCAACGCGAAATAGACAGACGCAAAAAATATCTCGTCGTCCTTCAGCAACTGCGCCAGCTCGTAAATCATGGACGACAACGTCGTGAAGCCACCACATATACCGGTAGCCAAAAACAATCGCGCCTCGCTCGACAAAAGATCGGTATCGGCCGCGAGCTGTGCGATTACACCAATGGCAAAACAACCGACCAGATTGGATGCGAGCGTGCCGTAAGGGAACACCAAAGAAACTTTCAGACCTGCCAAGGTCGTCAAGTAACGCAAGATCGCGCCAAGCAGGCCGCCGAGACCGACATAAATAAAGGGGATTACCGCGTTCACTGACTTCTAGCGACTACTTCTCTGGCGGAAATTTCTTGAACATCTTCGTGACTACTTTGTTGATCAACTTCGCTACTTTTTGCGGATTGTCACTCAGTGTTTCGGTGGCCACGCCACGCCACACCAGCTCGTTTGATTTCCCCGCCAACAAATCGACCACCAGTGTGCCGACCGGTATTTCGTACATGTTTACCGTTGTTGGTCCCCAGCCTCCCCAGCCGTGCCAGCGATAGCCGGCATAACCTAGATTATTAACATCGATCTGCTTTTCATTCTTGCTAGAGGCATGTGTCACCACATAAAGATCGGCCGCACCGTCTGTCTTCGTCAACCCCTTGGCGGTGAGCTCGGCTTCGACGGCGTTCTGAATACGCTTTTGCATCAGCGGATCTTTGGCAGGCGTACCCGATCGCCAGGCATAGGTCTTATACGTCGAGAAATTGACGCTCTTATCGAAGTCGACGGTGACCTTCGCCGAGGCCGGCAGGGCCGCCAGCGTGGCAACAGTGATTGCAACTACGTATAGCCATACCTTCCGCATATACTGCTCCCTTTTCCTAGATTAACACCCTTGCCCCCGCAACTGTCGCTGTCCATTGGTGCGTCGCCGCTCGCTAGCGAGCCGGGAAGTAGCGGAACATCTTCTTCGCCACCTTGTCGAGGAGTTGGTCGAGCTTCTGCGGCTTGCCTCTGAAGTACTCGACGGCAAAACCAAGCCAAACACGTTCTTTTGAATCCTTATCGAATATTTCGACTATTACGGTACCGAGCGGCAGGTAGGACCTGCGCGTGGTTGGCGGATACTCACCCATCCACTGCCGCCAGTCGTACCCGGAGTAGCCAAGCTCATTGACGTCAATAACCGTATCGATACCGGTCGCGGTATGTGTGAGGATATAAAGGTCGGCTGTGCCCTCCACCTTCCGCAGACCCTGGGCATCTAGCTCGCGTTCAATTGCACCCTGCAAGTGAGTCTGCATGCGTTCGTTCGGCGCAACCGTTCCATCCGCCCAGGTGTACGTTCGGTAACGTGAAAAGTCGACTTGCTTGTCGTACTCGACACCGACACTGGCCGAGGCAGATGCAGCCACCAGCAAGGCACCCACCGCAGCACCTAGAGCACCTCGGCCGCACGCTATCTTTGCGGTCTTCATCTCCTCCTCCTGTTATCTTTTTGTATAGTTTGGGCATTATATCGTGCAATCGCCCACCACTGCATTCTTGTATTCCCGCACTGACGTAGTCGCAACGCGGCTTGCTGGGCTCAACCTCCTTCCGTAAAGCCCGGATAGAGCGTCATGCCGCCATCCACGAACAGCGTGGTGCCATTGACGTAGTCGGCCGCGTCCGAGGCGAGCCACACAGCTGCCTGAGCGACGTCATCCGGCTCACCGATGCGCTTGTAGGGCACCAATTTCATCAGCGCTTCATAGGCCTCGGGCGTGCTCCACGCGGCCGTGTTGATCGGCGTGCGAATCGCGCCCGGCCCAATACTGTTAATGCGTATGCGATACGGCGCGAGCTCCTGTGCCATGCTTTTCATCATCAACATGACCCCGCCTTTCGAAGCCGCGTAGTTTGCGTGTCCTGCCCACGGGATCACCTCATGCACCGAACTCATGCAGATGATCTTGCCCGCCGCGCAAGAGATCGATTTCACCACCCCGCGGCGCTTGAACTCGCGCACGGCTTCGCGCGCGCAAAGGAACTGACCGGTGAGATTGACGCCAATGACGAAGTTCCAGTGCTCAAGCGTCATTCGATCAAACGGGGCGTCGCGTTGCAGACCGGCGTTGTTCACAAGAATGTCGATGGTGCCAAACTTCTCAAACATCTGCTTGAACATCGCCTGCACCTGATCTTCACGGGAGACATCCGCGTTGACGGCAATCGCATCGACGCCATGGCTTCTTATCTCTTCCACAACTTGCTGCGCAGCGTCCTCACCGACGACATAGTTGACCACCACATCGGCACCGGCTTCACCTAACGCAACCGCTACCGCCTTGCCGATGCCCGAGTTGGCACCCGTGACCAGGGCCTTTTGCCCTGCCAGTACTTTTTGCACTCGTACTTTCGGCATCGACACTTCCGGGAGTTTCTCTTGCACGGCGTCGCTCATATTTCCATCCTCGTTGTTGGTGGCCCCAGAGGAGCGTCACGAACGATCGCGTCCGAGCGCACGGTCAAGATTGTAGGCAGCACTGATCAGTGCCAGATGGGTAAAAGCTTGCGGGAAGTTACCGAGCGCCTCGCCGCGAGGACCGGTCTCCTCCGCATAGAGTCCCAGATGATTGGCGTAACCGAGCATGCGTTCGTACATGAGTCGCGCAGTAACTAGGCGGCTATGATCGGCACGGCCTGCACGCGTCAGCGCTTCGACCAGCCAGAAGGTACAAATGTTGAACGTTCCCTCTTCACCCTTGAGACCGTCGGCCGTGTGCGCAACGTTGTAGCGATACACCAGGCTATTCGAAACCAGCCCGCCCTGTTCCGGTGGCCGACACGTAGCATCGAGCGTCTTCAGCATTCGCGGTTCAGTCGGCGACACAAAAAACACCAGAGACATCATCAAGTTCGCCGCATCCAGTACATCGCTGCCGAAATATTGGACAAACGTCTGGCGCTCGCGGTTCCAGCCGTTAGCCATGATCTGCTCGTAGATCTGGTCTCGTGTCAAAGACCAGCGTTCCCGATCTGCAGGGAACGAACGCTTGTCCGCCAGACGTAGCGCCCGATCCACGGCAACCCAAGTCATCAACTTGGAATATACGAAGTGCTGGTGACCGCTGCGTACTTCCCAGACCCCCTCGTCTTTGCGTTGCCAGTTATCGCACACCCAGTTAACGATCCGTCGCAGTTCATGCCAAAGATCATAGGAGATCGGAGTCCGGTATTTGTTGGACAGGTAAACCGCATCCATCAACTCGCCATAGATATCCAGCTGTAGCTGGTTATAGGCGCCGTTACCGATCCTGACAGGGCGCGAGCCTTGGTAACCATCGAGGTGGTGCAGCGTCTCTTCGGTGAGCGTATGACGCCCGTCGATGCCATACATGATCTGCAAATGCCCGTCGGGCTCCAGTTCATGACAACGCGCCTCCATCCAATCCATGAACTTACCAGCCTCTTCCGTGAACCCTACACGCAGCAATCCGTACACAGTAAACGCTGCATCGCGAATCCAGGTGTAGCGGTAATCCCAGTTACGCTCGCCACCGATACCCTCGGGCAGACTACAGGTCGGTGCAGCCACGATCGCACCCGTGGGCTCATAGGTCAAAAGCTTCAATGCCAAAGCGGAGCGCTCGACCATTTCGCGCCAGCGGCCTCTATAGGTGCACTGCGATAACCAGCGGCTCCAAAAATCGACCGTATCTTTGAAGAGGTCCGCTTCATCCTTCGTCAGGGCGAGGCCGCAACTCGCGCCAGCCTCAATCTCGCTCAACACAAAGCGGGTGGTTTGTCCCTCGTTCAGGGTAACTTCGGCGTGCACTCCCTTTGCGTCGCGCTTGAGGGGAATCGAAGCAGTAAGACCCAGGCTCAAGTCAGGCGAGTGAAAGGCCGCTCCTTCGGAGCTGACTACGGTTTCGTGTTCATCCCGGGCATAGTTAAAGGCGGGTCGGCACTCGATGCGGAATCTCATGGTACCGCGAACGACGGTGATGCGACGTATCAGACGATGATAACCGGTCGGTTTGGCGCGCTCGCCGACCGGCATGTAGTCGGTAATTTCGCCGACGCCATCGGTAGACAGGAAGCGCGTGATCAACACATTCGTGCCGGGCCAATAGAGTTGCTTGTGGACAACCTCGGCACCGGCAGGCGCGATCTTGAAAAACCCGCCCTTCTTGTCATCGAGAATGGCAGCAAACACACTGGGGGAATCGAAACGCGGAAAACAAAACCAATCGATCGA
>QKEI01000222.1 GCA_003251795.1 Candidatus Muproteobacteria bacterium
AAATAGTGGCTAGAGTCGATAAGGTGTTCGGACTCTTGGGTGGTCTCATGAAATCCATCCAATCAAGGAATATGCAGTAACGGAGAGTTTCTCCTCACCCCTCACTCCTCACCCCTCACGTTCACTTCTTATCCACCGGCGCTACCCACACCAACGCTCCGAACTTAGGGTGATCGAAGTAGTTGATCTTATTGCTGCGAATGCGTCTCTGTTCGCTGATTCGGTACACGCTGGGTAACTCATCAGTCGATCTTCCTACGGACGCTTCCCGTATCCCGCCTTCGCGCAGCACCAACTCCATATCCACGTGCAGATAGCGGCTCTGGTAGAGCCTGACGGTGCCTTCTAGCTCCAGAGGGTCTGCCGTTCCCGTGTTGCTTAGGTATACCCACTTGGTTTTCGATTGCGGGTCTGCGGGTTGCAGCCAGCGCTTGCGCAGCAGCACGTGGTATTCGGCATCTGCCTCGAGCGTGCCCGCCGCTTGCCACAACGGCGAATCGATGGACGGGGAATCGTTGACCCTTATCGCATCCTTTAGCCCAGGAAGCTTCGTGTTGACGATATCTCGTGCCCAAAGCTCTTCCCCTTCGAGATAGGCTAGCTTGGTCTGGAAGATCACCACCTCGACCTCGTAGAGATCGGGGTTCTTGGCTGACGAAGCGGCCCAGGTCGGCAGAGTCGGAGCCAAACAGAACAGGGCAATGGCTAGTATGCGCTTCACTGCTTTTCCTTCCTTTATGGCAAAATTGTAGTATGTCCGAATCCGACGAATAATTCGACTGAACCTACCTATGGCGATTAAACGTGTCCTGAAAATGGGTGATCCCGTGCTCTACCGCAAGGCCGAGCCGGTGGAGCAGTTTGACACACCGGAATTGCAGGCCTTGATCACGGATATGTTCGACACCATGGCGGCGTTGAACGGGGCAGGTTTGGCCGCGCCGCAGATTGGTGTTTCCATGCGTGTGGTCATTTTCGGATTCGAGACCAACCCACGTTACCCCGACGCCGAGCCGGTGCCGCAAACGGTGCTAATCAACCCGGTGATCGAAGTGATCGGTGAAGAGACCGAGGAAGACTGGGAAGGTTGCCTCAGCGTCCCCGGCCTGCGCGGTCTGGTAACGCGTTTTGCCAACATACGCTACCGCGGCCATAACCAGCAGGGCGAACCGATCGATCGTACGGTCTCGGGATTTCATGCGCGCGTCGTACAGCACGAGTGCGACCACCTCGATGGCATTCTTTACCCTATGCGCCTGAAAGACATCCGCCATATGGGGTTCGAAGAGGCATTGTTCCCTGATTTATGAAGCCGACATCAAGTCACAGACTATCGGTTGCCAACCGATTGCGTTGCCGGCACGAGCGCGTGCAGAAGCGTAGTGAGCGCGTGGATACGGTTCTCCACCGTGGGCATGTCTTGCTTGATGCGTAGGCGCTGAGGCCCGTCGAGCCTGTAGAGACCGGGGCTCGATTGCAATAGCTGAATAATACTGGCCGGATCGATGTTGGGCTGGCGCTGGAACTCGATGCGCGCGCCCTTGGGTCCGGCGTCGATCTTGCGGATTCCCAGTGGCGTCGCCTCGATCTTCAACGACGTCACCGTGAACAACAGCTTCGCCGGCTCGGGCAATAGACCGAAGCGGTCGATAATTTCCTCGCGCAGCTCATTGAGCGCCGTCTCGCTAGGCGCGCTGGCGATGCGCTTGTAAAGAATCAGGCGCATGTGCACATCCGGCAGGTAGTCATCGGGCAGCAGCGCCGGCGCATGCACGTTGATCTCGCTCCCGCTGCGCACGAGCTCAAGCTCATCGAGCTCGATACCGTTCTGTAGCGAGTGCACCGCTCGCGCGAGTAGCTCCGAATAGAGCGTAAATCCCACCTCGTCGATCTCGCCACTCTGCGACTCCCCCAGCAGCTCACCGGCACCACGGATCTCCAGATCGTGCGCCGCCAGCGTGAACCCGGCCCCCAACTCCCCTAAGGACTCGATCGCCTCGATACGTTTGTACGCGGTTTCGCTTAAGCTACCGCGTGGCGGGACGAGTAAATAAGCATACGCGCGATGGTGCGAACGACCAACGCGACCGCGAAGCTGATGCAGTTGCGCAAGGCCGAACTTATCGGCGCGCTCGATGATGATGGTGTTGGCCGTAGGAATATCGATGCCCGACTCGATTATGGTAGAGCAAACCAGGATGCCGAACCGTTGGTGATAAAAGTCGAGCATGATTCGCTCGAGCTCACGTTCAGGCATCTGACCATGCGCCATGTGTATCTCCGCCTCTGGAACCAACTCTTGCAGCTGGCGCAAGGCGCGTTCCATCGTCCGCACCTCATTGTGCAGAAAGTAGACCTGACCACCGCGGCGGATCTCGCGCAGGCACGCCTCACGGATCAACGCGCGGTTGTGCTCGCTGACGGTGGTCTTGATCGACATTCGTCCTTCGGGAGCCGTAGCGATAATGGAGATGTCGCGCAGACCGGCCAGCGACATGTTGAGCGTGCGTGGTATGGGGGTAGCAGTCAACGTGAGCACATCGACCTCATGCCGCAGCTTCTTGAGACGCTCTTTCTGACGCACACCAAAGCGGTGTTCCTCATCGATAATGATCAACCCTAGGTTCTTGAAGTGCACATCGGACTGCAACAGCCTGTGTGTGCCGACCACGAGGTCGATGCTGCCAGCGGCGAGCCCGTCGAGAATCTGTGCCTGTTGGGCTTTGCTGCGAAACCGTGAGAGCAGCTCGATCCTAATCGGTAGCTCGGCAAAGCGGTCGCTGAAGTTTTGGAAATGTTGTTGTGCCAGCAAGGTCGTCGGCACGAGCAGCGCGACCTGCTTGTGCCCGTGGATCGCAAGAAAGGCGGCGCGCATGGCCACTTCGGTCTTACCGAAACCGACATCACCACAAACGAGTCGGTCCATGAGCTTTTCGGCTTCCATGTCGGCGAGCACCTCATCGATCGCGCGCGCCTGATCGGGCGTCTCCTCGAAGGGAAAGGCATCGGCCAGGGCGAGATACTGTTCATCGCGCGGCGCGAAGGCATGGCCTTTCTTGGCCGCCCGTGACGCATAGATGGCTAGCAACTCGGCAGCGACGTCGTGGGCCTTCTGGCGCGCGCGGCGTTTTGCTTTCTCCCAGGCGTCAGAACCCAGTTTGTGCAGGGGCGCATGCTCTGGGTCCGTGCCGGTATAACGTGTAATCAAATGTAGCGACACTACCGGGATATAAAGCTTGTCCCCGTCCGCATACTCGAGCGCCAGGAACTCGGTAGGCCCGTCGCCCACATCGAGAATCTGCAACCCCAGGTAGCGGCCGACCCCGTGGTCCTCGTGTACCACCGGGTCGCCGATGCGCAGCTCGGCGAGGTTGCGGATGATCGCCTCGGGATCCTGTGCCGCGGTGCTAAGGCGCCGGCGACGTTGGGCGGCTCGCTCACCGTAGAGTTGCGGTTCGGCAATGAGCTCAATAGTCGGGCCGCCAAGGACCAGTCCCTTTTCCAGCTGGGCGACGGTGATCCCCAGGGGCGCCGCGCCCGCGAGGAACTCGCCCCAGTTACCCACGATCTCTGGGCGGAAACCGTGATCCTGCAGTAGCGCCCGCAGTGTCTCCCGGCGCCCAAGCGTTTCCGCAACCACCAGGATGCGGCCTTCATAGGTGCGTAGATGGTCCAAAAAGGGGGCATAGGGGCTGTCAGCCCGGTGATCGACCCGCAGATCAGGCGGCACTCCGGTATCGAAGCTGGCAACGCCGTGATTCTGCCCCTTTACAGCACTAAGGTGACCTTCTTCGTCAGCTTTGAATGCTAACAGATGGATTCGTTGGCGCTTTTTTAGCTCCTCCCGAAGCTCCCCCTCCGACAGAAAAAGCTCGTGGGGCTCCAAAATAGGGCGGCTACGGTCGTGGCGCCGCTCCAGGTAGCGCTCCTCCGTGTCCCGCAGGAAGGCTACGGCCGCATCGGGGACGTTGGCATCGATTATGCATGTCCCTCCCGCTGGAAAGTAATCAAAAAGTGTCGCGGTGTTGGAGAAAAACAGGGGTAGGTAATACTCGGCCCCGGCAGGGATGACCCCACGACTGACATCGCGATAAAGCGCGACTTTCTGAGGGTCGCCCTCGAAGCGCGCACGGAAACTCTGACGGAAAAACTGAATCGCATCGGGTGTCATCGGAAACTCGCGCGCGGGAAGCAGTTGAATGCTTTCGAGCCTTCTACCGGAGCGCTGAGTATCAGGATTGAACTCCCTTAGCGATTCGATTTCATCGCCAAACAGATCGACACGATAGGGCGTCTGGCTGCCCATGGGGAAGAGATCGATGAGCCCGCCGCGTACCGCGTACTCGCCCGGCTCCATCACCTGCGAAACGCTATGGTACCCGGCGCGCACCAGTTGCCCACGAAACTCCTCGATATCGAGGGCGTCGTTGATAGTCAGCACAAGACTGTGGCTGGCGACATAGTTGGGGGGCGGTAGCTGGTGCATCAAAGTTGTTACAGAAGTCACTACTACGCCGGTGTGCAGCTTGGGCAGACGATGGAGCGCGTACAGGCGCTGGGAGATGATGTCTGCATGTGGCGACAGCACGTCGTATGGCAGGCATTCCCAATCGGGAAAAGTAAGGACACTGATTTGCGGCACCGGGACGGCGTAGAAACGAATCTCGTCCTCCAGCTGCCGTACGGAGCGGGCATCCGGTGCAATGACCAGCAGGGGTTTTTCCTGTCGGGCGGCAGCCTGGGCGATCGCAAGTCCGCGGGCGCTACCGTAGAGCCGGCTCCAATAGAGGCTTTCTCCCGCTCCCTGAGGGAGGGGAGGGTTGAGCGGGGAAACCCGTGCTTCTCCGCGGGCGCTAATGGGTTGCTGCAATGCTAGGAGGCCTCGGTGGTGCAACAGTCGGCACTATTTTTGGGTCTCCAGCCCAGCAGTAACCGCAGGGAAAAACCTTGCATAAATGAGATGTTATGACCATAATTTAAACTAACACTGCATAATACAGCAATAACTATCTACCCTAAGACAACAAACCCGGAGTGCAGTAGAACATGGCTAGACGACAGTTCAATTTCAAGATCGGTGATACGGTTTTTTATCCTTCCGCCGGCGTTGGTACCATCGAAACTATTGAAGACGTCTATATCAGCGGAAATTGTGACCGCTGCTTCGTCATCCGCATCATGGAAACGCGGATGACGGTGAAGATACCGCAGGCCAATGCCTCTCGCAGTGGGCTGCGCCCGCTGTTAAGTACCCGTAAGATTAAGGAGTTGTACCGCATCTTAGCGGCCAAGGGTAGCCGACGCGTAACCGGCGGCAACTGGACGGATCGTTGTCGTGAGCTCGAGCGCAAGATCAATTCCGGTTCGTGCATGGAGCTCGGCGAAGTCGTACGTGATCTCATGCGTTGGAAGAAACAAACGGGATTGTCTTTTGAAGAATCGATGTTGCTCAAAACCGCGGTTAATTTCCTCGCCAACGAGGTGGCGGCGGTGCAGGGGATTGCCACCGTGGCCGCTATCGATCGTATCCGCAGTCATGTCGAGGCGCGCGCGGCTTGATCAATCTTTCCCCATAAAACGCCAGCATAGCTTTGGCTAGCGCGTCTAGGATCTGGGCCGTTGTTCCCGCAGCGGGTGCCGGATCCCGGATGCGAGCCGCAACCCCAAAACAGTACCTACCACTGCTCGGCCGGGCAGTGGTGCTGCATACCCTGGCCCGCCTCACCTCTCATCCGCGCGTGAGCGGGGTGCTAGTGGGGATTTCCACTGGTGACGACTACTGGCCCACGTTGAAACCTGAGCTAGCGCGCCTACCCAAGTTACTCGGTACCTATGCGGGTGGCGCCGAGCGCGTCGATACTGTCTTGAGCGGCCTCAAGGCCTTGGAGGCCCGCGCGGATGCGGACGACTGGGTGCTGGTGCATGATGCTGCGCGCCCGTGCCTGCGAGCGGCGGATCTCGACAAACTAATCAACCAGGTGCTGGGTTACCCTGATGGTGGGCTGCTGGCAGTCGCCATTACCGACACGGTGAAGCGCACCGACGCCGCCAGCGCCGTGACGGAAACGGTATCGCGTTCCAACCTGTGGCGTGCGCTGACACCGCAGCTGTTTCCACTGCAAAAACTGCGATCGGCGCTTGAGGTAGCGGTCGCCGATGGCGTGACGGTCACAGACGAGTCGATGGCAGTGGAATACCAGGGTGGTCGCCCCCGCGTGGTGGCTGGACACGCAGATAACATCAAGATTACGCTCACCGAAGACCTGGAATTGGCCGAGCTGTACCTGAAACAGCAGGAGAAGGAGCGCGTTTGATTCGTATCGGTCACGGTTACGATGTACATCCTTTGGTCGACGGCCGAGATCTCGTGCTCGGTGGCGTCAAGATCAACCACCCTCGGGGGCTTAAGGGGCATTCCGATGCCGACGCCTTGCTTCACGCCATCTGCGATGCCTGTCTGGGCGCCGCGGGTCTGGGCGATCTGGGGGGGCATTTCCCCGATAGCGATGCGCAATATAAAGGTATCGACAGCCGTAAGCTGTTACGGGGCGTACTGCAAAGAATTCAACAACAGGGCTGGCGCGTGGCTAACGTCGATAGCACGATCGTTGCGCAGACACCGCGCCTGGCATCTTACCTGTCTGCGATGCGTGAGAACGTGGCGGCCGATCTAGCCATAGACCCGAGCTGCGTGAATGTGAAAGCCACCAGCCCAGAAAAACTGGGTTTCCTCGGTCGCGAGGAGGGGATCGCCGCCTATGCGGTAGTGTTACTGGAGGGCGGTGCAACAAGGTAGTCTTGTGAGTACTCCCAGTAGCGCGCCTACTTGAGCACCGCTGGCCAGTTTTTATCGCCGCGCGCGATGTTGCCGGGGATGTCCTGTGACCATTTTTCTCGCACACCGACACTGTAGTTGAGATAAAGCTTGCCGTTGACGATACGCCAAGCAGCGGGATCGGTGGAGGCGGTGTAACCGTTAGCAACTGCCCAAGCGCAGTAGCCGCCGTACTGGGGCGCGTATTTCCCGGGGTCGGCCTTGAAGCGACTGCGGTTGTCGGCACTGGCGAAATACCAGGTCGCCCCATTCCAATCTAAGGAATGGCGGTCGCTCCCCTTGACCGGTTTGTTCTCTGTGAAATAGGCCACCGCATCATAGCCTCTGATCGCGCCGGCACGGGTTTCGAATACCGGCTGTTTGGCGTATGCCCAAGGCATCAGCAGGAACAGCCCCATCACCGCCGGTAATGATCTAGCTAGCATTGGTGCTCTCCAGGTAGCCCCGGTATTGTAAACTTCGTTGTCGACCGAGCCATGAAGTTCCTCTGAATCGCGCGAACTGGACGTGCCTACCACAACCAAGAAACCCCGCCGCAAGAAGGCAACAACCATCGAACCTACGGGCTTGACCCCGGGGCAGGTCTCCGGGCGCGTGCCGGTTTCCGTGGAAGCGCTTTGCC